>NZ_JBIRSJ010000006.1:289464-641722 GCF_044334165.1 Streptomyces sp. NPDC020845 | reverse complement strand
TGCGTTAGGGAAACGCCCGGTTACATTCCGAACCCGGAAGCTAAGCCTTTCAGCGCCGATGGTACTGCAGGGGGGACCCTGTGGGAGAGTAGGACGCCGCCGAACAATTCTTAGAGAGAGCTCTGCTGGGAACATTGGTTCCTGACAGAGCTCTCTTTTGTTGTGCTGCGGGCCACTCGGTGTTCATGTTGCCTGGGCACGATGCCAGCCATGGGGACTCCTGCGGACGAGCTGGTGCAAGAGCTCACCCGGTCGGGCGTACGGCCGGGTGACGAGGTGGTGGTGCCGTCGTACGGCACCCCCGAGGCCGCGGAAGCGGTTCTGCTGGCCGGGGCCCGGCCGGTCTTCGTGGATATCGACGCCAATACCTACTGCATAGACCCGGCCGCGGCGGCGGATGCGCTGACGCCCCAGACCGCTGCCGTCATCGTGGTGCACACCTTCGGGCACCCGGCCGACATGGTCCGCCTGGGTGAACTCGGCAAGCGGCACGGCCTGCGCGTCATCGAGCACGGGGCGCGGCCCGAGCCGGATGCCGAGATGCTGCGGCGGCAGGCGAACGCGGCGTATCTGAACGGCAGGCTGCGCGGTGTGATCACCCCCTGCGTGGCGACCGGGGTTCGGCACACCTACCAGCAGTACGTGGTGCGCGTTCCGGGGAATGGCAGGCCGGACCGTGACGCCTTCGCCCGTACGCTGCGTTCCCGCGGTGTTATGTGCCACGTTCCCGTACAGACGCCGGCTCACCGCACCGCGCGATTCCGGCGGGATTTGTGGCTCGCGGAGACCGAGCGGGCCGCCGATGAATGTCTGGCTTTGCCGATCGACGCGGCGATGACACGGCGGGAGCTGCAGCGTGTGGTGTCCGCGTGCAATGCGCTCGGCGGGGTACTTCAGGCGGCAGCTTAACGGCGGCTTGCCGACGGCCGTTGGCGCAGTGGCACGGAGCACCCTGATCTTCGGGGTATGATTTATTCCGTCGACGCGCCCCAATAGCTCAGTCGGCAGAGCGTCTCCATGGTAAGGAGAAGGTCTACGGTTCGATTCCGTATTGGGGCTCTCCTTTTCACGACACAAGGCCCTCGCCAATTGGCGGGGGCCTTCGTCATGTTCGTCGAATTCTCCGAGGTGTCTCAGGCGTCGTGCGGCTCGGGGACGCGCATGGCCAGGATGGCCATGTCGTCGGACGGCGGCTGGGCCGCGAACCGCTCCACCGCGCGCAGCACCCGGGAGGCCACCGCGCCGGCCGTCAGACCGGTGCAGGTCGTCAGTACGTCGACGAGGCCGTCGTCGCCGAGCATCCGGCTGCCCTCGCGGCGCTCAGTCACGCCGTCGGTGACGCACAGCAGGACGTCGCCCGGGTCGAGGGTGACGGTCTGCTCGTACAGTTCGAGATCTTCCATCACGCCGAGCAGCGGCTGGGGTTCGGCCGCGGGCTCCACGGAGCCGTCCTGGCGCAGCCGCAGGGGCAGCGGGTGGCCCGCGCAGACGACCTTCAGCTCGGCGCTGCCGTCCTCCTGCGGCCACAGCTCCCCGTAAAGGAGCGTCAGAAAGCGGCTGCGGGCGCCCTCGTCGAGGATGGCGGTGTTGAGACGTTCGAGCACGGCCGGGCCGCCGAAGCCCTCGCGGGCGAGCAGCCGTAGCGCATGGCGGGCCAGGCCGGTGACCGCGGCGGCCTCGGGGCCGGTGCCGCAGACGTCGCCGATGGCGAAGCCGTACGCGCCGTCGCGAATCGGGAAGAGGTCGTAGAAGTCGCCGCCGACCTCGTTGCCCTCGCCCGCCGCGCGGTAGATGACTTCGACCTCCACGCCGGTGACGTCGGGCAGTTCGGGCGGCAGCAGGCTGCGCTGGAGGGACTGGCTGATGGCCGTGCGCTCCGAGTACAGCCGGGCGTTGTCGAGGGCGAGGGCCGCCCTGCGGGAGAGGTCTTCGGCGAGTTCCAGGTTCTCCTGGCGGAAGTGCCCGTCGGTGGACTTGCCGAGGGTGAGCATGCCGATGACGCGGTTGCGGGCGACCAGTGGCAGCACCACGGTCTCGCCGCCGACCGCCGAGGCGGTGGCGAGCGAGGCGCTGGGGCCGGAGGAGGGGCGGGCGGCGTCGCCGAGGCTCAGGCCGCGCAGCGAGGTGCGCAGCGCCGCGGCGTGGGCGGCCTGGGAGGGGGCGGTCCACAGGCGGGCGCCGCCGATGCGTACCTGCTCGGGCGGCTCGATCTTCGTCAGCAGGGCCTTGAGGCCGTCGATGCGCTCCTCGTCCTCGTGCAGCACATAGGACAGCTCGGGGTCGGAGGCGGGGTCGGCCACGGTGTAGACGGCGCACCAGTTGGCCAGCGTGGGCACGGTCATCTGGGCCATGAGGGCGAGCGTCTGGTCGCGGTCGAGCGTTCCGGCGAGCAGATCGGAGGCCTCGACGAGGAAGGAGAGGGAGTTACGGCGCAGCCGCTCCAGTTCGGTGAGCCGTGCGCGTTCGACGGCGAGGGCGATGCGGTCCGCGGCGAACTGCAGCCGTAGCGCTTCCTCGTTGCTGTACCGGCCGGCGGACTCGGAGGCGACGCCGAGGGAGCCGGTGAGCCGGCCCTCGACCTTCAGCGGGACGGTGACGACCGAGCGTAGACCGGTGTTGGCGAGGAGTGGGACGGCGCCCGGCACGATGGAGAGGTCTTCGTGGACGGCGGGCATCCGGGCCGAGCCGTAGCGGCCGGTGCCGGCCTCGACGGGGACGCGGGCGAAGCGCTGGCGGGCGGAGGTGAGCCCGGTGGAGGCGCGGACCTCCAGTTCCGTCTCGTCGTCGGTCGCGAGCAGCAGATAGGCGGCGTCGCCGTCGAGCATGTCGCGGGCGCGCTCGACGGTGCGCTGGAGCAGCCCGTCGAGGTCGTCAGGGGCGGGGGAGCCGATGGAGACCTCGAAGGCGTCGGCGGCCGGGCCGCGCTCGGCGCTGTCCACGGCGTCGGCCCCGGGGGCACGCTGCGGGCTCTGGAGCACCGCGCGCTCGCGCTCGCGCACCAGCAGGCAGACGGTGGACGGATCGCCGTCGGCGTCGCGGACGCGGAGGTGGGAGGCGTATACGGGGATGACGCGGCCGTCGGCGCCCCGGATGCCGTACGAGCCCTCCCAGCGGGAGAGCTGCAGGGCCTCGGCGACTCCGGTGCCGGTGCCGGGGGTGTGCGGCCAGGCCGCGAGGTCGGTGAGGGGTTTGCCGACGATCTGATCCGCCGCGTAGCCGAACAGTTCCTGTGCGTCGTCGTTCCAGGCGCTGATGAGGCCGGTGCGGTCGATCTGGGTGACCGCGACGCGGACCCGGGCGTCGGTGACAGGCAGGGCTTCGGCGGGCAGGGCGGGGCCGGCCGAGCGGGTGCCGGCCAGGCGGTCCGGGAATTCGAGGTGGAACCACACCTGCTTGTGGGTGGCGGTGTACTCGACGCCCCAGCGGGAGGCGAGCGCGGCGCACAGCAGCAGGCCCCGGCCGCCCTCGCGGTCGGGGTTGCTGATGGGGCGGCTGGTGGTCTGCAGCGGGAGCTCGCGCTCCGGGTAGCGGTCGGTGACCTCGATGCGCGCGCCGGTCTCGGCGCGGACGCAGACCACGTCGGCGGCCGTCCCGGAGTGCACGACGGCGTTGGTGACCAATTCGCTGGTCAGGACGACAGCGTCGTCGACGATGTCGGTGAGGCCCCACCCTTGGAGGGTGTCGCGGACGAAGGTGCGGGCGGAGGCGACCGAGCGTCCCACCGGTTCGAAGGTGGCGGCAGCCCGCGCGGTGATCACAGGTCTCCTCATACGTGTCTCGGCGATCTGCTCACCCATGTCGCAGCGCCCCTCCGATGCCTGGCCGGATGCCAGGTTACTTACCTCCGCCGCTTCCGCGAATGCCGGTGGGGGCTGATTCCACCCCAGAGTGTGCTGTCGGGAGCCAGAGTGTGCTTCCGGGGGTATGCGATGCTGCCGAACTGTTATGGCCTGGTTGGGCCATGGTGAAACACTGGGCAGGCTGGAAGAAGAACCCGAGGACGACGGTCAACCCTGCGGGAGGGACACGGTGGAGTCTGGCGCTGCGACGCGAGGCACGAGCACGCGCGCGAAAGGCGGACGGTCCCGGAGCAATGGGACGACAGAAGTGGACACGGCAGCCCTGAACCGGCTGCTGACGGCGATGACGGCCATGCGGGACGGGAACTTCCGCAAGCGCCTGACGGTCTCGGGCGAAGGTGTGATGTCCGAGATCGCGGCGATCTTCAACGAGGTCGCCGACCGTAATCTGCAGCTCACAGGCGAGCTGGCGCGGGTGCGGCGGGTGGTCGGACGTGAGGGAAAACTCACGGAGCGGCTGGAAATGGGGGCGTGCGAGGGCTCGTGGGCGGCCGCCATCGATGCCTCCAATGCGCTGGTGGATGATCTCGTGCGCCCCGTCTCCGAGGTCGGCCGGGTGCTGTCGGCGGTCTCCGAGGGCGACTTGGAGCAGCGGATGGATCTGCGCTCGCAGGGGGCGGACGGCTCGGCGCATCCGCTGCGCGGGGAGTTCCTCAAGGTCGGCCGTACGGTCAACGGCCTGGTGGATCAGCTGTCGGCGTTCGCCGACGAGGTGACCCGGGTGGCCAGCGAGGTGGGCACCGAGGGCAAACTCGGTGGCCAGGCCCGGGTGCGCGGAATGTCGGGTTCTTGGAAGGACCTCACGGAGTCCGTCAACACGATGGCGTCCCGGCTCACCGCTCAGGTACGGGACATCGCTCTCGTGACCACGGCGGTGGCCAAGGGTGATCTGTCCCGTAAGGTCACGGTTCACGTGGCCGGCGAGATGCTCGAACTGAAAAACACCGTCAACACGATGGTGGACCAGCTGTCGTCCTTCGCCTCGGAGGTGACGCGGGTCGCCCGCGAGGTGGGTACCGAGGGCGAGCTGGGCGGTCAGGCGAAGGTCCCCGGCGTGGCGGGGGTGTGGAAGGACCTCACGGACTCCGTGAACCTGATGGCCGGGAACCTCACCGCCCAGGTGCGCGGGATCGCCCAGGTCACCACGGCGGTCGCCAATGGCGATCTGTCGCAGAAGGTGACGGTGAGCGCGCGCGGCGAGGTCGCTCAGCTCGCCGAGACGATCAACACGATGACCGAGACGCTGCGCACCTTCGCGGACGAGGTGACGCGGGTGGCCAGCGAGGTCGGGGCCGAGGGCCTGCTGGGCGGTCAGGCGCAGGTGCCGGGTGCGGCGGGAACGTGGAAGGATCTCACCGATTCGGTGAACACCGCGTTCCGTAACCTCACCGCGCAGGTGCGGGACATCGCGCAGGTGACGACGGCGGTCGCCAACGGCGATCTGTCGCAGAAGGTCACGGTCGATGTGGCCGGCGAGATGCTGGAGCTGAAGAACACCGTCAACACGATGGTCGACCAGCTGCAGTCCTTCGGCGCCGAGGTGACGCGGGTGGCGCGGGAGATCGGCGTCGAGGGCGAGCTCGGCGGTCAGGCGCAGGTGCCGGGTGCGGCGGGAACGTGGAAGGATCTCACCGATTCGGTGAACACCGCGTTCCGTAACCTCACCGGACAGGTCCGCAACATCGCGCAGGTGACGACGGCGGTCGCCAACGGCGATCTGTCGCAGAAGGTCACCGTGGACGTCTCCGGCGAGATGCTCCAGCTGAAGAACACCGTGAACACGATGGTGGACCAGCTGTCGTCCTTCGCCGACCAGGTCACGCGGATGGCCCGGGACGTGGGCACCGAGGGCCGTCTTGGCGGTCAGGCCCGGGTCGACGGCGTCAGCGGCACCTGGAAGGACCTGACCGACTCCGTCAACTCCATGGCGGGGAACCTGACTTCGCAGGTACGCGGAATCGCGCAGGTGACCACGGCGGTGGCGCGCGGCGATCTGTCGCAGAAGATCGAGGTGGACGCCCGCGGCGAGATCCTGGAGCTGAAGAACACCATCAACACGATGGTCGATCAGCTCTCCGACTTCGCCGAGCAGGTGACCCGGGTCGCCCGCGAGGTGGGCACGGAGGGCCGTCTTGGCGGGCAGGCGCGGGTGCCCGGCGTGGCGGGCGTCTGGCGCGACCTGACCGATTCGGTGAACAGCATGGCGGGCAATCTGACCGCCCAGGTCCGCAGCATCGCGCAGGTCGCCACGGCGGTGGCGCGCGGTGACCTGTCGCAGAAGATCGAGGTGGATGCGCGCGGCGAGATCCTGGAGCTCAAGAACACCCTGAACACCATGGTCGACCAGCTGTCCTCGTTCGCCGAGGAGGTCACCAGGGTGGCCCGCGAGGTGGGTACGGAGGGCCAACTGGGCGGGCAGGCCGAGGTGCAGGGGGTCTCCGGCACCTGGAAGGACCTCACCCAGTCGGTGAACGGCATGGCCGACAACCTGACTTCCCAGGTGCGCTCCATCGCCGAGGTGACCACGGCGGTCGCCAAGGGCAATCTGTCGAAGAAGATCACGGTCGACGCCAAGGGCGAGATCCTGGAGCTCGTCACGACCGTGAACACGATGGTGGACCAGCTGTCGTCGTTCGCGGAGCAGGTCACCAGGGTGGCCCGTGAGGTGGGTACGGAGGGCCAGCTGGGTGGTCAGGCGCGGGTGCCGGGTGTGACCGGCATCTGGAAGGACCTGAGCAACAACGTCAACCTGATGGCCAACAACCTCACCATTCAGGTGCGCAACATCTCCCAGGTCTCGGCCGCGGTCGCCAACGGGGATCTGACGAAGAAGGTGACGGTCGAGGCGCGGGGCGAGGTCGCACAGCTCGCCGACACCGTCAACACGATGGTGACGACGCTGTCGTCGTTCGCGGACGAGGTCACCCGGGTGGCGCGCGAGGTGGGCACCGACGGCATCCTCGGCGGCCAGGCGCGGGTGCCCGGCGTCTCGGGGACCTGGAAGGACCTCACCGAGTCCGTGAACTCGATGGCGTCCAACCTGACCGGGCAGGTCCGCAACATCGCGATGGTCACCACGGCGATCGCCCAGGGTGATCTGACGAAGAAGATCGACATCGAGGCCCGGGGCGAGATCCTGGAGCTCAAGACGACGATCAACACGATGGTCGACCAGCTGTCGTCGTTCGCCGACCAGGTCACCCGGGTGGCCCGTGAGGTGGGCACCGAGGGGCAGTTGGGCGGGCAGGCGCGGGTGCGGGACGTGGCCGGTACCTGGAAGGACCTGACCGAGTCGGTGAACGAGATGGCGGGCAACCTGACCCGTCAGGTGCGCGCCATCGCCGAGGTCGCCACCGCGGTGACCCGCGGCGACCTCAACCTCAAGATCGATGTGGATGCCGCGGGCGAGATCCAGGTCCTCCAGGACAACATCAACACCATGATCGCCAATCTTCGGGAGACGACGCTCGCCAACGAGGAGCAGGACTGGCTCAAGGGCAACCTGGCCCGTATCTCCGGTCTGATGCAGGGGCGGCGCGATCTGGCGGACGTGGCCCGGCTGATCATGAGCGAGCTGACCCCGGTGGTCTCAGCGCAGCATGGCGCGTTCTTCCTGGCGATGCCGACCGACGAGGGCGGCGCCGACAGTGACGAGGACGCGTACGAGCTGCGCCTGATCGGCAGTTACGGCTACTCCAAGGGCACCATGCCGACCACCTTCCGGCCGGGCGACTCGCTCATCGGCACGGTCGCGGTGGAGAAGCGCAGCATCCTGATCGAGCGGGTGCCGCCGAACTACCTGAAGATCTCCTCGGGCCTGGGCGAGGCCGCCCCCGCCAATGTGATCGTGCTGCCGGTGCTGTTCGAGAGCCAGCTCCTCGGCGTGGTCGAGCTGGCCTCCTTCCAGCCCTTCACCCAGATCCAGCGGGACTTCCTCAACCAGATCGCCGAGATGATCGGCACCAGCGTCAACACCATCAGCGTCAACACCAAGACCGAGGTGCTGCTCAAGCAGTCGCAGGAGCTCACCGAGCAGCTGCGCGAGCGGTCCGCCGAGCTGGAGAACCGGCAGAAGGCGCTGCAGGCCTCCAACGCGGAGCTGGAGGAGAAGGCGGCGCTGCTGGCGCGGCAGAACCGCGATATCGAGGTCAAGAACACCGAGATCGAAGAGGCCCGGCAGGTGCTGGAGGAGCGCGCCGAGCAACTTGCCGTCTCGATGCGCTACAAGAGCGAGTTCCTGGCGAACATGTCGCATGAGCTGCGCACCCCGCTCAACTCCCTGCTGATCCTCGCCAAGCTGCTGGCCGACAACGCCGACGGCAATCTCTCGCCCAAGCAGGTGGAGTTCGCCGAGACCATCCACGGCGCGGGCTCGGACCTGCTCCAGCTGATCAACGACATCCTGGACCTGTCGAAGGTCGAGGCGGGCAAGATGGACGTCAGCCCGACCCGTATCGCCCTGATCCAGCTCGTCGACTACGTGGAGGCGACGTTCAGGCCGCTGACCGCGGAGAAGGGCCTGGACTTCTCCGTACGGGTCTCCCCGGAGCTTCCGGCGACGCTGCACACCGATGAGCAGCGGCTGCTGCAGGTGCTGCGCAACCTGCTGTCCAACGCGGTGAAGTTCACCGACACCGGCGCCGTGGAGCTGGTCATCAGGCCCGCGGGCGCGGATGTGCCCGACGGGATCCGGGAGCAGTTGCTGGAGCACGGCGCGCTGCGCGACCCGGACGCCGAGATGATCGCGTTCTCGGTCACGGACACCGGTATCGGCATCGCGAGCAGCAAGATGCGGGTGATCTTCGAGGCGTTCAAGCAGGCCGACGGCACCACCAGCCGCAAGTACGGCGGCACCGGCCTCGGCCTGTCCATCAGCCGGGAGATCGCCCGGCTGCTCGGCGGTGAGATCCACGCCGCCAGCGAGCCGGGCCGCGGCTCGACCTTCACGCTGTACCTGCCGCTCCACCCCAGCCAGCTGCCGCCTCAGGGCTACCCGCAGCTCGGCCCCGTCGGAGAGCCCGCGCTGGCCCTGGAGGCCGTCCTGGACAGCGGCGCCGAGGCCGCGGGCGAGGAGGGCGCCGCGGAGCCGCAGGAGGCCGTGCGGGAGCCTTCGGTGCCCGTGGCGGCGCGCCAGCAGCGGGCGCGCGGCGGCGCGGGGGGCTACCGGAGCGGTCGGCGGGTCGCGCCTCAGGAGGAGGCCGGCGGGGCGGCCCTGGGCCGGCCGGGCCGCCGCCCGGCCCCGCGGCGTACGGAGGCGCCCGAGCCCTGGCTGTTGGGTGGTCAGGACCTGGTAGCGCCGGAGCCGGCGGGCGGGTTCAACGGCGAGAAGGTGCTGATCGTCGACGACGACATCCGCAATGTGTTCGCGCTCACCAGCGTGCTGGAACAGCACGGGCTGCAGGTGCTCTACGCCGAGAACGGCCGGGAGGGCATCGAGGTGCTGGAGCAGCATGACGACGTCGTACTCGTCCTGATGGACATCATGATGCCGGAGATGGACGGTTACGCCACGACGGCGGCGATCCGCCGGATGCCGCAGTTCGCCGGGCTGCCGATCATCGCCCTCACCGCGAAGGCGATGAAGGGCGACCGGGAGAAGAGCATCCAGGCCGGTGCGTCGGATTATGTGACCAAGCCCGTCGACACGGACCATCTCCTCGCGGTCATGGAACAGTGGATGGGTGCGGAGTGACCGGCGGGAACGCGGCGGCCGCAAGGCTGTTGACTGAGTGTCGCCGAACACGTGTGGGAACACCGTGTTCGGGGAACCTTCTGGTCTCTTACCGCGTTTCTGCTACGTGCACAGTGACATCGCGGTGACAGGGTGTGGCGAACAGCGGGGTGCGGCTACCATGACCGGCACAAGGACGGGCGGCGCAAGGGAGTCGTCCCCCGGGGCGGCGCCCGGCGCTTCCCCGAGCTCTTCGAGCAGGGGAGGCCCCATGCCGGGGCGAGGAGGACGGGCCATGGTTCAGAAGGCCAAGATCCTCCTGGTCGATGACCGGCCGGAGAATCTGCTGGCGCTGGAGGCCATTCTCTCCGCGCTCGATCAGACGCTGGTACGGGCATCGTCAGGGGAGGAAGCGCTCAAGGCGCTGCTGACGGACGACTTCGCGGTCATCCTGCTGGACGTCCAGATGCCGGGGATGGACGGTTTCGAGACCGCCGCGCATATCAAGCGGCGGGAGCGGACCCGTGACATTCCGATCATCTTTCTCACCGCGATCAACCATGGTCCGCATCACACCTTCCGCGGATATGCGGCGGGCGCGGTCGACTACATCTCCAAGCCGTTCGACCCATGGGTGCTGCGCGCGAAGGTCTCGGTGTTCGTCGATCTGTATATGAAGAACTGCCAGCTGAGGGAGCAGGCCTCGCTGCTGCGGCTGCAGTTGGAGGGCGGCCAGTCCACCGGGGAGGACGCCAAGGAGGCGGCGGGGCTGCTGGCCGAGCTGTCCGCGCGGCTGGCCGCGGTGGAGGAGCAGGCCGAGGCGCTGTCGAAGCAGCTGGACGAGTCCGCGGACGCGGCCGCTGTGGCGACCGCCGCCCATCTGGAGCGGAAACTGACCGGACTGCGGCGGGCGCTGGACGCGTTGGAGCCCGGCGCCGGCGGTGGGGCGAGCCCGATGCCCTCGCAGGCCTGAGCGGCGCGCGGTCACGCTCCTTGCGGCGCCCTGGCCGTGACGTCCCGTCGCCTTGATGCCCTGTCACCCCGCGCCCTTCCGCCCGCCAGGGCCGCCGGGGCCGTCACGGGCGTGATGTGAGTGGCGTGACGTGAGTGACGCCTGCCACCGCCGTATGCGTGCTCCGTACGGCGGACGCGGGTAATCTCGCCCTCATGGCCTCTCGTACGTCCGGCAAGGGTTCCCAGAGCACGGCGGGCACCTCGAAGAAGCGCGCCGGGCAGTCCGGGGGCGCCGCCAAGAAGGCACCCGCGAAGAAAGCGGCTGCCAAGAAGGCGCCTGCCAAGAAGTCCGCCGCGCCCGCGAAGAAGGCCGCGCCGAAGAAGGCCGCCGCCAAGGCCGCGCCCCCCAAGCCGGCGCCCAACCCCACCAGCGGGGTGTTGCGCGTGGCGCGCGCCGTATGGATGGGCCTGGCCCGCGGCGTCGCGGCGCTGTTCCGCGGCATAGGGCGCGGCGCGAAGGGGCTGGACCCGGCCCACCGCAAGGACGGCAGCGCGCTGCTGCTGCTCGCCCTGGCCCTGATCGTCGCGGTCGGCACCTGGTCCAATCTCCAGGGCCCGGTCGGCGACCTGGTCGAGGTGCTGGTCACCGGCGCCTTCGGCCGGCTCGACCTGGTCGTGCCGATACTGCTGGGCGCCATTGCGGTCCGGCTGATCCTCCACCCCGAGAAGCCGGAGGCGAACGGACGGATCGTCATCGGCCTGTCCGCCCTGGTGATCGGCGTGCTCGGGCAGATCCACATCGCCTGCGGGGCGCCGGGCCGCGGCCAGGGCACCCAGGCGATCCAGGATGCGGGCGGCCTCGTCGGCTGGGCGGCGTCCCGGCCGCTGATCCTCGCGATGGGCGAGGTGCTGGCCGTACCGCTGCTGGTGCTGCTCACCGTCTTCGGGCTGCTGGTCGTCACCGCGACGCCGGTCGCCGCCATCCCGCAGCGGCTGCGCCGGCTCGGCGTCAAGCTCGGCCTCGTACGGGAGCGCCCCGCCGAGTACCAGGCCGACGACGAGGACTACGGGGCCTACGACGACTACGAGCCGTACGGCGCCGGGGAGTACGCCGAGGAATGGCGCGAGACGCCCGCCAGACGGCCTCGGCGGGCCTCGGCGGGTCAGGGGGGCCCACAGAGTGCCGGCGACCCGGAGCGGGCCGAGGAGGAGACGCTGCGCAAGCGCCGGCGGACGCGCCGCGCGCCGTCCGCGCAGCCGCCGCTCGACCGCCCGATGGACGCCGTGGACGTGGCGGCCGCCGCTGCCGCGGCCCTGGACGGGGCGGTGCTGCACGGCGTCCAGCCCTCACCGCTGGTCGCCGGGCTCAGCAGCGGAATCTCCACCGACCGGGGCACCGGGTCCGACACGGGCGCGGTGCCGGGTGCGCGCGACGCCGAGCAGACCGGCAAGGCGGGCGCCACGGTGGGCAAGCGGAAGCGGCCCGATCGGCCAAAGGGGCCAGAGGGGGTCGACGAGGGGGAGCAGGCGGCCGTCGTCCCCGACCTGACCCGGCCCGCGCCCGAGCTCTCCGAGCCGCTGCCGCCGCGCGCCGAGCAGCTGCAGCTCTCCGGCGACATCACCTATGCCCTGCCCTCGCTCGAGCTGCTGGAGCGCGGCGGGCCCGGCAAGAGCCGCAGCCCGGCCAACGACGCCGTCGTCGCCTCGCTGTCGAACGTCTTCACCGAGTTCAAGGTGGACGCGTCCGTCACCGGCTTCACCCGCGGCCCGACGGTCACCCGCTACGAGGTGGAGCTGGGCCCCGCGGTGAAGGTCGAGCGGATCACGGCGCTGACCAAGAACATCGCCTACGCCGTCGCCAGCCCCGATGTGCGCATCATCAGCCCGATCCCCGGCAAGTCCGCCGTGGGCATCGAGATCCCCAACAGCGACCGTGAGATGGTCCGGCTGGGGGACGTGCTGCGCTCGGCCGACTCCGTCGGCGACGACCACCCGATGATCGTCGCGCTCGGCAAGGACGTCGAGGGCGGCTATGTCGCGCACAACCTGGCGGCCATGCCCCATGTGCTGGTGGCCGGCGCCACCGGCTCCGGAAAGTCGTCGTGCATCAACTGCCTGATCACCTCGGTCATGGTGCGCGCCACCCCGGACGATGTGCGGATGGTGCTGGTCGACCCCAAGCGCGTGGAGCTGACCGCGTACGAGGGCATCCCGCATCTGATCACGCCGATCATCACCAACCCCAAGCGCGCCGCCGAGGCCCTGCAGTGGGTCGTACGGGAGATGGACCTGCGCTACGACGACCTCGCGGCGTTCGGCTTCCGGCATGTGGACGACTTCAACGCGGCGGTCCGCGCCGGCAAGGTGAAGCAGCCGGACGGCAGCGAGCGTGAGCTCAAGCCCTACCCGTATCTGCTGGTGATCGTCGACGAGCTCGCCGACCTGATGATGGTCGCGCCCCGGGACGTCGAGGACTCGATCGTCCGCATCACCCAGCTGGCCCGCGCGGCGGGCATCCATCTGGTGCTGGCCACCCAGCGGCCGTCCGTGGACGTCGTCACCGGCCTGATCAAGGCGAACGTGCCCTCACGGCTCGCCTTCGCCACCTCCTCGCTGGCCGACAGCCGGGTGATCCTGGATCAGGCCGGCGCCGAGAAGCTGATCGGCAAGGGCGACAGCCTGTTCCTGCCGATGGGCGCGAGCAAGCCGGTCCGGATGCAGGGCGCCTTCGTCACGGAGGAGGAGGTCGCCGCCATTGTCGAGCACTGCAAGGCACAGATGGCGCCCGTCTTCCGCGACGACGTCACCGTCGGGACGGCGAAGAAGAAGGAGATCGACGAGGACATCGGCGACGATCTGGACCTGCTGTGCCAGGCCGCTGAGCTGGTCGTTTCCACACAGTTCGGGTCGACGTCGATGCTCCAGCGCAAGCTGCGGGTCGGCTTCGCCAAGGCGGGCCGACTGATGGACCTCATGGAGTCGCGGGGGATCGTCGGCCCGAGCGAGGGCTCCAAGGCGCGCGATGTAATGGTCAAACCGGATGAATTGGATGGAGTGCTCGCGGTGATCCGCGGGGAGGCTCACCCATAAGGAATCGGCGGGCAACCGTTTCCCCTGCCGATACGTCAAGTTGAGGGAGGTGGCGAAGGGATGTCCCACGATGGTGGTCATACGGCAATCCTGATGGCGGACAAACTCCGTCCTCCCGCTTGCCCGACCCTTTCGCCCCACCCCTAAACTGAACCTCCAGCAGGTGGCTACACGCTCGAAAGGCGCCCCCGTGTCCATCGGCAACTCCCCCGGCAACTCGCCAGAAGACGACCGGCCTTCGGTCGGTCGCGCCCTCCAGCAGGCCCGCATCGCCGCGGGGCTGACCGTCGACGAGGTCAGTACGACCACCCGGGTGCGCGTTCCCCTGCTGCAAGGCATCGAGCAGGACGACTACGCGCGGTGCGGCGGCGACGTATACGCCAGAGGGCATATCCGCGTGCTCGCCCGCGCCGTCGGCCTCGATCCGGACGCCCTGGTCGCCCAGTACGACGCCGAGCACGGAGGCCGCCCGGAGCCGACGCTGGCGGCGCCGGTGTTCGAGGCCGAGCGGATCCGCCCCGAGCCCCGCCGCCCCAACTGGACGGCCGCCATGGTCGCGGCGATCGTCGCGGTGGTCGGATTCGTCGGCTTCACGCTCTTCAGCGGCGAGAACGGCGGAAAGGGGGACGGCGGCTCCACGGTCGCCGAGGAGAGCACGACGGCCAAGCCGCCGACCACCAAGCCCACCGCCAAGCCGACCCCCACCAAGCCGGCCGACCAGAAGCCCGAGCCTTCTGACAGCGCCATCGCGGGTGTTCCGGCGGACAAGGTCACGGTCAGGCTGACCGCGGAGAACGGACAAAGCTGGATCTCCGCCCAGGACCACAACGGACGGCTGATCCACGAGGGCCTGCTGCGCCAGGGCGACTCCAAGACCTTCAGCGACAGCAAGCGGATCGATCTGGTGCTCGGCAACGCCCAGGCCATCAAGCTGTTCGTGAATGGCAAGGAGGTCAAGGATCTGGCGGCCAACGGGCAGGTCCAGCGGCTGAGCTACACCAAGGGAGATCCCGAGGCGGGCTGAGCCGACAGCCGGACGGGAGCCCTGGCAGCGGGAGGTGTCGGCGCGACGAAGTAGTCTGAGCCCATGTCCGAACGCCGCACCGTCGCCCTTGTCACTCTTGGCTGCGCCCGTAACGAGGTGGACTCGGAGGAGCTCGCAGGCCGCTTGGCGGCGGACGGCTGGGAGCTCGTCGAGGAAGCCGCCGATGCTGATGTCGCCGTCGTCAACACCTGTGGATTCGTAGAAGCGGCCAAGAAGGACTCGGTCGACGCCCTGCTGGAGGCCAACGACCTGAAGGACCACGGCCGCACCCAGGCCGTGGTCGCCGTCGGCTGCATGGCCGAGCGGTACGGAAAAGAGCTGGCGGAGGCGCTGCCCGAGGCCGACGGGGTGCTCGGCTTCGACGATTACGCCCATATCTCGGACCGGCTGCAGACCATCCTGTCGGGTGGGATCCACGCCTCGCACACGCCGCGCGACCGGCGCAAGCTGCTGCCCGTCAGCCCGGCCGAGCGGCAGGGGGCCGCCGAGGTCGCCCTGCCGGGCCATGCGCAGGCCGAGGCCGCTCCCGC
The DNA here is from genome assembly GCF_044334165.1 of Streptomyces sp. NPDC020845. Classification (NCBI taxonomy): domain Bacteria; kingdom Bacillati; phylum Actinomycetota; class Actinomycetes; order Kitasatosporales; family Streptomycetaceae; genus Streptomyces; species Streptomyces sp. NPDC020845. The sequence goes on along the minus strand of NZ_JBIRSJ010000006.1, from coordinate 626,572 downwards.
GCCCGAGGACCTGCCCGCGCCCGAGGATCTGCCCGCGGGCGTGGCCCCGGCTTCCGGGCCCCGGGCCCCGCTGCGCCGCAGACTGGGCAGCAGCCCGGTGGCCTCCGTCAAGCTGGCCTCCGGCTGCGACCGGCGGTGCTCCTTCTGCGCCATCCCGTCCTTCCGCGGGTCCTTCATCTCCCGCAGACCCTCCGACGTACTGGGCGAGACACGCTGGCTGGCCGAGCAGGGCGTGAAGGAGATCATGCTGGTCTCCGAGAACAACACCTCGTACGGCAAGGACCTCGGCGACATCCGGCTGCTGGAGACGCTGCTGCCCGAGCTGGCCGCGGTGGACGGCATCGAGCGGATCCGGGTCAGCTATCTCCAGCCCGCCGAGATGCGGCCCGGGCTGATCGACGTGCTCACGTCGACCGAGAAGGTCGCGCCGTACTTCGATCTGTCCTTCCAGCACTCCGCCCCCTCGGTGCTGCGGGCGATGCGCCGCTTCGGGGACACCGACCGCTTCCTGGAGCTGCTGGACCGGATCCGGGCCAAGGCGCCGCAGGCGGGTGTCCGGTCCAACTTCATCGTCGGCTTCCCCGGCGAGACCGAGGACGATCTGGCCGAGCTGGAGCGGTTCCTCGGCGCGGCCCGGCTGGACGCCATCGGCGTCTTCGGGTATTCGGACGAGGAGGGCACCGAGGCCGCGACATACGAGGACAAGGTCGATCCGGACGAGGTCGCCGAGCGGCTGGCGCATATCTCGCGGCTGGCCGAGGAGCTCACCGCGCAGCGGGCCGAGGAGCGGCTGGGCGATGTGGTCGAGGTGCTGGTCGAGGAGTCCGGTGACGCGTACGCCGCCGGGGACACCGACGGCGCCGACGGCACTGATGAGGGGGCGGGATCCCTGGCGGGCCGCGCCGCCCACCAGGCGCCCGAGACCGACGGCCAGACCCTGCTGACCATGTCCGGGACCGGTCCGGTGCCTGCCGTGGGGCAGCTGGTCACGGCGAAGGTGGTGGCGACGGAAGGCGTGGACCTGGTCGCCGAGGTGCTGGAGCAGGGGGAGCTGTCGGCGGGCGGCGCGTGTTCCGAGGAGGCCGGCAGATGAGCGGAGTCCCGGCCTCCGCCGCGGGGGGCCACCACCGGCCGGCCGCGGCCGCCCGGCCCGTAGGGCTGTGGAACATCGCCAACATCCTCACCATGGTCCGGTTGCTGCTGGTGCCCGGGTTCGTGTTGTTGATGCTGCACAACGGTGGGTATGACCCGGCCTGGCGCTCCTTCGCCTGGGCCGCGTTCGCCATCGCCATGATCACTGACCTCTTCGACGGGCATCTGGCCCGCCGGTACAACCTGGTCACCAACTTCGGCAAGATCGCCGACCCGATCGCCGACAAGGCGATCATGGGTGCCGCGCTGATCTGTCTCTCGGCGCTGTCCGACCTTCCGTGGTGGGTCACCGGAGTGATCCTCTTCCGTGAGATCGGGATCACACTGATGCGCTTCTGGGTGATCAAGCACGGGGTGATTCCGGCCAGCCGGGGCGGGAAGATGAAGACGCTCGCGCAGGGCGTCGCGGTCGGCATGTACATTCTGGCGCTCACCGGGCCGCTGGCCACCCTGCGTTTCTGGGTGATGGCCGTGGCCGTGGCGCTCACCGTGCTCACCGGCCTCGACTACGTCCGGCAGGCGATAGTGCTGCGCCGGGCCGGCCTGGCCGCGGAGCGGGAGTCCGTGGGATGACCGGGGAACACGGGGGGAATGAGGGAATCGGGAGTGTCGGGGGAGTGGCGGCCGAGGCGCTGGGGCTGCTGGAGGGGCACGGGGAGACCATCGCCGTAGCCGAGTCGCTGACCGGCGGGCTGCTGGCCGCCGAGCTGACCGCCGTACCGGGCGCGTCCCGCTCCTTCCGCGGCTCGGTGACCGCGTACGCCACCGGACTCAAGCGGGATCTGTTGGGCGTGGACGGCGCCCTGCTCGACGCCCGCGGGGCCGTGGACGCGGAGGTCGCCCGGCAGATGGCGCGGGGTGTGCGGCGGGTGCTGGGCGCGGACTGGGGTGTGGCGACCACGGGTGTGGCCGGGCCCACACCGCAGGACGGACAGCCCGTGGGCACGGTCCATGTGGCCGTGGCGGGGCCGTCGGGGGCGGCCACCGGGGTGGCGCTGAGGCTGGCCGGAGACCGTGCCGGAATCCGTGGACAGACCGTGGAGGCGGCGGTCAAGCTGCTGTTGAGGGAATTGATCGCGACTGCGAGGGCACAGGATACGGAACAACACGGGGGGATTTGATGTTTGCAGCCCTGAGTGAACACGACATCGCTCCCCGCACGGGCGCAGCAAGAGGCGGTACGGTGGGGCGTGAAGGATCCGGATCCGAGGTCCGAGGAGGGAGCCAGCGATGATTCTGCTCCGTCGCCTGCTGGGTGACGTGCTGCGCCGGCAGCGCCAGCGCCAGGGCCGTACCCTGCGCGAGGTGTCCTCCTCCGCCCGGGTGTCCCTCGGCTATCTCTCAGAGGTGGAGCGCGGCCAGAAGGAGGCGTCCTCCGAGCTGCTGTCCGCGATCTGCGACGCACTGGACGTCAGGATGTCCCAGGTCATGCGAGAGGTGAGCGACGAGTTGTCGCTCGCGGAGCTGGCGGAGTCGGCGGCGGCGAGCGAGAAGGTGCCCGCACCGATGCGGCCCATGCTCAATTCGGTTTCCGTGACGTCCGTGACGGGTGTCCCGGAGGAGCGGGTGACCATCAAGGCGCCTGCGGAGGCTGTGGACGTGGTCGCGGCCTGATCGCCGTGGCGCCCTGGCGCGCCGCACCCTGACAGCGAAGAGCTTTTGAGCCCCGGTCGGTAGTACACCGACCGGGGCTCGACGTTTGCCCGGTCGCGCGCGGGTGACTCTGTGGGAAGGTGGAGAGGGCCCAAAAGCCCTCAAATGCTCCAAAAGGTATTCAAAAAACAGTCAACAGGTCGAAAAGGAGGAGATGGATGTCTGTGGTGAAGAGCCCGCTCTCGGAGGAGAACCTCAAGGTCGTCGGCGACGCGCTGCAGGGTGCCCTCGTTGACCTCGTCGATCTGGCGCTCGTGAGCAAGCAGGTCCACTGGACCATCGTCGGCCCGCGTTTCCGTTCGGTGCATCTGCAACTGGACGACGTTGTCAGCACCGCCAGGACGCACGCCGACACCGTCGCGGAGCGGGCCTCGGCGCTCGGGGTGCCCCCGGACGGCCGTGCCGCCACCGTGGCCGCGGCCAGTGGCATCGAGACGGCCAGGACCGGCTGGACCGAGGACGGGGACGCGGTGCGGGCCCTGGTGGTCGGCCTGGGATCCGTGATCACCCGTATGCGGGACCGCATCGAGGCCACGGCCGAACCCGATCCCGTGACGCAGGACATCCTCATCGGGCTCACGCGTGATCTGGAGAAGCATCACTGGATGTTCCAGGCGGAGAACGTCAACGGCCGCTAGCCCGGTCGCCCGGGGCGGCGGTGGTCCTCCGGTGCTGGGTGCGGTGTCGGAGAGGCTGGGCAGACTTCATGGGCGCGGGACGTCTGACACGCGCCCATGAGCCTTCCGTGCGCCCTCCCGTCGTCCGTGAGCGGGCGTCTAGCGTCGGCCGAAGGAGGCAGTCGATGGCAGCCGTGGGAGGGGCGGACAACCAGCGCCGCGGACCGGTCCGGTGGGCGGTCGCGCTCGCTCTCGGCGGGGTGTGGTGGTGGGCGGTGCTACGGCTGGCGGCGGCGCCGGAGCAGACCGGGCCGGTCGAGGGGGCGTTGACGGCGGGCGGCTGGGGGCTGAGTCTGCTGCCGGTGCACTGCGGTCCCTCCCCGGGGCGGTCGGTGCGCCGGATCGCGTCGGGGTCGCGGCCGGGGCCACCAGGGCCGGGGTCGCAAGGGCCGGGGTCACCAGGGCATGGCGACGCCGCCGTTCGGACGCAGGATCTGGCCGGTCATGAAGGATGAGGCGTCGGACGCCAGGTGGAGCACGGTGTGCGCGACGTCCGTCGGTTCGCCCACCCGCCCCAGCGGAGTGCGCCGCACCATCGGCTCTTCCGTGAGGCGCTGCTCCTCATCGCTGTGGCGGTCGGTCATGGGCGTGCGAATCCACCCGGGGGCGACGGCGTTGACGCGGATGCCATGGCGGCCCACCTCGGTGGCGAGGGTCTTGGTGAGTTGGACGACGGCGGCCTTCGTGACGCCGTAGCAGAGCAGGCCGGGTGCGCCGGTGTCGATGGCGCCGGAGGCCATCGTGACGATGGTGCCGCCGGTACCCTGCTCGATCATGGCGCGGGCGGCCTCCTGACAGCCGTACAGCACCCCCTTGAAGTTGACCGCCAGGACGCGGTCGAGGTCGGCGTCGTCCGTCTCCAGAACGGTGCTGCTGTGCATGATCCCGGCGATGTTGGCCATGATGTCGAGGGGTGCGCCGGTGCGTACAGCGGCCACCGTGGCGGCGATCTGCGCGCGGTCGGCGACGTCGAGGGTGTGGGCGTGGGCGCTGCCCCCGGATGCGGTGATGTCGTCGGCTGTCCGTTGCGCGCCCTTGCCGTCCAGGTCCGCGCAGTGGACGGTCGCGCCGGCCTCGGCGAGCAGGGCGGCGCTGGCCCGGCCGATTCCGCTGGCCGCGCCGGTGACCAGTGCGGTGCGGCCGGTGAGGTCGTACGCGTTGAGGGTCATGGCGTGACCGTACGACCGGATCTGACGGGTCGTCAATTAGCTGGTTGGCCGGGCAGTCGGTCCGTCGGTCGGGTCAGCCGTCGACGGTGGGGCCTGGCTGGCAGGCCGGGCACCAGTACGTGCTGCGCTCCTTGTCGGCGCGGCCCTGCTCCATGCGTACGGGCGTCCCGCAGCGCAGACAGGGCTTGCCCGCCCGGCCGTAGACCCACAGCCGGCGGTCGGCGCGCGACTCGGCCGTGGTGATGCGGGCCGGCCGGGCCTTGTTGGCTTCCAGGAGCCTTTTGGCGAGGGCGACCAGGCGCTCCGGGGACGGCACTTGGCCGATGGGGAGCCATGGGGAGACGCGCACCAGGAAACACAGCTCCGACTTGTACACATTGCCGATCCCTGCGAGGTTGCGCTGGTCGAGCAGCGCCTCGCCGAGGGGGCGGGCGGGGTCGGCGAGAAGCCGGCGCAGGGCCTCGTGCGGGTCCCAGTCGGGGCCGAGGAGATCGGGGCCGAGGTGTCCGACGGCCCGGTCCTCGTCCGTGGTGCGGAGCAGTTCGAGGACGGGGAGGCGGTAGCCGACGGCCGTGCGCTCGGCGGTGCTGAGGATGGCGCGGACCTGGTGGAGCGGCCCGCCGCGCCACCGCTCGCCGGGGTCGTACAGATGCCAGGCGCCGTCCATCCGCAGATGGGAGTGGAGCGTCAGGCCGCCCTCCAGACGGGTGAGCAGATGCTTTCCGCGCGCGGTGACGTCCATCACCTGGCGCCCGGCGAGGTCGACCGTGGCCAGCCGAGGGACGCGCAGGTCGCAGCCGGTGAGCGGCCGGCCCGCCAGGGCCTGGTTCAGGCGCTTGGCCGTCCGCCAGACGGTATCTCCTTCGGGCATGGGTCCATGATGCCGCCCGGCGGGGCGGACCGGGGCCCGCTGGTCAGGGGCGCAGGCGCAGGCCGCGGGGGGTGGGGTGGAAGCCCGCGGCCTCCAGGGCGCGCCCCGTCGGGGAGGACAGCGCGGCCGCCCCGTTGACCCGCTCCACGGTCACCGTGCCCAGGGAGCCCGCCCGCGCGGCCTGGGCCAGCGCCTCGACCGCCGCGTCGAGCCGGGTGTCGTCATGCCAGGCGAGCAGCGTCTTGCCGCCGCGCTCCATGTACAGGCTCAGCTCTCCGTCGACGAGGACCACCAGGGAGCCCGCCTTCCGGCCCGGCCGGTGGGTCGCGTCCGCGGGCGGATCGGGCCAGGGGAGGGCCGCCCCGTACGCGTTGGCGGGGTCGGCCGCGGCGAGGAGGACGGCGCGGCGGGCGGGGTCGCCGGTGTCACGGGCCGTGCTGACCGCGCGGAGCCGGTCAACCGCTCCGTCCATGGCGAACTGGGCGGCGCCGAGCCCTTCGACCACATAGCCGCGGCGGGCCTGGCCGCTGTCCTCGAAGGCGGACAGCACGCGATAGGCGGCGGAGAACCCGCCCTCGACACCCTCGGCCGCGACCGCGCCGCGGGTCACCACGCCGTGGCGGTCGAGGAGGGTGCGGGCCAGGGCGTGGGCGCGGTGGGTGGGCTCGGGCTCGCGCTCGGGCAGCAGGGACCAGCGGCCCGCCACGGTGGGCGGTCCGTTCCGGGAGGCGGTGGGGCGGGCGGTGAGGCTTCCGTAGCGGCCTCGGGGGACCGCGCGCCTGGCCCGGTGGGCGGTGGAGCCGGCCGTGCGGCCCGAGCCCATCAGGGCGCGCAGCGGGGCGAGGGTGTCGCCGGTGAGCCGGCCGGACCAGGCCAGGTCCCAGACGGCCTCGGCGAGCTGGGGGTCCTGGACGTCGTGCCCGGCGGCCCGGACCTGCTCGGCGATCTGCCGGAAGAACAGGCCGTAGCCCCCGGCCAGCGCGTCCAGCACGGTCTGGTGGAGGGGGCCGATCTCCAGGGGGTGCGGCGCGTGCAGCAGCAGCGGGGCGGCCTCGGCGAGGTGGAGGGTGACCCAGCCGTCCTTGCCGGGCAGCGCGCCCGCCCCGGCCCATACGACCTCGCCGCTCGCGGTGAGCTCGTCCAGCATGGTGGGGGTGTAGTCGCTGACCCGGGAGGGCAGGACCAGCTTCTCCAGGGCGGAGGCGGGCACCGGGGCGCCCTGCAGCTGCTCGATGGCGCGCACCAGCCCGTCGATCCCGCGCAGGCTGTGGGTGCCCAGGTGCTGCCACCGGGGGAGGAACGCGGCGAGCGCGGCCGGCGGGACGGGCTCCAGCTCATGGCGCAGCGCGGCCAGCGAGCGGCGGCGCAGTCGGCGCAGCACGGCGGCGTCGCACCACTCCTGGCTGACGCCGGCCGGCGCGAACTCGCCCTGGACGATCCGGCCGCCCGCCGCGAGGCCGTGCAGCGCCCCGTCGGTGACGGCGGTGCCCAGGCCGAAGCGGGCCGCCGCCTGGGCGGAGGTGAACGGGCCGTGGGTGCGGGCGAAACGCGCCAGGAGATCCCCGAGCGGATCCTTGACCGGCTCGGTGAACGCCTCGGGGACCCCGACGGGCAGCGCCGTGCCCAGTGCGTCCCGCAGCCGTCCCGCGTCCTCGACGGCCGCCCAGTGGTCCTGCCCGGCGATCCGGACGCGGATGGCCCGGCGGGTGCCCGACAGATCGCGCGCCCACTGGGGATCGGCGCCGCGCTCGGCCAGCTCGGCGTCGGTCAGCGGCCCGAGGAGGCGCAGCAGGTCGGCCACGCCCTCGGCGTCCTTGACCCGGCGGTCGTCCGTGAGCCACTGCAGCTCGCGCTCCAGCTCGGCCAGGACGTCGGCGTCCAGCAGCTCGCGCAGCTCCGCCTGGCCCAAAAGCTCGGCCAGCAGCCGGGAGTCGAGGGAGAGCGCGGCGGCCCGGCGCTCGGCCAGCGGGGAGTCGCCCTCGTACAGGAACTGCGCCACATAGCCGAAGAGCAGCGAGCGGGCGAACGGGGACGGCTCCGGGGTGGTCACCTCCACCAGCCGGACCCGGCGGGACTCGAGGTCGCCCATGAGCTCGGTGAGACCGGGGACGTCGAACACGTCCTGGAGGCATTCGCGGACGGCCTCGAGCACGATCGGGAACGACCCGAACTCGCTCGCCACCTGCAGGAGCTGTGCGGCCCGCTGGCGCTGCTGCCACAGCGGGGTGCGCCTGCCGGGGTCGCGGCGGGGCAGCAGCAGGGCGCGGGCGGCGCATTCGCGGAACCGGGAGGCGAACAGCGCCGAGCCGCCCACCTGGTCGGTGACGATCTGGCCGACCTCGTCCTTGTCGAAGGCGACATCGGCCGCTCCGACGGGGGACTGCTCGAAGTCGTACTCCCTGCCCTGCGCCATCGGGTCGCCGTCCAGCAGGTCCAGGCCCATCAGGTCCGCGTCGGGCAGCCGCAGCACGATGCCGTCGTCCGCGTGCATCGCCTGCGCGTCCAGCCCGAACCGCTCGGCCAGCCGCGCGCCCAGCGCCAGCGCCCAGGGGGCGTGGACCTGCGCGCCGAAGGGGGAGTGGATAACGACGCGCCAGTCGCCCAGCTCGTCCCGGAAGCGCTCCACGACGATCGTGCGGTCGTCCGGCACATGGCCGCAGGCGCGGCGCTGCTCGTCCAGATACGCCAGGACGTTGTCCGCGGCCCAGGTGTCGAGCCCGGCGGCCAGCAGCCGCTCCCGGGCCGCCTCGGGGGTCATGCCGCCGATCTCCCGGAGGAAGGCGCCCAGCGCGCGGCCCAGCTCCAGCGGGCGGCCCAGCTGATCGCCCTTCCAGAACGGGAGGCGGCCGGGGACGCCGGGGGCGGGGGTGACCACGACCCGGTCGCGGGTGATGTCCTCGATCCGCCACGAGGTGGTGCCGAGGGTGAACACATCGCCCACCCGCGACTCGTAGACCATCTCCTCGTCGAGCTCGCCGACCCTGCCGCCGCCCTTCTTAGGGTCGGCGCCCGCCAGGAAGACCCCGAACAGCCCGCGGTCGGGGATCGTGCCGCCCGAGGTGACGGCCAGCCGCTGCGCCCCCGGGCGGCCGGTGACCGTGCCCGCCACGCGGTCCCACACCAGACGCGGCCGCAACTCCGCGAAGGCGTCGGACGGATAGCGGCCCGCGAGCATGTCCAGGACCGAGATGTAGGCGGACTCGGGGAGCGCGGCGAACGGGGCGGCGCGGCGGACCAGGGCCAGCAGCTCGTCCACGTCCCAGGTGTCCACGGCCGTCATGGCGACGAGCTGCTGGGCCAGCACGTCCAGCGGGTTGGCGGGCACGCGCAGCGACTCGATGGCCCCCTCGCGCATCCGCTCGGTGACCACCGCCGCCTGCACCAGGTCGCCGCGGTACTTGGGGAAGACCACGCCGGTGGAGACCGCGCCCACCTGGTGGCCGGCGCGGCCCACGCGCTGCAGCCCGGAGGCCACCGAGGGCGGCGACTCGACCTGGACGACGAGGTCGACCGCGCCCATGTCGATGCCCAGCTCCAGGCTGGAGGTGGCCACCACGGCGGGCAGCCGGCCCGCCTTCAGGTCCTCCTCCACCAGCGCCCGCTGCTCCTTGGACACCGAGCCGTGGTGCGCGCGGGCCAGCAGCGCGGGCGCCCCCTTGGCCGCCCCCGACTCGGCCATCAGCTCGGCCGGTGAGTGGTCCTCGGGAAGAGCCTCGCCGGTGGCCCGCTCGTACGCGATCTCGTTGAGCCGGTTGCACAGCCGCTCGGCGAGGCGGCGGGAGTTGGCGAAGACGATCGTCGAGCGGTGGGCCTGCACCAGATCGGCGATCCGCTCCTCCACATGGGGCCAGATCGACGGCTTCTCGCCCGTACTCCCGTCGCTCCCGTCCTGTACGGGGGAGCCGCCCAGCTCGCCCAGGTCCTCGACCGGGACCACCACCGACAGGTCGAACTCCTTGCCCGAGGGCGGCTGGACGATCTCCACCCTGCGCCGCGGCGACAGAAAGCGCGCCACCTCGTCCACCGGCCGCACGGTCGCCGAGAGGCCGATCCGCCGGGCGGGGCGGTTCAGCAGCTCGTCAAGCCGCTCCAGGGAGAGCGCGAGATGCGCGCCGCGCTTGGTCCCGGCGACGGCGTGCACCTCGTCCAGGATCACCGTCTCCACACCGCGCAGCGCCTCCCGAGCGGAGGAGGTGAGCATCAGGAACAGCGACTCGGGGGTGGTGATGAGGATGTCCGGCGGGCGGCTGACCAGGGCGCGGCGCTCGGCGGCCGGGGTGTCGCCGGAGCGGACGCCCACCCGGATCTCCGGCTCGGGCAGCCCGAGCCGCACGGACTCCTGGCGGATGCCGGTGAGCGGGCTGCGGAGGTTGCGCTCGACGTCCACCGCCAGGGCCTTGAGCGGCGAGATGTACAGCACCCGGCAGCGCCGCCGGGCCTCGGCCGGCGGGGGCGTGCTGGCCAGCCGGTCGAGCGCGGCGAGAAACGCGGCCAGGGTCTTGCCCGAGCCGGTGGGGGCCACGACCAGCACGTCCGATCCCGCGCCGATCGCCCGCCAGGCGCCCTCCTGCGCGGCCGTGGGCGCGGTGAAGGCACCCGCGAACCAACCGCGGGTGGCGGGGGAGAATCCGTCGAGTGCTGGGCCTGCCATGTCCTCCATCGTGCACCGGGCCACTGACAACGGGCGGACCCGCAGGTCATGGCCCTGGGCGGCGTCGCACAATGGCTCCATGGACACCAGGCGGGCGGGGGAGCGGACAGGGGAGTGGGCACGGCACTGGCGCTGGACCGCGCTGCCGGGGCTCGACCTGCTGCGGGCCCGCTATGTACGCCACACCTTTCCCCTGCACTCCCATGACGGGTATGTGTTCGGGGCCGTCACCCGCGGGGTGGAGGAGGTCGGGCTGCCGGGCGGCACCGAGCGGGCCGGCCCCGGTACGGTCGTCATGATCAACCCCGAGGTGCCGCACACCGCGCGCGCCGGGGTGCCGGAGGGCTGGGCCTACGCCACGCTCTATCCGTCCGCGTCGGTGATCGCCGAGATCGCGGCCGAGACCACCACGGTTCGTGGCACGGTCGGGTTCGCCGAGCCCATGGTCGAGGCTCCGCACGCCGCGCACCTCATCAGCGAGGTGCACCGGGCGGCCGAGGAGGGCGACGCGCTCGCCGCCGACAGCCTGCTGCGCGTCGCCGTCGCCCACCTGCTGCGCCACCACGGCGGCCCGCTCCCCGAGCGCACGGCGCGCAGCGCGGGAGCGCGAACGGCGGCGCGCGCCCGCGAGCTCCTCGAGGAGCGGATGGCGGATCCGCCGACCCTGGAGCAGCTGGCGGCCGAGCTCGGCACGGGCCCTTTCGCCCTGCTGCGCGCCTTTCGCGCTGCCTACGGCATGCCGCCGCACACCTGGCTCACCGACACCCGGGTACGCCGGGCCCGCCGCCTCCTGGAGGGCGGTGCCGCGCCCGCCGAGGCGGCCGCGGCCGTCGGCTTCACCGATCAGCCCCATCTGAACCGTCACTTCACCCGGATCGTCGGAGTGCCGCCCGGCGCCTACCGGCGCGAGCGCGCCGCCGACCGGCTGAGGAGCCCGGCCAGGCCGTAGGCGAAGCGCTCGTCGAAGGACCCGGCGTCGAGGTGGTCGCGGAGGTGAACCGGGCGCTCGCCCATGCGTGTGGGGTGCAAGAACGTACAAGACCGGGCGCCGTCCGGTCTCCTACTGTGCGGGGTGTGCCAGAACAGATCGAGATACGTACCGGCTCCGAGGCTCGCTCCGGGCCCGGCAGCGGCGCTGAACCCAAGGCGAGCGCGGCCGTGGTCCGCGACGCGCTGGGGGTGGGGGTCGCGGTCGGGCTCTCCGGATTCGCCTTCGGCGTGACATCGGCGGGCGCAGGCCTCAGCGTCCTGCAGACCTGTGCGCTCAGCCTCCTCGTCTTCACCGGCGCCTCGCAGTTCGCCCTCGTCGGCGCGCTGGCGGCGGGCGGCAATCCGTTCACCGCCGCCGCGGGCGCGTTCTTCCTGGGGGTGCGTAACTCGTTCTACGGGCTGCGGCTGTCCGGCCTCCTCGGTCTGCCCCGGTCGGTGCGCCCCCTGGCCGCCCACTGGGTCATCGACGAGACCTCCGCCGTCGCCCTCGCGCAGCCGGACCGGCGCACCGCGCGGCTCGGCTTCACCGTCACCGGCCTGAGCCTGTACACCCTGTGGAACCTGACCACACTGGTCGGCGCCCTCGGGGCATCCGCGCTCGGCGACACCGCGGCGTGGGGCCTGGACGCCGCGGGGCCGGCGGTCTTCCTCGCCCTGCTGGCCCCCATGCTCCGCGGCACGGTCGAGCGGGCCGCCGCCGGTCTCGGGGTGCTGCTCGTCCTCGGCTGTCTGCCGCTGCTGCCCGCCGGCGTGCCGGTCCTGGTGGCGGCGCTCGCCGCACCCGCCGTCCTCGCCGTACACGGTCTGCGCGCCCGGGGTGCCACAGGGGAAGGCGGGGTCCGTTGAGCACCTGGATCGCCATCGGCGTCACCGCGGCCGGGTGCTACCTGGCAAAACTGCTGGGCCTGTCGGTGCCCGCCGGGGCCCTGGAACGCCCCGCCGTCCGCCGCCTCGCCGCGCTGCTCCCCGTCGCGCTGCTGGCCGCCCTCACGGCCCAGCAGACCTTCGGCGACGGGCAGCACCTGGTCCTCGACGCGCGGGCCGCCGGGCTCGGCGCGGCGGCGGTCGCCCTGGTGTTGCGCGCTCCCTTTCTGGTGGTGGTCGCCGTCGCCGTGGTCGTCACCGCGGGCGTACGGGCCCTTTAGCCGAGCGCGCGGCCGTACGCGCGCAGCGTCAGCAGGGCCTCGATGGTCACGATCGGCCGCCCTTCCAAGGCCGCCCCGGGCGCCCACGGGCGCCGGCGCAGCGGCCAGCCGCCGTCCTCGCCCTGGGAGTCCGCGAGGAAGTCCAGCGACCGCTCCACCTCGGCGTCGGTGAACCACGGGCGGGCCGCGGAGTCGGGGGTGCGCGCCACCTCGTATACGAAGACCCGCTCGCCGACTGGTGCGAAGGCCCGCTCGCCGCCCGGTACGAAGGCCCGCTCGCCCCGGGCCCGGCCCTCCGGCAGCGGGTGGTCCTCGGCGCGCTCGGGATCCAGCACCACCAGTCCCTGTTTGCGTACCCGCCGGCCGAGCCGTTCCGCCGCCGCCAGCGCGCGGGGGCGGTCCGGCGCGCTGTCGAGGAAGGCGACGGCCGCCAGCACCTCGTGCGGCCGGGGGGCCGCGCCCTCCTCCAGCGCCGCGATCGCCGCCCAGCAGAAATCCGTCGCCCGGAACAGCCACGCGTGCCACACGTCGTTGCGGTGCAGCAGCCCCACCACCGGACCGGTCGCGAGCAGATCGCCGGCCGAGCCGTCCGCCACGGGGTTCCAGGAGGCCACTGCGGCGCCGGGCGGCGCGGGGCGGTGCGCCGGGAGCGCGCCGTCCGGGGTGGTGATCTCCGTCAGATAGCGGCACAGCAGCTCCACGCGCCGTCCCCCGCAGCGCCCGATCCCGTCCAGGACGCGCAGCGCGTGCGCGGCGTGCTGCGGGCGGCTGCGCGGGCCGCGCAGCTCCGGCTCCAGAGCGTGGCCGTAGCCCCCGTCGTCACCCAGGTACGCGGCCAGCGCGGTCTCGACCGGGTCGGCGCCGCCGCCCAGGAAGTGGTACGCGAATCTGCGCTGCTCGAGCACCCGGGCGGTCAGCCACACGAACTGCTCGGCGCGGGCCAGCGGGGAGGAGGGGACTGCTGCGGATCGGTCCATGGGCCGACCGTAGGCCGGAAAGAGCTGCCGCACGGCGGCTCGCGTCCGACTGCACCCCCAGGAGCGCGATACTGATCACATGCGGTTGACGGACTTCTGGCAGCGGATGGCGGACTACTTCGGCGAGGGGTACGCGGACTCCTTCGCGCGCGACCATGTGATGTCCGAGCTCGGCGGCCGGACCGTGCACCAGGCGCTGGAGGCCGGCTGGGAGACCAAGGACGTCTGGCGCGGGGTGTGCGCCGCCCTGGAGATTCCGGCCGACAGGCGCTGAGTGGCCGCCGGGCCCGTGAGCCCGGAGTTCGCGGGGTGGCCGGATATCTTTCACCGATGTACGCCACACTTGCTCAGTGGCCCCAGCAGAAGAGACCCTCCCGCCCGACGCCGACGGCGTCCCCGCCGGCCCCCAGGCTGACGCCGCCCGCGAGGCGCGGCCCGGCGCGGCCATGCCGCGCTGGCTGCCGCGCGCCATGGTGCTCGCGCTCGCCCTGGTGGCTTGTTATCGCCTGGCCACCTGGGCCTTCGACCAGCTGACCGGACTGCTCCTCAACATCCTGATCGCGTTCTTCCTCGCGCTCGCCATCGAACCGGCCGTGGACCGGATGGCCGCGCGCGGCGTGCGCCGTGGGGTGGCCACCGGGCTGGTCTTTCTCGGCATCCTGATCGGCGTCGCAGGGTTCTTCACCCTGCTCGGCTCGATGCTCGCCGACCAGATCATGACCATGGTCGAGGACTTCCCGAAGTATCTGGACCAGCTGGTCAGCTGGGTCAACGAGACCTTCCACACCGAGCTGTCACGGGTCGAGATACAGGACAGCGTGCTCCACTCGGACTGGCTGCAGAGCTATGTCAGGAACAGCGCGAACAATGTCCTGGACGTCTCGGCGCAGGTCCTCGGCGGGCTCTTCAAGGTCCTGACGGTGACCCTCTTCGCCTTCTACTTCGCCGCCGACGGCCCCCGGCTGCGCCGCGCGCTGTGCTCGGTCCTGCCGCCGACCCGGCAGGCCGAGGTGTTGCGCGCCTGGGAGATCGCGGTTGCCAAGACCGGCGGCTACATCTACTCGCGCGGCCTGATGGCGCTGATCTCCGGCGTGGCGCACTACGTCCTGCTGGAGTGGCTGGGCGTGCCCTACGCCCCGGCGCTGGCCGTCTGGGTGGGGCTGATCTCCCAGTTCATCCCGACCATCGGCACCTATCTGGCGGGCGCCCTGCCGATGCTGATCGCGTTCACCGTCGAGCCCTGGTACGCGCTGTGGGTGCTGGTCTTCGTCGTGGTCTACCAGCAGTTCGAGAACTACCTGCTGCAGCCGCGCATCACTGCCAGGACCGTGGACATCCACCCGGCCGTCTCGTTCGGCTCGGTGATCGCGGGCACCGCGCTGCTCGGCGCGGTGGGCGCGCTGATCGCGATCCCGGCGACCGCGACGCTGCAGGCGTTCCTCGGCGCGTACATCAAGCGGTACGACGTGGCGGACGACCTGCGGGTCCAGGGCCGGACGCGGCGGCGGGGCGGCATGTCGGCCCTCGCGCGGGTGCGGGACTCGCTGAAGCGGCGTAGTTGACACGAAAATCGAACATCCATTCTCATGGTGGATCTCGCCTGAGTTATCCACAGGTGGAGGACGTCCGGGCCGCTTGTCAGTGGCAGGGGTTAGCGTCGTGGACGTGAAGCGATCGACTCAAGCAAACCGGGTGGAACCCATGGCAGGAACCGACCGCGAGAAGGCGCTCGACGCCGCGCTCGCACAGATTGAACGGCAATTCGGCAAAGGCGCAGTGATGCGCATGGGGGAGCGGCCGAACGAGCCGATCGAGATCATCCCCACCGGATCGACCGCGCTCGACGTGGCCCTCGGCGTCGGCGGCCTGCCGCGCGGCCGTGTGGTGGAGGTCTTCGGGCCCGAGTCCTCCGGTAAGACCACCCTGACCCTCCACGCGGTGGCGAACGCCCAGCGGGCCGGCGGCACCGTCGCCTTCGTGGACGCCGAGCACGCCCTCGACCCGGACTACGCGCAGAAGCTGGGCGTGGACACCGACTCCCTGATCCTGTCCCAGCCGGACAACGGCGAGCAGGCCCTCGAGATCACCGACATGCTGATCCGCTCCGGCGCGCTCGACCTGATCGTCATCGACTCCGTCGCCGCCCTGGTGCCGCGGGCGGAGATCGAGGGCGAGATGGGCGACTCCCACGTCGGCCTCCAGGCCCGGCTGATGAGCCAGGCGCTGCGTAAGATCACCGGTGCGCTCAACCAGTCCAAGACCACCGCGATCTTCATCAACCAGCTCCGCGAGAAGGTCGGCGTCATGTTCGGCTCCCCCGAGACGACGACCGGTGGCCGGGCGCTGAAGTTCTACGCCTCGGTGCGCCTGGACATCCGCCGTATCGAAACCCTCAAGGACGGCACCGAAGCGGTCGGCAACCGCACCCGCGTCAAGGTCGTCAAGAACAAGGTCGCGCCGCCCTTCAAGCAGGCCGAGTTCGACATCCTCTACGGCCAGGGGATCAGCCGCGAGGGCGGCCTGATCGACATGGGCGTGGAGCACGGCTTCATCCGCAAGTCCGGCGCTTGGTACACCTACGAGGGCGACCAGCTCGGCCAGGGCAAGGAGAACGCCCGGAACTTCCTCAAGGACAACCCCGACCTCGCCAACGAGATCGAGCGGAAGATCAAGGAAAAGCTGG
Organism: Streptomyces sp. NPDC020845; assembly: GCF_044334165.1. Taxonomy (NCBI): domain Bacteria; kingdom Bacillati; phylum Actinomycetota; class Actinomycetes; order Kitasatosporales; family Streptomycetaceae; genus Streptomyces; species Streptomyces sp. NPDC020845. The sequence goes on along the minus strand of NZ_JBIRSJ010000006.1, from coordinate 610,604 downwards.
GCATCGGCGTCAAGAAGGAGGAGCCGGCCGCTGAGCCCGCCGCCGACGCTGCCGCCCCGGCTCCGGCAGCGGCCACCACCGCGCCGGCGAAGGCGGCGCCCGCCACGGCGGCCAAGGCCGGGACGAAGGCGGCCAAGACCGCCGCGGCCAAGAGCTGACCGTGACGCGGCGGACCGACTGGCCGGACGGTCAAGGCCGTCCGGTCGGCCCGGACAGCGGCGGCCCCTCCTCGTCGAGGGCCGAGCAGGGGCCGCCGCGCAGCCCGGAGGAGCAGGCGCGGGCAATCTGTCTGCGCCTGCTCACCGGGACCCCGCGCACGCGAAGACAGCTAGCGGACGCGCTGCGGACCCGTGGCATCCCCGACGAGGTGGCGCAGGAGGTGCTGTCCCGGTTCGAGGACGTCGGGCTGATCGACGACGCGGCGTTCGCGGACGCCTGGGTGGAGTCCCGCCACCACAGCCGGGGTCTCGCCCGCCGGGCGCTCGCGCGTGAGCTGCGCACCAAGGGCGTGGACTCGGCCCTGATCGACGAGGCCGTGGGGCAGCTCGACTCCGAACAGGAGGAGCGCACCGCCCGTGAGCTGGTCGAGCGCAAGTTGAGGGCCACCCGCGGCCTCGACCGGGAGAAGAGGCTGCGCCGCTTGGCCGGGATGCTCGCGCGCAAGGGCTATCCGGAGGGGGTGGCGCTGCGGGTGGTGCGGCGCGCGCTGGAGGAAGAAGGGGAGGACCCGGAGCTGCTGGAGCGGCATCTGCCCGACGCCTAGTGGGCCCGGGCCGGCCCAGAGCCGGTGCCCGGCTCACCGCCGTCCAGTCCACCGCCGCCCCTGCGCCGACGGGCCCCGGCTGCCGATGGGCCCCGGCTGTTGGCCAGCCCCCGAACAGCTTCCGGGGGCCCGACGTTCAGGAGCGGGGGCTCAGGAGTGCGGGCTTACTGGCAGGCCCGCCGCGCGCCAGGCCTGGAAGCCGCCCACCAGGTCCGTGGCGCGGGACAGCCCGAGCTGCCGCAGCGAGACCGCCGCGAGGCTTGACGCGTACCCCTCGTTGCACACCACCACGATCCGCAGATCGTGGTCAGTGGCCTCGGGCAGCCGGTGGTCGCACAGCGGGTCGAGCCGCCATTCCAGTTCGTTCCGCTCGACGATCAGCGCGCCTGGGATGGTCCCATCGCGCTCCCGCAGCTCGGCGTACCGTATGTCCACCAGCAGCCCGCCCTCGGCGTGCGCCGCCGCGGCCTCCGCGGGGCCGAGGCGGTCGAGGCCGGCGCGGGCCTCGGCCAGCAGTTCGTCGATGCTCCGCTTCGTGCTCATCAGTTCACTCCCACTCGCCCGGCAGCTCGATCTGCTCCAGCCGCAGCACCTGTCCGGTGCGGCTGTAGCGGCGCATCAGGGGCAGCGGCGGGTAGTAGGCGTGCACCGACACGGCATGCCGCTCCGTGGAGGTGTTGATCACCTCGTGGACGTGGTGCGGACCGAAGGCTCGCCCCTGTCCGGCGGGCAGCCGCCGCTCACGGTCGACGTCGTCGGCCAGTTCGAGGGTCTTCCAGCCCTCGGTGGGCAGACGCGCGGCGAGCGACAGCTCTTGCAGTTCACCGGCCGCCGCGACGAAGGCGCCGTGCGAGCCGCCGTGGTCGTGCCAGCCGGTGCCGGTGCCGGGAGGCCAGCCGATCAGCCACGCCTCGCTGCCCCCGGGTCCGTCGAGCCGCAGCCAGGTGCGGCCCTCCGGGTCGAGGGGGAGCGAGTCGACGAGCGCGGTGTCGGCGGCCGTACGGCGGGCGAATGCGAGGAGTTCGGCCGGGCTTGGCGCGGTGTCGGCAGAGGTCCCGGCGGGCGCCGAGGGCCGGGTGGGGGAGGAAGTGCGTACGTCGGGCACTGAGACCGTCCTGAGTGATCGCGAAGGGGCGCGGCCCGAGCCGCGCAAGGAAAAGGCTGATCAACAGGAGGGTCGACAGACGCAGCCCGCATAGCGGACGAGGTCCACATGGACCCTCCGCCAGAAGCGAGGCAGCCGAGCGTCAGTCACAGGGCGTACTCAACCACGGGCCGAAAACCAAGGTCAACTACTGCTGTCCACTCCTCGGACGCACCCGCCGCGCGCACCGCCGTACACGCCGCCGCGCACCTCGCCGCGCATGCCGCGGCGCAGGCCGTGCGGGCAGGCCGTGCGGGCAGGCCGTGCGGGCAGGCCGTGCGGGCGGTCCTATCTGTGCGCCGTCGCCTCCGCCTCTGCCTCAGCCGATGACCCTTCAGCCGCGCCGCCTCGCGCTGCCTTTCCGCCCAGCGCCGCGTCCGCGCACGCGTACAGCTCGGCCGGGCGCACCCCGGACAGCGCCGCGACCAGATGCCCGTCGGGCCGCACCAGCAGCACGGTGTGGGCCGGGGCCCCGGGGTACTCCTCGGCGACCAGCAGCTCGGCCCGCACCGGCAGCGCCGCGACCGCCGCGGCCAGCCGTGGCATCAGCCCCGCGCGCAGCCAGTGGCGGCGGTCCCACACCCCTGTCCCGGGGGCGACGAGGACCACCAGCAACTCCCGCCCCAGCCTCGCCCGCAGCCGGGTGAGCGACCCGTCCGACGCGGTCACCGGCACATCTGCGGCGGGCGCGCCGATCTCGGTGTCGACCGTGACCGAGCCCTCGGGGGCCACCGCGGGCATCAGGGGCGAGCGGCCGTAGACCGGCGGTTCGCCCAGCGGGCCCCGCCCCAGGTGACCGTCGGTCAGCAGCGCGTCGTGCGTGCGCACCGCGCCGGGCAGTACGGAGCGCCGCACCGCATGCCAGCCGCCGGACGCCCGCACCAGCGGCAGCGCCTGGTCCGCGGCGCGCAGCCGGGCGCTCACCGCGCCGCGCCGCTCGGCCTGATAGCTGTCGAGCAGCGCGTCCGTCGCCCCGTGGTGCCAGGCGAGGGCCAGCTTCCAGGAGAGGTTGGCGACGTCGCGCAGCCCCTCGTCCAGCCCCTGGGTGCCCAGCGCGCCGAGCAGATGGGCGGCGTCCCCGGCGAGGAAGGCGCGGCCGACGTGCCAGCGGCGCGCGAGCCGGTGGTGCACGGTGTGCACGCCGGTGTCCAGAAGCTCGTACGGGGGCGCGGGGTCCCCGCACCACCCCGTGAGGGTGTCGTGCACCCGCGCGAGAAGCGCGTCCGGTGTGACCAGGTCCCGGCCCGGCGGCAGCAGCCAGTCCAGCCGCCAGACGCCGCGCGGCAGCGGGCGGGCGGTCACCTCCGTGTCGACGGTGCGCCACGGCGGCGAGCGGTGCAGCACGGCCTCGCCGGGCCAGGGGAGTTCGGCGCGCAGCGCGGCGACCGCGTGCCGCTCCACCGCGGTGCGGCCCGGGAAGCGCACGCCCAGGAGCTTGCGGACGGTGGACCGCGGCCCGTCGCAGCCGATCAGAAAGCTGCCCCGCCACCAGGTGCTCTGGGTGCCCCGGGTGTGGATGCTGACGCCCCGGGCGTCCTGTTCCAGGGTGTCGAGACGGGTGCCCGAGATGATCCGTACCAGGTTCTCGCCGGGGACGGTGGCCAGCGCGGCGCGCAGGGCGCGGGTGAGTTCGTGCTGGGGCAGATGCAGCGGCGAGGGCAGCTCCGACTCCTCCGCCTCGTCGCCCTCCGGCCCGCTGCCGAAGCCGGCGCTGAAGCCGCCCAGGCCGCCCTCGTGGCCGGCCGAGCCGTTCTCACGGACCTGGCCGCCGTCACGGACGTAGCCGACGTCATAGCCGCGGCTATCGGGGCCGTCGTGGCCGCCTGCCGTGCCCAGGGGGAACAGCCCGCCGGGCACCAGGGTCAGCTGCCGGACCACCTGCCGCCGCCGCATCGTGCGCCAGCCGGTCCACGGCACGGCCGCCTGGCCGGCCCGGCAGCCCAGCCCCTCCAGCAGGGCGGCGGTGTCGGGGCGCAGCACGGCCGTACGGGCGGGGCGGCGCTCGTCGTCGCCCGAGCTCTCGTCGAGCAGGATGACGGGCACCTCGGCGCGCGCGAGCGCGAGGGCCAGGGCGAGGCCGACCGGGCCCGCCCCGGCGATGATCACCGGGTCCACGGCGCGGTTCCTGTGGCCCTGCGGGACGTACGTGAGTTGAGGAAACTGGCAGTTGAAACCCGGTGCGCGATCACACAAAGTATGCAACCCACTGCGGGTCCCCGCGTCAAGCGACGGGGGCGGTGGCGCGTACGCCACCGCCCCCGTCGGACCGGATATCGAACCGGGTATACGGTCAGCTCTTCGCCGACGTGTCGACCGGTCCGGCGACCTCGGACTGATCGACGACGTCCAGGGCGTCTCCCGCCGCCACCGGCTGCTCGGCCGGGGCGACCGCGATGCCGGTCTTGGTGCGCCGACCGCGCCGCTCGATCCAGGTGGCCAGGGCCGACAGCGCCAGACACAGGGCCACGTAGATCACACCACCGACGATGATCACCTGAACGTAGGGGCTCTCGTCGTTGACGACGGTCGCCTCGGCGATGTGCTGCATCTTGTACAGCAGTTCCTGGTACGTGATGACGTAGCCGAGCGAGGTGTCCTTCAAGGTGACCACCAGCTGGCTGATGATGGTCGGCAGCATCGCGCGGACACCCTGCGGGATCAGGATGGTCATCATGACCTGGGTCTTGCGCATACCCAGGGCGTAGGCGGCCTCACTCTGCCCCTTGGGCACCGAGTTGATGCCCGCCCGCAACACCTCGGCCTGCACCGAGCCGTTGTAGACGGTCAGGCCGATGACCAGGGCCCAGAACTCTGTCCCGTCACCGGTGAACCCCAGGTCGTTCTTGTAGGTGAGAAAGAGCACCCACAGGGCGTAGATGGTGATCAGCAGCGGGACGGCCCGGAACAGCTCGATGAAGCCGGTCGCGAACAGGCGGACCCACTTGTGGTCCGAGAGCCGGCCGACGGCCAGCACCACGCCGAGCGCGATGGACAGCACCGCGGCCACCGCGAACACCTGGAGGGTGGTCAGCAGGCCGTCGACGATGTCGTTGCGGACACCCGCGTAGTTGAAGATGTCCCACATCTCCGGCGCGAACTGGCCCTTGTCGTTCAGCCGAATGGCGATGAAGACGATCAGGCCGATCACGGCGAGGGTGCCGATGACCGAGTAGACGCGGTTGCGTATACGGGCCTTGGGACCGGGTGCGTCGTACAGGACGCTTGCGCTCATCGGGCCACCTCCATGCGGCGCTCAAGCAGTCGGAAGAGTCCGCTGATGGAGAAGGTGATGACCAGGTAGGCGAGCGCGATCCACAGGAAGATCCAGGCGATCGGGTACCCCTTGTCACTCAGCAGCTTCGAGACGCTGAACAGCTCGGTGTTGCTGAAGGCGCCCGCGATGGCGGAGTTCTTGGTGAGAGCGATGAATATGCTGCTCAGCGGGGGAATCACGGTCCGGGTGGCCTGCGGCAGGACGATCATCCGCAGGGTCTGGAAGAAGGTCATCCCCAGGCTCCGGGCCGCCTCGGCCTGCCCGATCGGCACCGTGCCGATGCCGGAGCGCACAGCCTCGCAGACGAACGTCGAGGTGTAGCAGCCCAGCGCCCCCACCGCGAGCTTGTAGGGGCTCGTCCCGGGGAAGAGGATCTGGGGGATCACGAAGAACGTGATCAGGAACAGCAGGGTCAGCGGGGTGTTCCGCAGCAGGGTGACCCAGGCGGTTCCGAAGGCACGCAGCGGCGGAATGGGGGACACCCTGAAGCCGGCCATGATGATGCCGAGGATGAGGGCGAGCGCCGCACTGGCCGCGGTGAGCGACAGCGTTCCGAGGAATCCGTCGCGGAACTCGGGAAAGTAATCGAAGAGTAGGTTCATCTGTTCTCCGCGCTAGCGGTCAGGTCAGCACGACGGGTCGTACCGGCTTCAGGGCGTACGGGGAGAACCGGCTCAGTAGCGCGGCAGGGGCGTCTTCGGGGCGACGTAGGCGGAGCCGGACTTGCCGAGCGTGCCCTCGTACGCCTTCTTGTAGTCGCCGTTCTTGATGTGCTTCTCGAGCGCGTCGCTGATCGCGTCGCGCAGCGCCTTGTCGTCCTTGTTCATGCCGACGCCGTAGGGCTCCTCGGTGAACGGCTTGCCGACGACCTTGAGCTTGCTCGGGCGCTGGGCCGCGTAGCCCTTGAGGATCGCGTCATCGGTGGTGACCGCGTCCACCTGGCCGTCCAGCAGCTGCTTGACGCACAGCGAGTACTTGCCGAGCTCGGTGGTCTTGGCGCCGTACTTCGACTTCTTGATCTCCTGGAGCGGAGTGGAGCCGACGATCGAACAGACCTTCTTGCCCTTGACGGCGTCCGGGCCGGTGATGTCCTTGTCGTCCTTGCGCACCAGCAGGTCCGCGCCGGCCACGTAGTACGGGCCCGCGAAGCCGACCTGCTTCTTGCGCTCGTCGTTGATGGTGTAGGTGCCGACGTAGTAGTCGACCTGGCCCTTGGAGATGGAGGTCTCGCGGACGTTGGAGTCGACCGTCTTGAACTCGATCTGGTCCTCGGAGAAGCCCAGGTCGGCGGCGACCATCTTGGCGATCTCGATGTCGAAACCGGAGCGCTTGCCGTTGGTGTCCTCGAAGCCGAGGTAGGGCTGGTCGGCCTTGGCGCCGATGATGAGCTTGCCGCGCTTCTGGGCCGCCTTGAGGGTCGGCGAGTCCAGCTTCACGTCCTTGGCGACGGTGTACTTGCCGCTGACGACCTCGCCGCCCTTGGGCTTGTCGCCGGCGGTGCCCTCCTTGCCACCACAGGCAGCGGTCGCCGCCAGAGCCAGAACCACCGAAGCCGCTGCGGCCGTCTTACGAATTCTCATCGTGCATCCCTCAAGGTTTGTTGTGCGTGCGTGCAGACGTGGGTGAGCCGTGCGGGGCTCAGTGGTGAAGCCAGGTGCGGGCTTGGGAAGCCAGTGGTGGGCTCTAGTGGTGAAGGATCTTCGACAGGAAGTCCTTGGCCCGGTCGCTGCGGGGGTTGTTGAAGAACTCCTCGGGCTCGGCCTCTTCGACGATCCGGCCGTCGGCCATGAAGACCACCCGGTTCGCCGCGGAGCGCGCGAAGCCCATCTCGTGCGTGACGACGACCATCGTCATACCGTCCCGGGCGAGCTGCTGCATGACGTCCAGCACCTCGTTGATCATCTCCGGGTCGAGCGCGGAGGTCGGCTCGTCGAACAGGATCGCCTTCGGGTCCATGGCCAGCGCTCGGGCGATGGCCACGCGCTGCTGCTGACCACCGGACATCTGCGCGGGGTACTTGTCCGCCTGCTTGCCCACGCCCACTCGGTCGAGCAGCGTGCGGGCCTTCTCCTCGGCGGTCTTCTTGTCTATCTTGCGCACCTTCAGCTGGCCCAGCATCACGTTTTCGAGCACCGTCTTGTGCGCGAAAAGGTTGAACGACTGGAAGACCATGCCGACGTCGGCGCGCAGGCGGGCGAGCTCCTTGCCCTCTTGAGGCAGTGGCTTGCCGTCGATCGTGATGGTGCCGGAGTCGATCGTCTCCAGGCGGTTGATGGTGCGGCAGAGGGTCGACTTGCCGGACCCGGAAGGGCCGATCACAACGACCACTTCGCCCCGTGCGATGTTCAGGTTGATGTCCTGGAGCACATGCAGCGCGCCGAAGTGCTTGTTGACTCCTGACAGCGCAACCAACGCGTCCGCAACCGGAGTTGCGTCCTTGGTCACCGGTACTTCGCTCATTCGGCGTTTCGCTCCGTCCTCCTCGGTTGGGAGGACCTTAGGGGGCCGCCGAGACCAGCGTCATTACATCTGAGCGGAAATTGAGGATAACGATCCGGCGGCGAGGCGACACTCTGTGTGAACGCGATCCCAGGCTGCCGTACCGGCTACATAACGGAAACCTAAGTGTGACTAGATGCGTCTTGACGGGCACGTGCCGACTAGGCGTGGATGCCCTGTGGCCATGTTGGTGAAACGCATGCGCCACTCAGTGGAAAGGTGGTGTAGGGGTCGGTGAGACTGCTGCTCGTCGAGGACGACAACCATGTCGCCGCGGCTCTGTCCGCGGTGCTCGCGAGGCACGGTTTCGAAGTCACGCACGCCAGAAGTGGTGAGGAAGCGCTGAGAGCGCTGCTGCCCGACTCGGGGCCGCCGTTCGGCGTCGTGCTCCTCGACCTCGGGCTGCCGGACCAGGACGGCTTCCAGGTATGTGGCCGTATCCGCAAGCGGACCACCACTCCCGTGATCATGGTGACCGCGCGGGCGGATGTAAGATCCCGCATCCATGGTCTCAACCTCGGTGCCGACGACTATGTGGTCAAACCCTACGACACCATGGAGCTGCTCGCCCGGATCCACGCTGTGAGTCGGCGCACGCTTCCGGCCGACCCCGCACCGAGCGCCGAGGAGAGTGCCGACAGCCGTAACGCCCCCCTGCACATTGGTCCCGTCACCCTCGATCTGGCCACCCGGCAGGTCGCGGTGGACGGCGCGACCGTCTCGCTCACCCGTAAGGAGTTCGACTTGCTCGCCCTGCTCGCCCAGCGCCCCGGCGTGGTGTTCCGCCGCGAGCAGATCATCAGCGAGGTGTGGCGCACCAGTTGGGAAGGGACCGGGCGCACCCTTGAGGTGCATATCGCCTCGCTCCGCTCCAAGCTGCGCATGCCCGCGCTGATCGAGACGGTCCGGGGCGTCGGGTACCGCCTGGTGTCACCGGCGAACTGAGGAACCGCGAGACTTCTCCCCGTGCGCACCCGACTTCTCCCGCTCCTCATCGTCCTCATGGCCGGCGTGCTGCTCGCGCTTGGCTTTCCGCTCGCGGGCAGCGTGGCCGCCCGCGAGCAGCAGCGCGTGGTCGTCGACCGGATCGACGACACCGCGCGGTTCGCCGCGCTCGCCCAGTTCGTCACGGCCGGGCCGGCCGCCGCCACCACCGCGGAGGACGACGAACGGCTGAGCACCCTGAGGGCCGAACTCCGGCGCTACCACGACCTGTACGGCATCCGGGCCGGCGTCTACTACCGGAACGGCAGGCCCATGGCCCAGGCGCCGGGCGACTGGCGGCTCCCCGAGACCGGCGACGGCGCCGAGGCGTTCGACGAGGCCCTTCAGGGCCGCCGCAGCCACGATCCGGACCAGGTCTGGCCCTGGCAACAGGGCCGGCTCACCGTCGCCTCCCCCGTGGTGCGCGACGGCGACGTGGTGGCCGTCGTGGTCACCGACTCGCCCACCCCACAGATGCGGTCGCGCATCCTGCACGGCTGGCTGGTGATCGCCGCGGGGGAGGCGGCCGCGATGCTTCTGGCGGTCGGGGCGGCCTTCCGGCTCACCGGCTGGGTGCTGCGCCCCGTACGCATCCTCGACACGGCCACCCACGACATCGCCACCGGGCGCATGCAGTCCCGTGTCGCGGCCGCCTCCGGGCCACCGGAGCTGCGCCGCCTGGCCCGCTCGTTCAATGAGATGGCCGACAACGTCGAGGAAGTCCTCGAACAGCAGCGGGCCTTCGTCGCCGACGCCTCCCACCAGCTGCGCAACCCGCTGTCCGCGCTGCTGCTGCGCATCGAGCTGCTGGCCCTCGACCTGCCCGACGGCCACGAGGAGATCGCCTCGGTGCGCACCGAGGGCAAACGCCTCGCCCAGGTCCTGGACGACCTCCTCGACCTGGCCCTGGCCGAGCACTCCACCACCGACCTCAAGTTCACCGACATCGCCGAGCTCGCCACCGACCGGGTCGACGCCTGGCTGCCGGTCGCCGAGCGCGAGGGCGTCCGCCTCTCCTACGAGGGCCCGGCGGCCGTGGCCGGCTGGGCGGACCCGGTGGCGCTGTCCAGCGCGCTGGACGCGGTCGTGGACAACGCCGTGAAGTTCACGCCGACGGGCGCCGAGGTGGTGGTCTCCGCCCAGCCGAACGGGGACACGGTCGCCATCGTCGTCGCCGACGGGGGCCCCGGCCTCACCGAGGACGAGCTCGCGCGCATAGGTGACCGCTTCTGGCGCAGCAGCCGCCACCAGAACATCAACGGCTCCGGTCTTGGGCTGTCGATCTCCCGGGCGCTGCTCACGGCGGGCGGCGGCTCCATCGCGTACGCCCCCAACGAGCCGTGCGGGCTGCGCGTGACCATCACTGTGCCGCGCACCGGGCCGCATTAGGGGGTCGTATCAAGGGGCGGTGGGCCCTATTTGCTTGGGGCCCTACGGTTCGGGGCCCTACGGCTTGACCGAGCGGTAGTAGCGCTCCGCGCCCGTGTGGAGTTCCAGCGGGTCGGTGAAGATCGCGGTGCGCAGGTCCACCTTCTGCGCCGCGTGCACCTTGGAGCCGATGCGGTCCCGGTTCTTGATCACGGTCCGGGTGATGGCCTCCGCGAGCGCGGGGTCCACCCGGTCCGTGGTGACCAGGAGGTTGGGCACCGCGATCGTCTTGATGGCGTCCCGCTGGTGCATGTCCTCGTACGCGTCGGCGGGCACCGACGCCGCCCGGTAGTAGCGGGTCACCCCGCCCTGGCTGTGCAGCGGGCCGATGAGGTCGCCGAGCTGGACCAGCCGGATCGGATAGTCGTGGGCCAGGGTGCGCACGGCGGTCGTCGGCAGCCCGCCTGACCAGAAGAACGCGTCCAGCTTCTTGGCCTTCAGCAGGCCCGGCATCCGGTCGATGCCCTCCCGCACGGCCTTGACGTCCTTGCCCATGTCGAGCCCGGCGGCCTTGAGCAGCGACTTGGCGATCAGCTGTACGCCCGAGTCGTCCTCGCCGACGCCGACCCGCAGCCCCTTGAGGTCCCGGGCGGACTGCACCCGGGAGCCCTTGGGCACCACCAGTTGCATGTAGTCGTCGTACAGCCGCGCGCAGGCACGCAGCCGATCGGCGCCCTTCCCGCGCTGTTCGCGGTAGGCGGCGACCGCGTCGCTGGCGGCGATGGCGAACGTGGCGCGGCCCTCGGCGAGCCGCCGGACGTTGTCCGGGGACCCCTTGCTGCGCTGGAGCGTCACATCCAGGTCGGGGAGGTCCCGGGAGAGGTCGCGGCGCAGCATCTTGCCGTAGGTTTCGTACACGCCGGTGGGTACGCCGGTCGCGAAGGTCACCCGACCCTGGGGCGATTCGTCGCCCCCGAACGGCAGCAGCCACCACAGGAGAAGAGCGAGCGCGACGGCTCCGGCGGCGGCGGACTGCAGCGCGCGGCGCCGGCCGAGGCGCGGAAGACGGACGGCCATGAGCAGGATCATGACAGTCCTCCCGGCCTGTTGGGGAGTCGGGGGCCGTCGGGGCCGTACGGGCGGCCTTCGTCATTCGGCACAGTGGCCTGATCGCGGCCCCTTACCCTGGATGGGTGAGCAGCAGTGAGGTAGCCGGTTTGAAGACCTACGAGGTGCGCACCTACGGGTGCCAGATGAACGTCCACGACTCCGAGCGGCTCTCCGGCCTCTTGGAGGACGCCGGCTATGTCCGCGCGCCCGAGGGCGCGGGCGAGGGCGACGAGGCCTTCGCCGACGTCGTCGTGTTCAACACCTGCGCGGTGCGGGAGAACGCCGACAACAGGCTGTACGGAAACCTCGGCCGGCTCGCGCCGATCAAGGCCAGGCGCCCCGGTATGCAGATCGCGGTCGGCGGATGCCTGGCCCAGAAGGACCGCGACACCATCGTCAAGAAGGCCCCCTGGGTCGACGTGGTCTTCGGCACCCACAACATCGGCAGCCTGCCGGTGCTGCTCGAGCGCGCCCGGATCCAGGAAGAGGCCCAGGTCGAGATCGCCGAATCCCTGGAGGCATTCCCGTCCACCCTGCCGACGCGGCGCGAGTCGGCGTACGCGGCGTGGGTCTCCATCTCCGTCGGCTGCAACAACACCTGTACCTTCTGCATCGTCCCGGCGCTGCGCGGCAAGGAGAAGGACCGCCGTCCGGGCGACATCCTCGCCGAGGTGGAGGCCCTGGTCGCCGAGGGCGTCAGCGAGATCACCCTGCTGGGCCAGAACGTGAACGCGTACGGGTCCGACATCGGCGACCGCGAGGCGTTCAGCAAGCTGCTGCGGGCCTGCGGGAAGGTGTCCGGCCTGGAGCGCGTCCGCTTCACCTCGCCGCACCCCCGCGACTTCACGGACGACGTCATCGCCGCCATGGCCGAGACCGAGAACGTGATGCCCCAGCTGCACATGCCGCTCCAGTCCGGCTCCGACACCGTGCTGAAGGCGATGCGCCGCTCCTACCGGCAGGAGCGCTACCTCGGGATCATCGAGAAGGTGCGCGCCGCCATGCCGGACGCCGCGATCTCGACCGACATCATCGTCGGCTTCCCCGGCGAGACCGACGCCGACTTCGAGCAGACGCTGCATGTGGTGCGCGAGGCGCGCTTCACACAGGCGTTCACCTTCCAGTACTCCAAGCGGCCCGGTACGCCCGCCGCCGAGATGGACGGGCAGGTGCCGAAGGCCGTCGTGCAGGAGCGCTACGAGCGGCTGGTCGCCCTCCAGGAGGAGATCTCCTGGGAGGAGAACAAGAAGCAGGTCGGCCGGACCGTGGAGGTGCTGGTCGCCGAGGGCGAGGGCCGCAAGGACGGCGCCACCCACCGGCTGTCCGGCCGCGCCCCCGACAACCGCCTCGTCCACTTCGCGCGGCCCGAGGAGAGCGTCCGTCCGGGTGACGTCGTGACGGTGGACATCACCTACGCCGCACCGCACCACCTGCTCGCCGAGGGCCCGGCCAGGGGCGTGCGGCGCACCCGCTCGGGTGACGCGTGGGAGCGGCGCACCGCGGCCGAGGAGAAGAAGCCCGCGGGCGTGATGCTGGGCCTGCCGACCGTCGGCGCCCCGCCGCCGGTGGCCGCGCCCGCCGCGGGCTGCGGCTGCGACTGAGCGACCGTACGAGCGGGGCGACCGTACGACTGGGCGCCCGCTTCAGCTGAGTGACTGCACGGCCGGGCTGGGCGCCCGGGATCCGACGGGGGACATGGCGTGACGGGGGACGGCGGCGTGACCGGGGACGATGCGGCGACGTGGTGGGGCCTGCTCGTGGAGGACTACCTCCAGATCATGGGCCCGGGCGCCAGGAACCACTCGATCACCCCGCTGGCGCACATCAGAGGGACCCGGGAAGAGGCCCTGCTGGCGCTGCGCGAGCGCGCGCTGCGCTATGAGCCGCGGCACCCGGTCAACCCGTACCGGAAGCTGGTGTACCGCGACGGGGACGTCTTCCTGATGGTCCTGGAGGCCGCGACGGGCAACTACTGCTACCGGTTCCGGGCGGCCGAGCTGCTGTGGGACTCGGCGCCCCGGCCCGAGCCCGCCGGATAGGCTGGCGATCATGCTGATCGCCGCCGCTGTCTGTCCCTGCCCGCCGCTCCTGGTGCCCGAGGTCGCCGCCGGGGCGGCCGGTGAGCTGGACGAGCTGCGCGCGGCGTGCCTGGACGCGGTCGGTGTGCTGGCCGCGGCCCGGCCCGAGCGGCTGATCGTCGTCGGGCCCGCGGAGCGCGACGGGCGGGGCCCGCACCCCCAGGGCACGCCCGGGTCCTTCCGGGGCTTCGGGGTGGATCTCGACGTACGGCTCGGGGGCTGGGGCGAGGCCGCGGCCGAGGCCTCGGAGCGGACGCTGCCTCCTTCGCTGGCCGTGGCCGCGTGGCTGCTGGAGCACGCGAGGTGGCAGGCGGCGCCGGTCGAAGGGCTGGGCGTGGGGGAACCTCTGGCGTCGGAGCGGTGTAGAGAAGTCGGAAGGGAATTGGCGGCGCAGGCCGAGCGGGTCGCGCTGCTGGTGATGGGCGACGGCAGCGCGTGCCGCTCGCTGAAGGCTCCGGGCTATCTCGACGAGCGCGCGGCCGGCTTCGATGCGGATGTGGCGCGGGCGCTGGGCGCGGCGGACGTCGGCGCGCTCGCCGCGCTGGACGAGGAGTTGGCGGCGGAGCTGAAGGCGGCGGGCCGGGCGCCGTTGCAGGTGCTCGCGGGCGCGGGTGAGGGGGCCGCGCTGAAGGGGGAGTTGCGGTATGAGGGAGCGCCGTACGGCGTGGGGTATTTCGTCGCGATGTGGTCCTAGCGCCTCGAGATCGCGACGTGGTCGCGGCGCGTCGGGATCGCGGTGTGGCCGTAGCGTGTCGAGATCACGATCTGGTCGTAGCGCTTTGAGACGCGATCCTGGCGGTCGCGGGGGCGGGCGCGCGTCCGGGCCCGGGAGGGGCGGCCGGCGGCGGGCCGGGAGTGGAAACGGTCGCGGCCGCGGAGCGGCGGCTCCGCGGCCGTTCACCGGCGGGGTTCAGGTGCTGGGCCGACGGTGGCCTTTGGCCTTGCCCTGGCCCTCCTGTGGGTGGGAGAAGCGGCCGAGGGCGTTCTTGGCCTTGTCCGCACCGGTCTCGAGCTTGTTTCGGTACTTGCCCTTGGTCTTGCTGTCGACCGTCTTGACGGCCTTGTCCAGGCCTCGCTCGATCTTCTCTTCGTGCTGTTGTGTGAAGCCGACGGCCTTGTCCTTCATGACTCCGGCCTTGGCCTTGAGGTTGTCCAGCACACTCATGGGCCACCTTCCCTCGGTCAATGGCTATGTGCGGGCGCTCTCGCCGGTTTCGCTGTCCGCGCCGCCGGAAGGCTTCCGCACGGTCTTCTGCGCGGTGTCCGGCGCCGTCTCCTGCTCAGGATGGCGTACGCCCTCCCGAGCGGCATCGGCTTCTTGCTTGGACTGCTGCTTCGGAATACCGATGCCGTCGCCCGGCGGGGCCTCTGTCTCACCGTGTCCCCGCGCCGTTCCGTCAGCCTGGTCGGCCGTCGCACCGGCTGCCTGGGTGTCGGCCCGGGCCTGCTCGGTTGACGCCTCGGGCGGTCGGCTCGCCTCCTTGGAAGCTCGGCGAAACCAATCAAGAACACCCATATGTTTCTCCATACCCTACTCGTGCGGGCGATATCGCGTGCCGCTCAGGCAACGAGACCGGAAGTGCTCCGTCACGTCGCTCGTTCGAGTAGGCCGCCTGGGATTTGCGAGACTGGTCCGGTGAATACCGCAGGCCCTCCACACCGCGTCATCGCCGTCGTCGGCCCCACCGCGGCCGGAAAGTCCGACCTGGGCGTCGCCATCGCCCGCCACCTCGACGGCGAGGTGGTCAACGCGGACTCCATGCAGCTCTACCGGGGCATGGACATCGGCACCGCCAAGCTGACCGAGAAGGAGCGGCAAGGGGTGCCGCACCGGCTGCTGGACATCTGGGACGTCACCGAGACGGCCAGTGTCGCCGAGTACCAGCGGCTGGCGCGTGCCGAGATCGACCGGCTGCTCGCGGAGGGCCGCACCCCCGTCCTGGTCGGCGGCTCGGGGCTGTACATCCGGGGGGCGATCGACGCCCTCGAGTTCCCCGGTACGGACCCGGTCGTCCGGGCCCGGCTCGAGGCCGAGCTGGCGGAGCTCGGCTCGGGGCTGCTGCACGCCCGGCTCACCGCCGCCGACCCGGAGGCGGCCCGCGCGATCCTGCCCAGCAACGGCCGGCGGGTGGTCCGGGCGCTCGAGGTCATCGAGATCACCGGCCGCCCCTTCACCGCCAATCTGCCGGGCCATGAGGCCGTCTACGACACCCTGCAGATCGGCGTCGACGTCGAGCGGCCCGAGCTGGACGAGCGCATCGCCCGGCGCGTGGACCGCATGTGGGAGGCCGGGCTCGTGGACGAGGTACGGCGGCTGGAGGGCATCGGGCTGCGCGCCGGGCGCACCGCCTCCCGCGCGCTCGGCTATCAGCAGGTGCTCTCCGCGCTGGCCGGGGACTACGGCGAGGAGCAGGCGCGCGCCGAGACCGTGCGGGCCACCAAACGGTTCGCGCGCCGCCAGGACTCCTGGTTCCGCCGCGACCCGCGCGTCCACTGGCTCAGCGGCGCGGCCGCCCGCCGCGAAGCGCTTCTGCCGGACGCGCTGGCGTTGGTCGACCGGGCGGTCACAGCCTGATCACGTGATGGCATCGGGACGCTCCGTGTGCCATACCGGCCCCCACGGGCATGCCATCATCGAGCTCCGATCGTGGTGTTGTTCAGGAGTTGGGAGGGCGGGTGGCGATGGAGGCCGGCCCTCGCGACGTGTCGCGCCAGTCGCCCCACAGCGATCCGGGACCGCTCACCTCCGACGGTCCGGACCTCACTTCCGACGGCCCGGACGACGATGTGGTCTCCGGCGAGCCCGGAGGCCCGGCCATCGATGACGGCGCCGAGGGCCTGCCCGCCGCCGGCGAGTCCTTCAGCGAGCTTCGCCCGCCGCGTCGGCTGCGGATCTGGCAGATCGCGCCGATCGTGGGCCTCGCCATCCTGGGCTCCCTGATGTTCGCCTTCCCGCTCGCCTTCGAATTCGGCGACGGCGGGGCGGTGGTCGCCATGCTGGGCCTGCTGCTCAGCTGCTGCGCCGCCGGGTGGGGGCTGATGGCCGCCCGCCGCGTCGGCTACACCTGGCCGGGGCTGCCGCCCCGGGGCTCCGGGCGCCGCCCCGACTGGCGGTTCGTCGTGCTGTACGTGGTGATCGTGGCGCTGCTGGCCGCCCTCACCTTCTGGCGCGTGGCCCGCCTCCGCTGAGCCCCGCAGGCAGTGATCCCCGCCGGTGGCGGAGCCCGGTCCGGGCGGTTGTCCTGGGTGCCCCGTAGGATCGAGGGATGAGCGACGCGCCCCGCCTGGCCTTTCTCAAGGGCCACGGCACCGAGAACGACTTCGTCATCGTCCCCGACCCGGACGGACGGCTCGAGCTGTCCCCGGCCGCCGTCGCCCGGATCTGCGACCGTCGGGCCGGCGTCGGCGGTGACGGGCTGATCCGCGTTGTACGGTCCTCGGCGCACCCCGAGGCGCGGGGCATGGCCGACGAGGCCGAGTGGTTCATGGACTACCGCAACAGCGACGGCAGCGTCGCCGAGATGTGCGGCAACGGCGTCCGCGTCTTCGCCCGCTATCTGGAGCGGGCGGGGCTCGTCGAGGCAGGCGATCTCGCGGTCGCCACCCGGGCCGGAGTGCGCCGTATCCACATCGCCAAGGACGACCTCGGCGGCGCGGACGCCCCTGGTGGGGCGATCACCGTCCAGATGGGCAAGGCCGCACTGCCCGAGTCCGGCCCCGAGGGCGCGGTCACGGTCGCCGTCGGCGAGCACAGCTGGCCCGCCCGCCACGTCGACATGGGCAACCCGCACGCGGTCGCGTTCGTCGACGACCTCGACCAGGCGGGGCGTCTGTTCGACGCTCCCGCCGTCACCCCTGGTTCGGCGTATCCGCACGGCACCAACGTCGAGTTCGTGGTCGACCGAGGCCCGCGCCATGTGGCGATGCGGGTGCATGAACGCGGCTCGGGCGAGACCCGCTCCTGCGGCACCGGCGCCTGCGCGGTGATGGTTGCCACGGCCCGGCGGGACGGCGCCGACCCCGCTGCAGACGGCCACCCCGTCACGTATACCGTGGACGTCCCCGGCGGCCGTCTAGTGATCAGTGAGCTTCCGGACGGAACGGTCGAGATGACCGGCCCGGCCGTGATCGTCGCCGAGGGCGAGCTCGACCCCGCATGGCTGGACACGGCCCTCGCCTGACAGTTCACCCCAATGGGTGATCCATTTCACTCTGGGCGAGAGCCGGTCGGCCGTGCGTGATGGGCTCGGTAGCATCAAGCACCGGCCCAGGGGGAGTGCCCACGCCGGTTGACGCTCGACGCCGCCGGAGGTGCCCATGAGCGCAGAGGCCACCGACCATGCCGTTCTCGGCCGCAGGCGCGGCCTCCCGCGCATCGACCTGCGTAATCTCCGCAGGTTCAGCAGGGCCGCCCTGTTGGGTTCGCCCGCCCGCGGCCGCCTGCCGGACGCGATCGAGCATGTGGCCAAGGTGCACCGGGCCCACCACCCCGGTGCCGATCTGGACGTACTGCGCAAGGCGTATGTGCTCGCCGAGTCCTCGCACCGCGGCCAGATGCGCAAGAGCGGCGAGCCGTACATCACCCATCCGCTCGCCGTCACCCTCATCCTCGCCGAACTGGGCGCCGAGACCACGACCTTGACGGCGTCGCTCCTCCACGACACGGTCGAGGACACGGACGTGACGCTGGATCAGGTGGGCGAGCAGTTCGGCGAGGAGGTCCGCTATCTCGTCGACGGTGTCACCAAGTTGGAGAAGGTCGACTACGGCGCGGCGGCCGAGCCGGAGACCTTCCGCAAGATGCTGGTTGCCACCGGCAACGACGTGCGCGTGATGTCCATCAAGCTCGCCGACCGCCTGCACAACATGCGCACCCTGGGCGTGATGCGCCCCGAGAAACAGGCCCGCATCGCGAAGGTCACCCGCGATGTGCTGATTCCGCTCGCCGAGCGGCTGGGCGTGCAGGCCCTCAAGACCGAGCTGGAGGACCTGGTCTTCGCCATCCTCCACCCCGCGGAGTACGCCCGTACCCGCGAGCTCCTGCTGGAGCACGCGGGCCGCCCGGACCCGCTCGCCCGCGCCGCCGAGGACGTGCGCGGCGTGCTGCACGAGGCGGGCATCGCCGCCGAAGTCCTCGTCCGGCCCAGGCACTTCGTATCCGTCCACCGGGTCGGCATCAAGCGCGGCGAGCTGACCGGCTCCGACCTCGGCCGACTGCTCGTCCTCGTCTCGGAGGACGCCGACTGTTACGCGGTCCTCGGCGAGCTGCACACCTGCTTCACCCCGGTCATCTCGGAGTTCAAGGACTTCATCGCCGTCCCCAAGTTCAACCTGTACCAGTCGCTGCACACGGCCGTGGCCGGGCGCGACGGCGAGGTCGCCGAAGTCCTCATCCGCACCCACCAGATGCACCAGGTCGCCGAGGCCGGAGTGATCGCCCTCGGCAATCCGTACGCGACCAACGCGCCGAACGCGCCGGTGGAGGCCGCCGACGCCTTCGACGGCGAGCGCGCCGACCCCACCCGCCCCGGCTGGCTGTCGCGGCTGTTGGCCTGGCAGAGCGCCGCCCCCGACCCCGACACCTTCTGGTCCTCGCTGCGCGCCGAACTCGCCCAGGACCGGGAGATCACCGTCTTCCGGGCCGACGGCGGCACGCTCGGCCTGCCCGCGGGCGCGAGCTGCGTGGACGCCGCGTACGCCCAGTACGGCGAGGCCGCCCACGACTGCATCGGGGCCAGGGTCAACGGCCGTATCGCGACGCTGAGCACGGTGCTGCGCGACGGCGACATGCTCCAGCTGCTCATGGCGCGCGACACCAGAGACGCCGCCTCCTCAGGGCCCTCGCCCGAATGGCTCGACCACGCCCGGACGCCCGCCGCGCGCATCGCCATCAGCCGCTGGCTGGCCGCCAATCCGGAGCGCCAGCAGCCCTCCTCGGACCCCGCCCCGGACCCGGCCCCCGCCGAGTACCAGGCCGGAGCCGGTGCGTCCGGTGGGGTCGAGGACCGGGCGGCGGTCGCCCCGGGCGTGGCCGCGGACCTGCCCGGCGCGGCCGTACGGCTGGCGGGCTGCTGCACCCCCGTGCCCCCGGACGCCGTCATCGGCTTCGCGGTGCGCGGCGGGACCGTCACCGTCCACCGCGAGCAGTGCCCCGCGGTGTCCCGTATGACGGCGACCGGACGCGGCACGGTCGGGGTGCGCTGGCTGGACGAGGAGGGGGGCGACGGGGGCGACTATCGCGTGACCCTCCTGGCCGAGGCGTTCAGCAGACCGCGCCTGCTGGCCGACCTCACCGAGGCCATCGCCGCCGAAGGGGTGGCCGTGGTCTCGGCCGCTGTCGAGCCGCCCCGCGAGCAGCGCGTCCGCCATACGTACACGCTCCAGCTGCCCGACCCGGGCCGACTGCCGACGCTGATGCGCGCCATGCGCGATGTGCCCGGCGTCTACGACGTGACGCGGGCGGGCCGCAGCATGGCGGCGGCCCGGTCCTGAACCCCGGCCGGTGCCTCTCGGCCTCTCCGGTCCCCTCGCCCTTTGGCGCCGAACCGGGGCCGAACCCCATTCGGGTGGACTTGGGCCGTGCCGTCGGCCGCTTTTGTCCGGGCGTTGATAGCCGTAGGTCATGCTGTCTTCCCCGAGGGGCCGCCCCTCGTCAGCCCGGCGCGCGGGGCGGCACAGGACCGCCGCCGCGGCCGCCGCGATCACCGCCGCCCTCGTCGTGGTCTGCCCGTCCTCCGCCGCGGGGCGGGTGTCCGCCGCGGAGCCGCCGCCCCCGGGCCCCCGGGGCATCGGCGACCGGCTCTTCCCGTATCTCGGCAACCCCGGCTACGACGTCACGGCCTATGACATCGCCTTCCGCTACCACGGCAACGACCGGGCGCTGGACGCCGTCACCACCCTCGACGCCCGCGCCACCGCCCCGCTGCGCACCTTCAACCTCGACTTCACGCACGGCACCGTGCGCTCGGTGCGGGTCGACGGCAGGCCCGCCCGGTTCACCGGCGCGGGGGAGGACCTGGTCATCACCCCCGCCCGGCCCGTCCGCAGCGGCGCCTCCTTCCAGGTCGCCCTTGAACACACCAGCGACCCGAGCGGCAACAGCGGCGGCTGGATCCGCACCCACGACGGGCTCGCGATGGCCAACCAGGCCGACGCCGCCCACCGCGTCTTCCCCTGCAACGACCACCCCTCCGACAAGGCGCGCTTCACCTTCAGCGTCACCACCCCCAAGTACCTCACGGTCGTCGCGAACGGGAAGTCCCTGGGGCGCAGCCGTGAGGGGAACAACGTCACCTGGCGATACCGCCTCGCCCACCCCATGGCCACCGAACTGGCGCAGATCTCCATCGGCCGTTCGGCCGTTCTGCACCGCACCGGCCCCGGTGGGCTGCCGGTGCGCGATGTCGTGCCCGCGGCGGACAGCACCCGCCTGGCCAAGTGGCCGGCGCGCACACCGGGACAGCTGGAGTGGATGGAGAAGCAGGTCGGCCCGTACCCCTTCGAGACGTACGGCGTACTGATCGCCAAGGCCACGACAGGCTTCGAGCTGGAGACCCAGACGCTCTCCCTCTTCGAGAGAGGGCTGTTCACCACCTCGGGACTGCCGTCGTGGTACATCGAGTCGATCATGGTGCATGAGCTGGCGCACCAGTGGTTCGGCGACAGCGTCAGCCCGCGCCGCTGGTCCGACCTGTGGCTCAACGAGGGCCATGCCACCTGGTACGAGGCGCTTTACGGGGACGAGCGCGGGAAGATGCCGCTCGACAAGCGGATGCGTCTCGCCTACGGGCGGTCCGACGCCTGGCGCGCGTCCGGGGGCCCGCCCGCCGCGCCCCTGCCGTCCGACCCCGACCACCAGATCGGCATCTTCCGCCCGATCGTCTACGACGGCAGCGCCCTGGTCCTGTACGCGCTGCGGCAGCGGATCGGGCGGGCGGCGTTCGAGCGGCTGGAGCGGCGGTGGGTGCACAAGTACCGCGACGGTGTGGCCTCGACCGCGGACTTCGTCCGGCTGGCGTCGGAGGTGGCGGGCCGCGATCTGACCGGTTTCCTGCGGCCGTGGCTGTACGGGAGGACGACGCCGAAGATGCCAGGGCACCCCGACTGGAGGCCCGACGTCAGATCCTCGGGGAGGGCCATGGCGAAGGCCGACGGAAAGGCGGACCGCCGGGCGTACGAATCCGCCGGGAAACCCGGGTGACGGCCCGGCCGCCGCGTGCGACCATCGACAGGTCGGCGCCGCGGCCGGCGGCCGGGAATCCTCCGGGTCCGCCATGCGTTGTCGACGGTGAGAGTACTCAACGACGTAAGGATCGATTTGACCCACTCCTCTTCCCTTCCGCAGGACCGGCAGCGCATCGCCTTCGCCGAGAGCCTTCGGGCCGACGCCCTGATGGAAGAGGACGTCGCCTGGAGTCACGAGATCGACCAGGAGCGTGACGGCGATCAGTACGACCGCTCCGAGCGAGCCGCGCTGCGGCGCGTCGTGGGCCTGTCCACCGAGCTGGAGGACGTCACCGAGGTCGAGTACCGGCAGCTGCGCCTGGAGCGCGTGGTGCTGGTCGGCGTCTGGACCTCCGGCACCGTGCAGGACGCGGAGAACTCGCTGTCGGAGCTGGCCGCGCTCGCGGAGACCGCGGGCGCCCTCGTGCTCGACGGGGTCATCCAGCGGCGCGACAAGCCGGATCCGGCCACGTACATCGGCTCCGGCAAGGCCCAGGAGCTGCGCGACGTCGTGATCGAGTCCGGGGCCGACACCGTCGTATGCGACGGTGAGCTGAGCCCCGGCCAGCTGATCCACCTGGAGGATGTCGTCAAGGTCAAGGTGGTGGACCGCACCGCCCTGATCCTCGACATCTTCGCCCAGCACGCCAAGTCCCGCGAGGGCAAGGCGCAGGTCTCCCTGGCCCAGATGCAGTACATGCTGCCGAGGCTGCGCGGCTGGGGTCAGTCGCTGTCCCGGCAGATGGGTGGCGGTGGCTCCGGAGCGGCGGGCGGCGGCGGTATGGCCACCCGCGGTCCCGGTGAGACCAAGATCGAGACCGACCGGCGCCGCATCCGCGAGAAGATGGCGAAGATGCGCCGGGAGATCGCGGAGATGAAGACCGGCCGCGACATCAAGCGGCAGGAGCGCAAGCGCCACAAGGTGCCCTCGGTCGCCATCGCCGGATACACCAACGCGGGGAAGTCCTCGCTGCTCAACCGGCTGACCGGTGCGGGCGTCCTGGTGGAGAACGCGCTGTTCGCCACCCTGGACCCGACCGTGCGCCGGGCCGAGACGCCCAGCGGGCGGCTGTACACCCTGGCGGACACCGTCGGCTTTGTGCGGCATCTGCCGCACCATCTGGTCGAGGCGTTCCGCTCCACCATGGAGGAGGTCGGCGACGCCGATCTGATCGTCCATGTGGTGGACGGCTCGCATCCGATGCCGGAGGAGCAGCTGGCCGCCGTGCGCGAGGTGATCCGCGATGTGGGCGCGGTCGATGTGCCCGAGATCGTGGTGATCAACAAGGCGGATATGGCGGACCCGCTGGTGCTGCAGCGGCTGCTGCGCGTCGAGAAGCGCGCCCTCGTGGTGTCGGCCCGTACGGGGCAGGGCATCGACGAGCTGCTGGGGCTGATCGACAACGAGCTGCCGCGGCCTCAGGTCGAGATCGAGGCGCTGGTGCCGTACACCCAGGGCAAGCTGGTCGCGCGCACGCATGCCGAGGGCGAGGTGATCTCCGAGGAGCACACCCCGGAGGGCACGCTGCTCAAGGCACGGGTGCACGAGGAACTGGCCGCAGAGCTGCGGCGGTACGTGCCCGCCAGCTCCGCGCAGGGCTGATCCACACCCCTTCCACGGCGAAGGCCCGCCTCCGGGATACCGGGGGCGGGCCTTCGCCGTCTGGTCCGTATCTGTACGAACGCGGCATCTGTACGAACGCCGCGGGACGAACGTGGCGGCTTCCGTAAGAACGTGGCGGCCGGTGCCGACCGCCACGTCCCTCCGTTCGGCCTGCCGGTTCTACTGGTTGGCGAACTTCTTGCTGACCGCGTTGTAGACGGCCTTCGCCTCAGGGCCGAGGTGCGGACCCGCCAGCCAGGTGGCGGTGGTCGGGCCGATCGAGGTGTTCGACACCAGCGCCGGCTTGCCGTCCGAGCCGGTCGCGACCCAGCCACCGCCGGACGAACCCGCGGTCATCGTGCAACCGATGCGGTACATCGTCGGCTGCTTGGCGTCGAGCGAGAGCCTGCCCGGCTTGTCCGAGCACTGGTTCATCTTCTGGCCGTCGAACGGCGGCGCGGCCGGGTAGCCCGTGGCCGTGATCTTGCTGATGGACTTCACCGCGGGGGCGTTGAAGTCGACCGGCAGTGCGCCGCCGACCGTCTCCTCGAGCGACTTGCCGCCGCTGTTCTCCGGCTTCACATGCAGCACCGCGAAGTCGTACGGGGCGCCCTTGCCGCCGACGGCCGCGCCGTTGTCGATCCACTGCGAGGAGGTCTGCGCCCAGTCGGCCCACCAGACGCCCTTCGGCGCCAGCTGCTCCTTGGTGGCGTTCTCCAGCTCGTCGACCGACTTGCCGGCGTCGTTGTACGAGGGGACGAACATCAGGTTCTTGTACCAGCCGCCGCCCTTGCCCGCGTGGACGCAGTGGCCCGCCGTCCACACCAGGTTGGACTTGCCCGGGTGCGCCGGGTCCTGCACGACGGTGGCGGAGCAGACCATCGAGCCCTCGGGGCCGTCGAAGAAGACCTTGCCCGCGTCGGGGACGTTGGCGCTGTAGGGGCTCGCGACCTCCTTGGCTGCGACCGGCTGGGGGTCGGGGTCTGTGACCCCCTGGTCGCCCGAGATGTCGTTGTCGTCGACCGGGGTGTCGGGCTCCTGGGCCTCCTTCATCCGGTCGGGCTTCCAGAGGTCCTTGATGATCGGGTTGATGAAGTCGCCGGCCTCACGCAGCCAGTCGTCCTTGTCCCACTTGTTCCAGGCGCCGTTCTTCCACTTGTCCAGGTCGACCCCGAGCTCCTTCAACTTGTCGTTGAGATTGTCGGGAAGAGTGATGTCCCCTGCGCTCTGCGACGACGCGGCACTCGGCTCGGACCCCGCGTTGTCGTCCGAGGGGCCGCACGCCGTGGCGGTCAGCGCCAGCACCGAGGCGATCGCCGCGGCGGCCAGCACGGGGGAGCTGCTGCGGGCGCGCAGCGGCCTCCACCTGGACCCTGGACGCGAGGCTGGCTGGCGATTGGATGGCATGGGCGGAACTCCCCCTGATGTTCTGGGCTGCTCTGAGTGCTGCTGTGAAATTGTCATGCACCGCCCCGATTAGGGGACGGCCCCCACTATGCCGGTGCCGCCTACGACGGCCACAGCCGGGTCCTTGGTTCCCGGCCGCACGGATCTGCCGGTTGCCCGTGATCCCGCGCCCCGCGCGTCGTTGGTACGTGCGGGGGACAGCCGAAAGGCGTTCAGCAGCAGGAGGACCGACAGCCGTGCCCGCACCCGATATGCCGCACTCCCCCCGGGAACACCACCCACACCTCCCGCCGGCACCGCAGACCGCTGCCGGGGCCCATGGCAAGGAAGCCCATGGCAAGGAAGCCCACGACGAGGGTGGCGCCGAGGTGGCGGCCGTCCCACGGCAGGGCCGCCGCGCCGACGGCGTCCACGAAGGCGCCCACGACACCGCCCCGGACGATGCCCTGGACCACCCTGACCCCTGGGCCGCGGCGGACGCCTGCGCCACCGAGAACCTGCTGCGCTGCTGGGCGCGCGAGAGCGGTGCGGCGCCCCCCGCCGCCGGCACTTGGCGGATCCCGCTCCCCGCCGTCGGCACCGCCCTGCTGGTGCCAGTGCGCCACTGGTCCGCCACCGGATGGCACCGCTTCGGCCCGCCCACGCTCGACGGCGGCGCCCCGGACGCGCCCGCCCTCGACGCGGTCACCCTCGCGGCCCTCCTCGGCCGGGAGGCGGCCTACGGTCCCGAGCGGATCAGCTCCCGGGAACCGCTCACCGAACTCGTCGGCCGAGTCGCGGACTCCGTGCGACACACCGCCCAATTCCTGTCCGCCCGACGGGCCACGCCCGCCGACCCCGCGACGGACACCCCCTTTCTGACCGCCGAACAGTCCCTTCTCCTGGGTCACCCCTTCCATCCCACCCCCAAGAGCCGCGAAGGGCTCTCCGAGGCCGAATCGCCTGTCTTCTCACCGGAGTCGCGTGGTTCCTTTCCCCTGCACTGGTTCGCCGTCGATCAGTCCGTCCTGTCCCGCGACTCGGCCTGGACCGAACGCGGCAGGACCGTGCCCGCCGAACGGCTCGCCCTCTCGCTCGCGGGCCCGGACCTCGAACGGCCGCCCGGCACCGTGCCGTTGCCGCTGCACCCCTGGCAGGCCCGGGAGATCCGGTACCGCCCGGAGGTCACCGCGCTCTTCGACGCGGGGCTGCTGCACGACCTGGGACCGGCCGGCGAGCACTGGCACCCCACCTCCTCCATCCGCACCGTCTACCGGACCGGCGCACCCGCGATGCTCAAGCTGTCGCTCGCCCTGCGGATCACCAACTCCCGCCGGGAGAACCTGCGCAAGGAGCTGTGGCGCGGCGTCGAGGTGCACCGGCTCCTGCGCAGCGGCCTCTCCGGGCAGTGGCGGGCGGCCTGCCCGGGACGCCCCGGCTTCGACATCGTCCGCGACCCCGCCTGGCTCGCGGTCGACAGCCCCGACAGCACCCCGATCAGCGGGCTCGATGTCGTCGTCCGGCACAACCCGTTCGGCCCGGGCGACGAGGCCGTATGCCTGGCCGGCCTCACCGCGCTCCGCCCCTGGCCAGACCGGAGGACGATGTGCTCACGGCTCGCCCGGATCGTCGCCCGGATCGCCGCCCGCACCGGCCACCGCCCGGCGACCGTCAGCACCGAGTGGTTTCTGCGCTATCTGCACACCGTCGTACGGCCCGTGCTCTGGCTGGACGGCGAGGCAGGTATCGCACTGGAGGCACACCAGCAGAACACCTTGGTACTGCTGGACCCCGACGGCTGGCCGGCCGGCGGCCGCTATCGCGACAACCAGGGGTACTACTTCCGTGAGTCCCGGTGCGCCGAACTCCAGCGGCGACTGCCCGAGATCGGCGCCCACAGCGACACCTTCGTCTCCGACGAGGTCGCCGACGAACGGTTCGCCTACTACCTCGGTGTCAACAACGTCCTCGGTTTGGTCGGGGCGTTCGGCTCCCAGCGGCTCGCTGATGAGCGCCTTCTGCTGGCCGCGTTCCGCCGCTTCCTCGCCGAGGCCGCGTCCGGCCCCGCGAAGATCCGCTCGACACTGCCCGCCAGGCTCCTGGAGGCGCCCACCCTGCGCTGCAAGGCCAACCTGCTCACCCGGCTGCGCGGCCTGGACGAACTCGTGGGACCGGTGGACACCCAGTCCGTCTATGTCACCATCGCCAACCCCCTTTTCCACTCGGTGACGCCCGTGACGCCCGTGACGCCCGTGACGCCCGCGACGTCCACGACGTCCATGGCGTGACTCCCTGGCATGACATCCATGGCGTGACGCCCGCGCCGACGATCAGGCGCCCCCACGACGCCCCGGTAACGACGAGAGGAGAGCGTCGCCATGCCGCCCACCGACTCCGGCACCAGCTCCAGCAGCGAGGACACCCTCGATATGCGGCCCTCTGAGGAACAGGCCGCACGCCTCATCGAGGAGCACCTTGCCGGTCCGGCGGCCCCCGATCGGCCGGACCTGCTCGACCAGGTCGCCCAGTGGGGGCCCGTCGGCACGGCGGTGGGCGCCTTCCAGCTCGTCCCCGTCCATCTCGAGCGCGATGTCGAGCTCATCGCCCGCTGGATGAACGACCCGGCTGTCTCCGCCTTCTGGGAGCTGTCCGGCCCGCATGAGACCACCGCGCGGCACCTGTGCACCCAGCTCGACGGCGACGGCCGCAGCGTGCCCTGTCTGGGGGTCCTGGACGGTGTGCCGATGAGCTACTGGGAGGTGTACCGCGCCGACCTCGCTCCCCTCGCCCGGTACTACCCGGCCCGGCCGCAGGACACGGGTCTCCACCTGCTCATCGGCCGCGTACGCGATCGGGGCCGGGGTATCGGCACGGCTCTGCTGCGCGCCGTCGCCGATCTCGTCCTCGACCGGCGGCCCTCCTGCGGCCGCGTGGTCGCGGAACCCGATCTGCGGAACACCCCCTGCGTCGCCGCCTTCCTCGGCGCCGGCTTCCGGCTGTCCGCAGAGGTGGAACTGCCCGACAAACACGCGGCCCTCATGCTGCGGGATCGCACCCTGCGCCACCTCCTGTGATCCACCGGCGCCACTTCGCGCCTCTGATCTCTAATACACCGCCCAACCCGTTCAGGTTCCGCGTCAGGAGTCTCGCCCGTGATGTCAGTGCTGCCGCGTAGGCTGACTCTCCTATGACTGCATCGTCCCCGCCTACCCTCGCCGACCTGCTGCATGCCGCTGTCACCGCTGTGGGCGGCACCGAGCGCCCTGGCCAGACCGCCATGGCCGAAGCTGTAGCCGAGGCGATCGATGACAACGCGCATCTGCTCGCCCAGGCCGGCACCGGCACCGGAAAGTCCCTCGGCTATCTCGTGCCCGCCATCGCCCACGGAGAGCGTGTCGTCGTCGCGACGGCCACCCTCGCCCTGCAGCGCCAGCTCGTCGAGCGCGACCTGCCGCGCACCGTCGACGCCCTGCACCCGCTGCTGCGCCGCCGCCCCGAGTTTGCCATGCTCAAGGGCCGCTCCAACTACCTGTGCCTGCACCGCCTCCACGAGGGTGTGCCGCAGGAGGACGCCGAGGCGGGGGAGGTCGGGCTGTTCGACCCGTTCGAGGCGGCCGAGCCCACCAGCAAGCTGGGCAAGGACCTGCTGCGGATGCGCGACTGGGCCGACGAGACCGAGACGGGCGACCGCGACGATCTGACCCCCGGCGTATCCGACCGAGCCTGGTCCCAGGTCTCCGTCTCCTCCCGGGAATGCCTCGGCGCGTCCAAGTGCACCTATGGTGCCGAATGCTTCGCGGAGGCCGCCCGCGAGCGCGCCAAGCTGGCCGAGGTCGTGGTCACCAATCACGCCTTGCTGGCCATCGACGCCATCGAGGGCGCGCCCGTCCTGCCGAGCCATGAGGTGCTGATCGTCGACGAGGCCCATGAGCTCGTTTCCCGGGTCACCGGAGTCGCCAGCGGCGAGCTCACTCCGGGCCAGGTCAACCGCGCGGTGCGCCGCGCCGCCAAGCTCGTCAACGAGAAGGCGGCGGACGCTCTGCAGACCGCCGCCGAGACCTTCGAGCGGCTGATGGAGCTGGCGCTGCCCGGCCGCATCGAGGAGATTCCCGAAGACCTCGGCTATGCCCTGATGGCGCTCCGCGACGCGGCCCGTACGGTCATCTCGGCGCTCGGTGCCACGCGCGACGCCTCGGTCCAGGACGAGGACGCCGTGCGCAAGCAGGCCCTCGCCTCCGTGGAGAACATCCACCAAGTGGCCGAGCGCATCGTGGACGGGTCCGAGTACGACGTCGTCTGGTACGAGCGGCACGACCGCTTCGGCGCCTCGCTGCGCGTCGCCCCGCTCTCGGTGTCCGGCCTGCTGCGCGAGAAGCTCTTCGAGGACCGTTCCGTGGTCCTCACCTCCGCCACCCTCAAGCTCGGCGGGGACTTCAACGGTGTGGCCGCCTCGCTCGGCCTCTTTCCCGAGGGCGTCCGGGACGCCAAGGGCGAGGAGGGCGCCGCGCCCCCGTGGAAGGGGCTCGACGTCGGTTCGCCCTTCGACTACTCCAAGCAGGGGATCCTTTACGTCGCCAAGCATCTTGCCCAGCCCGGTCGCGAGGGCAGCCGCTCGGACATGCTCGACGAGCTCGCCGAGCTGGTGGAGGCCGCGGGCGGCCGGACCCTCGGCCTCTTCTCCTCGATGCGCGCCGCTCAGGCGGCCGCGGAGGAGCTGCGCGGCCGTCTGGACGTGCCCATCCTGCTCCAGGGCGAGGAGACGCTGGGCGAGCTGATCCGCACCTTCGCGGGCGACGCCCGTACGTGCCTGTTCGGCACGCTCTCGCTCTGGCAGGGTGTCGATGTCCCTGGTCCGAACTGCCAGCTGGTGGTGATGGACCGGGTGCCGTTCCCGCGCCCCGACGACCCTCTGATGAGCGCTCGCCAGAAGGCCGTGGAGGACGCCGGCGGCAATGGTTTCATGGCGGTTGCGGCCACGCATGCCGCCCTGCTGATGGCGCAAGGGGCAGGTCGGCTGGTGCGCGCCTCCGGAGACCGTGGGGTCGTCGCCGTGCTCGACCCGCGGGTCGAGCGGGCCCGCTACGGCTCGTTCCTGCGTAAGTCCATGCCGGACTTCTGGTACACGACCGACCGCAATCAGGTGCGCCGCTCGCTGGCCGCCATCGACGCCGCGGCCAAGGCGGCTGACGCCTAGGCCGAGCCCAGGCCCTGCGTGGCCCCGCGTAGGGGCGCGGACACAGCAGCGGCGTGGATACAGCAGGGCCCCGGAACCGGCGCAGAGGTTCCGGGGCCCGGTCGCTGGGCGCGGAGGGTCGGCGCGCCTGGACCTGCCGAGCTCGGACCTGCCGAGCTCGGACCTGCCGAGCTCGGACCTGCCGAGCTCGGACCCGCCGAGCTCAGACCCGGCGCAGCACCGCGACCACCTTGCCCAGGATGGTCGCCTCGTCGCCCGGGATCGGCTGGTACGCGGCGTTGTGCGGGAGGAGCCACACATGGCCGTCCTCGCGCTTGAAACGCTTGACCGTGGCCTCTCCGTCCAGCATGGCGGCGACGATGTCGCCGTTCTCCGCGACGGGCTGGCGGCGGACCGTCACCCAGTCGCCGTCGCAGATGGCGGCCTCGATCATGGAGTCGCCGACCACCTTCAGGACGAAGAGCTCACCGTCTCCGACCAGCTGCCGAGGGAGCGGGAAGACGTCCTCGACCGACTCCTCGGCGAGGATGGGGCCACCGGCCGCGATCCGGCCGACGAGGGGAACATACGAGGCAGCGGGCTTGCCGGTGGTGTCGGCGGGCTGGGCGCTGGGCTGGTCGGAGCCGCGCACCTCGTACGCCCGGGGCCGGTGCGGGTCGCGGCGCAGGAAGCCCTTGCGCTCCAGCGCCATGAGCTGATGGGCGACGGACGAGGTGCTGGAGAGGCCCACCGCCTGCCCGATCTCACGCATGGACGGCGGGTAGCCGCGGCGCTGCACAGAGTCGCGAATGACTTCGATGACTCGACGCTGCCGGTCGGTCAGCCCGGAGCTGTCCGCTCGGATCCCTGGAGGTCGGCCGGGTAGGGAGCGCGTGGGCTTCTGCCCCTCCGGGTTCGTGGGTGCGTCATTCATCGCGTGGCCCTGGTTCATCGCATGCGTGTGTTCGAGTCGGCTCTGGGAGCGCTCCTGGGTGGTGATGGTGGCGCTCTCTGTGGTGGTGGTCACGACGGCCCCTCTCGAGATGTTCTCCCTAGTAGGGCAACGGTAGTTGCTTTCGAAAGGTTGCGCCAAACACACGTTCGAGTGAAATTTCGCAGATGAGCTGACGTGATCACAGGATTGGGTGTATGGGGCGGTTGATTCGATGGTCGGCTGGGGTGGCGTACCAGTGTGACACCCTCACCCCCGTGGCACGGGGACCGGTGGGCTTCGCGTAGTCTCGTGCCTGCTCGCGGGGCGGGACACGCCATTGTGGCGGGTGAGTGCCAAGCACCACATCTAGTGGTTTGATGGATGGTAGCCGCCCATAAGTTGTGGTCCCCGGTCATTCATGGCCGAGTACTTCGCCTATGCTTGTGGCTGCTTCGAAAGGGCCTGTGAGGGCCGGTCGAAGCATGTCAGCCATGCGCCGTTCTTGAGGGTGAGGAGGGTACGGAGTCATGCACTGCCCCTTCTGTAGGCACCCCGACAGTCGAGTCGTCGACAGCCGGACCACAGACGACGGTTGTTCGATCCGCAGGCGCCGTCAGTGCCCCGACTGCTCGCGCCGCTTCACGACCGTGGAGACTGCGTCGCTGATGGTGATCAAGCGGAGTGGGGTCACCGAGCCCTTCAGTCGCGACAAGGTCATCTCCGGGGTGCGCAAGGCGTGCCAGGGTCGCCCGGTCACCGAGGACGCCCTCGCCAAGCTCGGTCAGCGGGTGGAGGAGGCCGTACGGGCCACCGGCAGCGCGGAGCTGTCCACCCATGATGTGGGGCTCGCCATACTCGGCCCGCTCCAGGAGCTCGACCTCGTCGCATACCTCCGCTTCGCCTCCGTCTACCGCGCCTTCGACTCCCTCGAAGACTTCGAGGCCGCGGTCACGGAGCTGCGCAACCAGCAACAGCCTCCCGCGAACGACCGCGGGCCCGGCGCCGACGGGGTCGCGGAGGTCCCCGCGTCCGCCACCACCGCCGACTGAGTCACTGAGTCGCGGCGATCAAGGCTTGCCGGGGGTGAGATGCCTCCGGATGAACGACATACACCGTGCCATGGGAAGAAATGGGCACATCAGGGCGTTTTTGCCCGTACAGGGAGGCGGAATGACAGAGACGACGAGCGGCCCCGCGCGAGGCTCCCGCTCCAAGGGCAGCAAGGCGGCCAAGGGTCTGCGTATCGAGCGCATCCACACCACCCCCGGCGTGCATCCGTACGACGAGGTGGTCTGGGAGCGCCGTGACGTCGTCATGACCAACTGGCGCGACGGGTCGATCAACTTCGAACAGCGTGGCGTCGAGTTCCCCGACTTCTGGTCGGTGAACGCGGTCAACATCGTCACGAGCAAGTACTTCCGTGGCGCGGTCGGCTCGCCGGAGCGCGAGTCGAGCTTGAAGCAGCTCATCGACCGGGTGGTGCGCACCTACCGCCAGGCCGGCGAGGACAACGGCTACTTCGCCTCCCCCGCGGACGCCGAGATCTTCGACCACGAGCTCACCTATGCTCTGCTGCACCAGGTCTTCAGCTTCAACTCGCCAGTGTGGTTCAACGTCGGAACCAAGCAGCCGCAGCAGGTCAGCGCCTGCTTCATCCTCTCCGTCGACGACTCCATGGAGTCGATCCTCGACTGGTACAAGGAAGAGGGGATGATCTTCAAGGGCGGCTCCGGAGCCGGCCTGAACCTCTCCCGTATCCGCTCCTCCAAGGAACTGCTCTCCTCCGGTGGCAACGCGTCCGGTCCGGTCTCCTTCATGCGCGGCGCCGACGCCTCCGCCGGAACGATCAAGTCCGGCGGCGCCACCCGCCGGGCGGCCAAGATGGTCGTCCTCGACGTCGACCACCCGGATGTCGAGGCCTTCATCGAGGCCAAGGTGAAGGAGGAGGAGAAGATCCGCGCCTTGCGCGACGCGGGCTTCGACATGGACCTGGGCGGCGAGGACATCACGTCCGTCCAGTACCAGAACGCCAACAACTCGGTCCGGGTGAACGACACGTTCATGAAGGCCGTGGAGTCCGGCTCGAAGTTCGGTCTGCGCGCCCGTATGAGCGGCGAGATCCTCGAAGAGGTCGACGCCAAGTCGCTCTTCCGTAAGATGGCCGAGGCCGCCTGGGCCTGCGCCGACCCGGGCATCCAGTACGACGACACGATCAACCACTGGCACACCTCGCCGGAGACGGGCCGGATCACCGCCTCCAACCCGTGCAGCGAGTACATGCACCTGGACAACTCCTCGTGCAACCTGGCCTCGCTCAACCTGATGAAGTTCCTGGACGACGATGACGCGGGCCACCAGCGCTTCGACGCCGAGCGCTTCGCCAAGGTCGTCGAGCTCGTCATCACCGCGATGGACATCTCCATCTGCTTCGCGGACTTCCCGACCCAGAAGATCGGCGAGACCACCCGCGCCTTCCGCCAGCTGGGCATCGGCTACGCCAACCTCGGCGCTCTGCTGATGGCCACCGGCCACGCCTACGACAGTGACGGCGGCCGGGCCCTGGCCGGGGCCATCACCTCGCTGATGACCGGCACGTCCTACCGGCGCTCCGCCGAGCTGGCCGCGGTCGTCGGCCCGTACGAGGGCTACGCCCGCAACGCCGACGCCCACAAGCGCGTCATGAAGCAGCACTCGGACGCCAACGGCGCCGCCAAGCGCATGGACGACCTGGACACGCCGGTGTGGGCCGCGGCCACCGAGGCCTGGCAGGACGTGATCCGCCTCGGCGAGAAGAACGGCTTCCGCAACGCCCAGGCGTCGGTGCTCGCGCCGACCGGCACCATCGGCCTGATGATGGACTGCGACACCACGGGTATCGAGCCGGACCTGGCCCTGGTCAAGTTCAAGAAGCTCGTCGGCGGCGGCTCGATGCAGATCGTGAACAACACGGTCCCGAAGGCGCTCAAGCGGCTCGGCTACCAGCCCGAGCAGGTCGAGGCGATCGTCGCCCACATCGCCGAGCACGGCAACGTCATCGACGCGCCGGGGCTCAAGTCCGAGCACTACGAGGTGTTCGACTGTGCCATGGGCGACCGCTCCATCTCGCCGATGGGCCATGTGCGCATGATGGCCGCGGCCCAGCCCTTCCTGTCGGGCGCGATCTCCAAGACGGTCAACATGCCGGAGTCGGCCACCGTCGAGGAGATCGAGGAGATCTACTTCGAGGGCTGGAAGCTGGGCCTGAAGGCTCTGGCGATCTACCGCGACAACTGCAAGGTCGGCCAGCCCCTCTCGGCCAAGAAGAAGGAGGAGAAGCCCGCTGAGCAGGCCGAGCCCGAGGCCGAGAAGGTCATCGAGTACCGCCCGGTCCGCAAGCGCCTCCCCAAGGGCCGTCCCGGCATCACGACCTCCTTCACGGTGGGCGGCGCCGAGGGCTACATGACGGCGAACTCCTACCCCGACGACGGCCTCGGCGAGGTCTTCCTGAAGATGTCCAAGCAGGGCTCGACCCTCGCGGGCATGATGGACGCCTTCTCGATCGCCGTCTCGGTCGGCCTCCAGTACGGCGTGCCGCTGGAGACCTACGTCTCGAAGTTCACCAACATGCGCTTCGAGCCGGCCGGCATGACGGACGACCCGGACGTGCGGATGGCGCAGTCGATCGTCGACTACATCTTCCGCCGGCTGGCGCTGGACTTCCTGCCCTTCGAGACCCGGTCGGCGCTCGGCATCCACTCCGCGGAGGAGCGTCAGCGCCACCTGGAGACCGGTTCGTACGAGCAGTCCATCGACGACGCCGAGGTGGATGTCGAGGGCCTGGCGCAGTCGGCCCCGCGCCATGTGGACGCCCCGCAGGCCGCCACCTCCAAGCCGCGGGCCGTCGCCCCGGCGCCCAAGCAGGCCCACAGCTCCACCGAGCTCGCCGAGATCCAGTTCGGGCTGAACGCCGACGCGCCGCTCTGCTTCTCCTGCGGCACGAAGATGCGCCGGGCGGGCAGCTGCTACCTGTGCGAGGGCTGCGGCTCGACCAGCGGCTGCAGCTGATCACCTGCCCCTCGCGGGCGAACCGCTGAGGCGGGGTGCGGGCCCTCGGCCCGCACCCCGCCTTTGCCGCAGCCTTTGTCGCTCCGGGGCATGCGCATGGTCGCTCTGAGGGGTGTGCGCCAGGCGTACGGCCGAGCGGATCCTCGAACGTGCTGCCGCCGGGCGACCCCCATGCGTAGCCGGACTCATTCAGTCCGTGATGCGGGCCACCTTCGGGGCCGTACGATGGCGCGGTGCTGGTCAAGTGGATTCGCTGCACCGTGGTGGACCGCCGCGGTTTCGAGCGGGGGCAGCGGAAGTGGGCGGGGTTGCTCGGCGAACCGGGTTTCCGGGGGCAGGGCGGCGGCTGGAGCCGGGGGCGGCCGAATGTGGCGCACATCTTCGCGTTCTGGGAGAGCAGAGCGTTCTACGACTCCTTCATGGCGCGCTCCCACGACCGGTTGGCGGCGGCGCAGTCCGGTACATACCGGGACATGCAGGTGCGGCTGTTCGAGCACCGCTTCGATGTGAAGGTGGGCTTCCAGCCGCGGTTCACGGACGCGGACGTGGTGCGGGCGGCACACTGCCGGGTCCACCCGGACCGGGTGGAGCACTTCACGCTGGTGCAGGAGAAGGTGTGGAATCCGGCGATGGCCGGGTCGCCGGGGATGGTGCGCGGGGTGTTCGGGGAGGCTCCCGGCGGTGAGTTCCTGGTGCTGTCGATGTGGAATTCGGCCGCCGAGCACGGCAAGTACCGCGTGGAGCGGGTGGAACGGCTCGCCCTGCGCGCGCAGACCGAGGCGGACGTAGCGGCGATCGCGGGCGACGTCGTGGGGGTCGAGCCCTCCTGGACGGTGTGAGCCGGGGCCGGTGGCCTAGGGTGGCCGCATGGCACGACCCCGGCGCATCGTTCTCGTACGGCACGGCGAATCGGAGGGGAACGTTGACGACGCGGTGTACGAGCGGGTGCCCGACCATGCCCTGAGTCTGACGGAGACCGGGCGGCGGCAGTCCGTTGAGGTGGGGAAGCGGTTGCGCGCGATCTTCGCCGACGAGCGGGTCTCGGTCTATGTCTCGCCGTATCGACGCACCCATCAGACCCTGGAACTGCTCGGCCTCGACCCGTCGCGCACCCGCGTCAGGGAGGAGCCGCGGCTGCGCGAACAGGACTGGGGAAACTGGCAGGACCGGGAGGACGTCCGTAAACAGAAGGCCTACCGGGACGCCTATGGGCACTTCTTCTACCGCTTCGCCCAGGGCGAGTCGGGCGCCGACGTCTACGACCGGGTGGACGCCTTTCTGGAGAGCCTGTGGCGCAGCTTCGAGGACCCCGCCCATCCGCCGAACGTCCTGCTGGTGACCCATGGGCTGACCATGCGGCTGTTCTTCATGCGGTGGCTGCACTGGACCGTCGCGGAGTTCGAGTCGCTGTCCAACCCGGGCAACGGTGAGACACGGGCCCTGGTGCTCGGCCCTGACGGGCGCTACCACCTCGACCGGCCCTTCGAGCGCTGGTGCGCTCCCGAGCCCTATGGCCTTACCAGTTGGAGTGCGCGCTGATGACCGGAGACCGATTCCAGCGGGCCCTGCGGAGCCTGCGCGGGCTGGCCGTGGGCGATGCCCTCGGCTCCCAGTTCTTCGTACCCGTCAACTATCCGCTGCTGGGGCGGCGCGAGCTGCCGCCCGGGGCCTGGCAGTGGACCGACGACACCGAGATGGCGGGCTCGGTGCTGGCCGTTCTGGTCACCCATGGCCGTATCGACCAGGACGCGCTCGCCCATTCCTTCGCCGAGCACCATGACTTCGACCGCGGCTACGGGCCCGCGGTGAACCGGATGCTCAGGCTGATCAGGGAGGGCGGCGACTGGCGGGAGCTGGCCGCGGGCCTGTTCCAGGGGCAGGGTTCGTGGGGCAACGGCGCCGCGATGCGGATCGCGCCGCTGGGCGCCTGGTACGCGGGCGACCCGGAGCAGGCCACGCACCAGGCGGAGATCTCCGCGTACACCACGCACCAGCACCGGGAAGCCGTGGCGGGGGCGATGGCGGTGGCCGCGGCGGCGGCGCTGGCCGCCGACCCGGCGGGCGTCGGCGGGCCGGACGCCCTGCTGGACCGGGTGATCTCGCTCGTCCCGCGCAGCGCCGTCCAGGCGGGGCTGCGCCGCGCCCGTGACATGCTCGACTACGCGGACGCGGGGACCGTCGCGGCGGTGCTCGGCTGTGGCCGCCGCACCAGCGCGCACGACACCGTGCCGTTCGCCCTGTGGTCGGCGGCCCGGCACCTCGGCGCGTTCGAGGAGGCGTTCTGGACGACCGCCCAGGTGGGTGGGGACGTGGACACCAACTGCGCGATCGTCGGGGGCGTGATCGCTGCCGCGGCGGCCGGTGCGCCGCCGGGCGAGTGGCAGGACCGCACAGAGCCGCTTCCGGGCTGGGTCCCGACCGCGGGCTGACGCGCACTGACACTCACTGACCTGCGCCGACGCGGGAGTGACACGCAGTGCCCACGGACGTTCCCGCGGCGTCCGGCCCGCGCCCTCGAACCGCCCACGGGCGCTGTCGCGTTGAGTGGGGGCGGTCCACGAGGGCCGGTCGCGGGCCGCCAGGCATAACCCGGTGCACGAGCGGTGCTCGGGCAGCGTAATCTGGTCCTCGCCATGGTCTACGAACCGCCCACTCACCGCGTCGAGCGCTCGCTCCGCGCCACCACAGGAGCCAAGATCGTCGTCGGGATCGACGAGGTCGGGCGCGGGGCCTGGGCCGGTCCGGTGACGGTCTGCGCGGCGGTCACCGGGCTGCGGCGACCGCCGGCCGGGCTCACCGACTCCAAGCTGCTGAGCCCCAAGAAGCGCACGGCGCTTGCCCAGGAGTTGGAGACGTGGGTCACCTCATACGCCCTTGGCCATGCATCCCCCGAGGAGATCGACGCCCTGGGGATGACGGCGGCCCTCCGGCTCGCCGCCACCCGCGCGCTCGACGGACTGCCCGTGCGCCCCGACGCGGTGATACTCGACGGGAAGCATGACTACCTGGGCGAGCCCTGGAAGGTCCGTACGGTCATCAAGGGCGATCAGTCCTGCGTGGCCGTCGCCGCGGCCTCGGTGATCGCCAAGGTCCGGCGGGATACGCTGATGGCCGAACTGGGAGCCGCCCACGCGGACTTCCGCTTCGGCGACAACGCGGGGTATCCGTCGCCCGCGCACCGCGCCGCTCTGACGGAGCTGGGTCCCACCCCCTACCACCGGCTGTCCTGGGCATATCTGGACGGATTGCCCCGCTGGCGGCACCTCAAGCGGGTCCGCAGCGTTCCCGGACCAGCCGATGCGGAGGATTCCGGTCAACTCGGCTTCGACTTCTGAACGGTTTATTTCCACCCACCCGCCGATGCGACTCGCACCGACGTTTGATAGACATCAGCCCATGCCTCTCATCCCCGAGGAGCCTCAGATTCACGAGAGTGTCCCGGGTCCTCGCGCGACACCGGCCGCAGGCCGCACCGCGCCGACCCCTCGTCCCGTCCCTGGCCCCGGCCCCCGGCCCGCCCCACGGCGGCCCGGCAGCCCCGGCCCCAACCGCGGCTCCGCCGCGACCCCCTCGGCCCCGGCCCAGCGAACCGCTGGTGACGTGGCCAAGCCCGGTCCGCCCGCCGGTGCGGCCAAGCCCGCGCCGCCCGTCTCTTCCGCGAAGCCCGCCGGTCCGCAGCTCCAGCTGATCCCCGCCTCGCCGGAGGGGGCCCTGGACGCGGCGGACGAGGCCGTCGACCTGCTGCTGGACTCCGGCCGGGCGCCCGGCGAAATCCTGGTGCTGACCACGGGGGAACAGCATCCGTGGGCG
Source organism: Streptomyces sp. NPDC020845 (assembly GCF_044334165.1). Classification (NCBI taxonomy): domain Bacteria; kingdom Bacillati; phylum Actinomycetota; class Actinomycetes; order Kitasatosporales; family Streptomycetaceae; genus Streptomyces; species Streptomyces sp. NPDC020845. The sequence continues at coordinate 572,211 of NZ_JBIRSJ010000006.1, read as the reverse complement.
GCGCATGAGCTGTCCTTCGGCGAGGCGTCCTACTGGGCGCAGCAGGACGCCGGTGACGACGTCTTCTACGCCGCCACCGCTGCCGGCCGCGTCACGGCCCGCCCGGTCGTGGTCGTCGCGGTCAACGGGGGAGCGGACGACGCCGTCGCCCGCGCACTGCCCGAGGCGATGCGCCGGGCCGGAACGCTGCTGATCGTCTGCGGCGACTCCGAGCGGATCAACACCCTCATCACCGCGGGCGTCTGATCGCACCCCGCGGGCGCGTGGCCGCTCACACGGCCGCGGAGCGGTGCAGCGCCTCGCGCGCTTCACCGTGGGGGTGCGGTACCGCCGACGTGACGCTGTCGGCGGTGGTGGTGCCGAAGCCGAGGCCGCTGTGGCGGGAGGCGGAGTGCGGCCGACGGCCGCCCCGCCCTTCGCCCAGCACCTGCCAGCCCGCCCGGGTCAGCGTGATGTAGGCGCCGCAGCGCAGCCCGTGCAGGGTGCAGGCATCGCGCAAGCCCCACATCCAGGCGCCGTCCTCTTCCGTCCACTGGCTCTCGCCGTCCCGGCAGTAGAGCAGCACGGCGGTACGGACCGGTGTGCGGCGCCGCAGATCGTGCGGGATGACCCGGCGCAACTGGGCCAGGAGCGCGTTTCGGAACTCCCAGCCATCGGCCGCCCAGGAGCGGCGCCGGGTGAACGAGGCACTGGCCGCCAGCCGCTCCTCCGGATCGAGGACCGCGACCACGGCCGTCGAGGGTGTGGGCAGATGGCGGCTGTGCAGGCCGGTGACGACCTCACGCGGATTGCGCAGCAGCGGAATGCCGGCAGCGGCCCACTCTGCGGGCTCGAGCATCCGGCCAAGCCCGGAAACGTGATCGGTGGCCGGCGACGGAGCGAAGCCGAAGGTCACGGTCCTCCCTTCGTCTGCGCGCCCACGGTCCGTGCGAAGGTCGGGCATGGGCGCACGCCACGACACGGCTCCGGCGCACCACGGGCGGCCCGGAAGCAGGGAACTGCTTCAATTCTTGCGGTCGTACTGGCGCGCGGCAACGAGCAATTGGCACACCTGACCGGTTTGGGCCGGTCCGCCGTCAATATTCCGCGAGCCGCCCTCACCTGCGGCGGCGGTCATCCCTGCACCGCGAGGACCAGCGGAAAGACCGCCTCCGCCCCGGCCCGGCGGAGCAGCCGGGCGGCCCCCGCCAGCGTCCAGCCGGTGTCCGCCAGATCGTCGACGAGGAGCACCGGCCCCGAGGTCTGCCCGAGCGCCTCGGCCGGCGCGGGCGGCACCGTCAGCGCGCCGTGCGGCGCCCGCAGCCGCTGGGCGCTGTTGGTGCGCGGCACCCGGGTGTCGGTCCCGGAGTCGAGGTAGGAGACCGAACCGAGCAGGGGCATCCGGCCGACGGAGGCGATCCGCTCGCCCAGCGTCTGGATCAGCCGCGGCCGGGTGTGCGAGGCCACCGTGACCACGCCGACCGGCCGGGCGGGGGCGTCCGGCGCCCCCGACGCCCAGTCGCCGGGCCCCTTGGCCCAGTCGGCGAGCACCGTCACCACGGCGTCGGCCACATCGTCCGGAACCGGCTCGTCCGGCTGTGCGGGGCGAGCAGCGGCCGCAGCCGGTTTCCCCAGCCGGTATCGGAGAGGCGGCCGAGCGCCCGCCCGGGGGCGGCCTGTTCACCCGCCGGGATCCGGCCCTTGAGCTCGACGCCGACCGCGGGAAGTCGGGTCGGCCACATACGGCGCGGCTCCACCTCGACGCCGGGGCGCCCCAACTCGCCGCGCGCCGCCTCCAGCGACGCCGCGGACACCTCGGCGGTGAACCGGGCCCCGGCACAGTTGTCGCAGCGCCCGCACGGCGCCGCCGCCTCGTCGTCCAGCTGCCGCCGCAGGAACTCCATCCGGCAGCCGGGCGCCGAGGCGTAGTCCCGCATCGCCTGCTGCTCGGACTCCCGCTGCCGCGCCACCCATGCGTAGCGCTCCGCGTCGTACGCCCAGGGCTGCCCCGTCGCGGTCCAGCCGCCGCGCACCCGATGGACCGCGCCGTCCACGTCGAGCACTTTGAGCATGATTTCCAGGCGCGAGCGGCGCAGGTCGACCTGCGGCTCGAGCGCGGGCAGGGACACCGGCCGGTCCGCCGCCGCCAGCACATCGAGCGTGCGGCGCACCTGCTCTTCGGAGGGGAAGGCGAGCGAGGCGAAATAGCGCCAGATGGCCTCGTCCTCAGGCTCGGCAGCAGCACCTCGGCGTGCTCCACACCACGCCCAGCCCGCCCGACCTGCTGGTAGTAGGCGATAGGGGAGGAGGGCGAGCCCAGGTGGACGACAAAGCCCAGATCCGGCTTGTCGAAGCCCATGCCCAGCGCGGAGGTGGCCACCAGGGCCTTGACCCGGTTTCCCAGCAGGTCCTCCTCGGCCTGCTGACGGTCGGCGTTCTCCGTCTTGCCGGTGTAAGAGGAGACGGTATGGCCGCGCTGCCGCAGGAACGCGGTCACCTCCTCGGCCGCGGCGACCGTGAGGGTGTAAATGATCCCCGAGCCCGGGAGCTCGGGGAGATGGTCGGCGAGCCAGGCCGGCCGGTGTGCCGCGTCCGGCAGCCGCAGCACACCCAGGCTCAGACTCTCCCGGTCCAGCGGCCCGCGCAGCACCAGCGCCCTCGAGCCGTCCGCGCCGGAGCCATCCGCCGCCGACGAACCGCCCGTGCCCAGCTGGTCGGCGACGTCCGCGGTCACCCGGGCGTTGGCGGTCGCGGTCGTGGCCGGCACGGGCACGCCTGGCGGCAGGTCGGCGAGCATGGTGCGCAGCCTGCGGTAGTCGGGACGGAAGTCATGGCCCCAGTCGGAGATGCAGTGTGCCTCGTCGACGACCAGCAGGCCGGTGGCCGCGGCGAGCTTGGGCAGCACCTGGTCCCGGAAGTCGGGATTGTTCAGCCGCTCGGGGCTACAGAACTGGGAAGACATTCAAATTCCAGGCGGACTTGGAGCCCTGACCTGCATAAACGCACTGATCTGCCCTAGCCGTCCTTGATCGGTGCGCGTCAGGCGAGCACTGGTCGAGCCCTTTGCCGCGCTGGATGAATTGGCCGATTGTCAGTGCCGTCGGGTTGCATGGGGGGCATGGACAATCTGGAGCTTCGCACTGAAGCCGACGCTATCCTCGCTGAGCTCGTCGGTGCCCCGGTGGGGTTGGCGCGGCTGCGGGAGGATCAGTGGCAGGCCGTGGCGGCTCTGGTGGAGGAGCGCCGGCGGGCACTGGTGGTGCAGCGGACCGGCTGGGGAAAGTCGGCGGTGTACTTCGTCGCCACCGCTCTGCTGCGACGGCGTGGCTCCGGCCCTACGGTGATCATTTCGCCGCTGCTGGCGCTGATGCGTAACCAGGTGGAGTCGGCGGCGCGTGCCGGTATCCAGGCGCGCACCATTAACTCGGCGAACCCGGAGGAGTGGGAAACGATCTACGGGGAGGTGGAGCGCGGCGAGACCGATGTTCTCCTGGTAAGTCCGGAGCGTCTCAATTCCGTGGATTTCCGTGATCAGGTGCTGCCCGAGCTTGCGGCCACGACCGGTCTGCTGGTGGTTGACGAGGCGCACTGTATTTCCGACTGGGGGCATGACTTCCGGCCCGACTATCGGCGCCTTCGCACGATGCTGGCGGAGTTGCCGTCGGGTGTGCCGGTGCTGGCCACGACGGCGACTGCGAACGCACGGGTGACCGCGGATGTGGCCGAGCAGTTGGGTACCGGGGGTGGGGATGCTCTGGTTCTGCGGGGGCCGCTGGACCGGGAGAGTCTGCGGTTGGGGGTGCTGGAGTTGCCGGATGCGGCGCATCGGCTGGCTTGGCTGGGGGAGCGGCTGGGGGATCTGCCGGGTTCGGGGATCATTTACACGCTGACGGTGGCGGCGGCGGAGGAGGTCGCGGCGTTCCTGCGGCAGCGCGGGTATCCGGTGGCTTCCTACACGGGGAAGACGGAGAACGCTGACCGGTTGCAGGCGGAGGAGGATCTGCTGGCGAACCGGGTGAAGGCGTTGGTGGCGACCTCGGCGCTGGGGATGGGTTTCGACAAGCCGGACCTGGGGTTTGTGGTGCACCTGGGGTCGCCCTCGTCCCCGATCGCCTATTACCAGCAAGTAGGGCGTGCGGGGCGTGGTGTGGACCATGCGGATGTGCTGCTGCTGCCGGGGCGGGAGGACGAGGCGATTTGGGCGTACTTCGCTTCCGTGGGCTTCCCGCCCGAGGAGCAGGTGCGGCGGACGCTGAGGGTTCTGGAGCAGGCGGGGCGTCCGTTGTCGCTGCCAGCGCTGGAGCCGTTGGTGGATCTTCGGCGTTCGCGGCTGGAGACGATGCTGAAGGTCCTGGACGTGGATGGGGCGGTCAAGCGAGTGAAGGGGGGCTGGACCGCCACGGGGCGGCCGTGGGCGTACGACGCGCAGCGGTATGCGTGGGTGGCCCGGCAGCGGGAGGCGGAGCAGCAGGCCATGCGGGACTACGTGGCGACCACGGGGTGCCGGATGGAGTTCTTGCAGCGGCAGCTCGACGACGAGAAAGCGGCCCCATGCGGTCGCTGTGACTCCTGTGCCGGGCCCTGGCTCGATCCCGCCGTCTCGCCCGGAGCCCTCGCGGTGGCGACAGGCGAGCTGGACCGCCCGGGGGTCGAGGTCGAGCCACGCCGCATGTGGCCTACGGGTATGTCCGCGGTCGGGGTCGACCTCAAGGGCCGTATTCCAGCGGCCCAGCAGGCGGCCCCCGGGCGCGCGCTCGGCAGGCTGTCGGACATCGGCTGGGGCAACCGCCTACGCCTGCTGCTGTCAGCGCAGGCCGCGGACGGGCCGGTCCCGGACGACGTGCTGGCCGCCGTCGTGACGACGGTTGCCGACTGGGCCCGCTCACCTGGCGGCTGGGCCAACGGCTCCCCTGACGCGGCGGCACGACCGGTGGGGATCGTCGCCATGCCCTCCCGCACCCGCCCTCAACTGGTCGCTTCCCTGGCCGGGGGCCTGGCCCGGGTCGGCAGGCTCCCACTGCTGGGCAGCCTGGCCCACACCCCGCAGGCCGACGAGCATACGGCGCACCGCAGCAACTCCGCCCAGCGGCTACGTGCCCTGGTCGCCTCGCTCACCGTGCCCGACGAACTCACCGCCGTCCTGGCCGACACCCCCGGCCCGGTCCTGCTCGTCGACGACTACACCGACTCCGGCTGGACCCTGGCCGTAGCCGCCCGCCTACTGCGCCAGAGCGGAGCCGACCAGGTACTCCCGCTTGTCCTTGCCCTGGCCGGGTAGGTGACCTCCACTGACCTCAGTACCAGCCAACCGGTGCAGTATGTGACGCCACCGTGCAGGTCGAGGAGTGGGAGTTCTGGGTCGGCGAGGAACGACAGATCGGCCGCGCCGGGGTAGTCGGTGTCCGCCGGGACGATGTCGGCGGAGGCGATGGCGGGGCCCGAGGATGGCGGTCGCAGTCTGTTCGTCAGCCTGGCGTATTCCGCCCACATCTCAGTGCTGACCAGGTTGAGCGACCAGCCGTCCACGATCAGATGGTGGATCTGCGGCAGCAGACGGACGGCCTCGACGCTCTCGCGCAGTAGGAGGGCGGTGAAGAGGCGGAAGCCGGTCGGCACGAACGGCTCGGCGATGAGGCGATCACGTCAGGTTTTGAAGGCGACAGCCGGCTCGGATTCGTCCGCGAGGTCGGCATGGTCGACCCATGAGCACGCATCGTGCCTCTCGATGCGCTGTAGGGGACTCCCTCGTCATCGCCGAGGCGCACGCTGAAGGCTGCGTGCCGGCGCTTCACTCGGCTGAGGCTCGTGCGCAGCGCATTTGGGCCCAGGGGGCCGGTGAGCCATTCATGGACGACAATATTGAATTGCGGGTCGTCCGGGGTCTGCGCCTCAGCGGCCCAGATGCCGCGCTGATTGGACGTCGGCGGCATGCGATTCAGATTTTCCACGGCCTGACCGCCTCCTTCGCTTTCCGGCCGGGCAGGTTCGCCGGGATCGGTCATGGGGGGAATGTCCACTGGGGATGGTGTACGGCGCAACCACAGCCCCGGGACGGCGCCGACCCCACGCAGGGGCGGCTCTTGACGGGGCCGCGGCCGAATGTGTTACGAGGAGATGTCCGCGCCTGGACGGCGTGCGAGAACGCCGTGGTCCTGGGAACCGTGGGTACCGTAAGGGCACACCGAAGTGCTTACGGGCACCACCACAGTGTTTCCTGGGGTCTATTGCCGGGGCACCTCCCCATGCTTTGTACTTCTCGGTGTGATTCGGCGCCCTGAACCTTCGGGACCATTTCCCCTGTCGTGAGTGGCATACCCCTGCACAGGAAGGTGTGAATGGCTATGAGCGGTGCCTACTTAGGCGGTCTCAAGGAATCGCTGACCGGAAATCCCGAAGCCCGGCTGGTCTTTCTCTGCAATTTCGAGGTCGAGCACACGTGGGCGCACAATTACATCGGACTGCCGATGCCGAAACTGTCATCGGCTCCCACCACCGTGCAGCGCATGGAAGAACTCGGTGCCCTGCTGGCCGGGAGCGGCGACGTGATCTGCCTGGGCGATCCGCTCGACCCCCGCTTCAAGCGGTACGCCACCAACCTGGGCTTCCAGCTGCCGGCCGAGCTCGTCGTCCCGCGGGGTGAGCCCGGCGCCAGTACCGGCGAACGCATCCTGGCCTCGCCCGAGACGCTGGGGCGTCTGGCCGACCTGGCCGACCGCCGGACCTACCTGATGCCGATGGGCACCTCTGCCACCGAGCAGAAGATCTCCGAGTTGACCGGCTTGCCGCTGGCCGCCCCGGACAGCGACACGATGGAGCGGGTCAACGGGAAGATCTACGGACGGCGTCTCGTCGACGAACTCGGCATCCGCCCGGTGCCCGGCGAGTGCTGCGAGACCGTGGACGAGCTCACGGCGGCGGTCCGGCGGGGCCTCGACGAGGGTGTGCCGCTCATCGTCAAGGAGTCGTACGGGGTCTCCGGCAAGGGACTGATCGTGCTGGACACGCCCGCCAAGGCCGAGCGTCTGCTGCGGATGGTCGAGCAGCGGGCGGCCCGTACCGGTTCCCGCGCCATCCACGTGGTGGTCGAGAGGTTCCTGGCCAAGCAGTGCGATCTGAACTACCAGTTCACCATCGACCGCGCGGGAGGGGTCCACCTCGACTTCGTCAAGGAGGCGCAGACCTCGGGGGGTGTGCACCTCGGCCACGTGATGCCGACCCGCCTGGGCGCGTCCCATCTGGCGGAGCTGGAGGACACGGCGGCCCGGGTCGGGAAGCGGCTGTACGAGGACGGACTGTTCGGTGTGGTTGGGGTGGACGCCATCCTCGGCAAGGACGACACGCTCTACCCCGTGCTGGAGATCAACGCCCGGTTGAACATGTCCAGTTACCAGGGTCCGGTCACCGAGCGGTTTCTCTCCTCCGGCGCCGCTCTGGCCAAGCACTACACGCTGGAGCTCGAGCGCCCGGTCCGGTTCCACGAGATCGAGTCGGTCCTCGGCCCGCTGGCACCGCGCGGACCGGGCGGCGCCGGTGCCGTCATCACCTGCTTCGGAACGGTCAACGCCGAGGCCCACCGGCGGCCCCCCTTCGAAGGCCGCCTCTACACCCTGCTGTTCGCCCAGGACCGCGATGCCCTGACCGCCCTCGACGCCGAGGTGCGCAACGCACTCGTCGCCGTGTCGACGAAAGGAGAAATCCGGTGAATGCGATGGAGTTCGAAATCCAGGGCGTGCCGGTATCGGAGCTCGCCCGCGAGTACGGCACCCCCCTGTACGTCTACGACACCGAGGTCCTGCGCACCAACTACCAGCGGCTGCGCGAGAACCTGCACCCGGCGGTCGATGTCTTCTTCTCCCTCAAGGCGAACCCGAACATCAGCATCTGCTCCTACCTCGGCTCGCTCGGGGCGGGCGCCGAGGTGTCCTCGCTGACGGAGCTGATCACGGCGCAGCGCGCCGGCGTCGCCCCCGGGAACATCATCTTCCTCGGCCCGGGCAAGACCACCAAGGAACTGCGCGCTTGCCTCGAGGCCGGTCTGCACGCCGTCGTATGCGAGTCACTGGAGGAGCTGAAGGCGCTCGATGCCCTGGCCGCCGAGGCCGGCCTGACCGACGTACCGGTGCTGCTGCGGATGAACCCCGACTTCCAGACCAAGGGAGGAGGGCTCTCGATGGGCGGCAAGCCACGGCAGTTCGGGGTGGACCTGGCGGTGCTGCGGCAGTCGGCCACGAGCCTGGTCCGGACCCTCCGGTCGGTGCAGGTGACCGGTGTCCACGCGTACATGGGGACCCGCATCCTCGACTACTCCGATGTCGTCAACAACACCACCAACATCCTCTCCATCGCCGAGGCGCTGTGCGAGGAGCTGGGTGTCCCACTGCGGACCGTGGACTTCGGCGGCGGTCTGGGCGTGCCGTATTTCGACAACGAGAAGGAGCTCGATGTCAACGCCCTGCACGGCGACGTCAACGCGGTGATCGAGCAGTTCGTCGAGCGCCACCCGCAGACCCGGCTGATCATGGAGTTGGGCCGCTATCTCACCGCCGTGGCCGGCACCTACGTGGTGCGTGTGCTCTACGTCAAGGAGTCGATGGGGGAGCGCTTCGCGGTCGCCGACGGCGGCACCAACCACCACATGGCCGCGGTCGGCGTGGGCAGCTTCGTCAAACGCAACTTCCCCATCCGGTCGTTGAGCCGGTACCACGACCCGGCGACCTCCCCCATCACGGTCACCGGACCGCTGTGCACCCCCAACGACGTGATCGGCAAGCGGGTGGCGCTGCCTCCTGTCTCGCCCGGCGACCTGCTGGGGGTCGAACGGTCGGGCGCGTACGGGCCGACCGCCTCGCCGGTGCTCTTCCTGAGCCATGGCTATCCGGCCGAGGTTCTTGTCCACGACGGGACGCCGCACCTCATCGCCCGCCGTGACACCCCTGAGGACCTGCTGAACCGGCAGCACCTGGTCCGCTTCTAGCCACACCCCTCTGACCCGAACGGAGTTCCCATGGACCGCATCGAACTCGTCCACCAGATCGAGTCCGCGCTGAGCGAGGCTCTTGAACGCCCGGTCGACAGCCTGTCGGAAGACGTCCGGCTGTTCGACGACATGCACCTCGACTCCACCTCCGTGCTCGAGGTCCTGATGACCCTGGAGGACTCGGTCGGGGTGGAGGTCGACCCCGAGCAGCTGGAGATGACGGACTTCGCCACCGTCGGCAGCTTCACCGACTATCTGCTCCGGCAGCTGCCCGCCGCGGCGGACCAGGCCGCCGGCTAGCCGGGCACGGGAGCCCGTGTGACGTCCTCGACCTCGGAAGTCTTCCAGGAAGGATCCTGATGGCCGGCAGCACGCTGGCGGTACGGCACGGGGCGGCGGTCCTCGCCCCGCCCCGTACCATGCGCCCCGAGTTCTCCCTCATGGCGGACTACGACCGCGACCTCCTCGCATCCTTCGGCCAGAGCCCGGATCCGGAGGCGGCCGGGGACCGGCCGGTGGTCACCCATGTCGACCTGGTCCGGCAATTGCTCGACGGCGATCCGCTCGGGCCCGTGGAGCCGGACCTCGTGATGGTCTCCTACGCCCTGCCCGATGTGCACCCCTTCACCACCACCTCCACCCAGCTGAACCAGGCGTTCGGCAACCGCTCGGCGAGCTTCGCGATCGCCGAGCAGGGGCTGGCGGCGCCCTTCTCGGCGCTTCGCATCGCTGCCGCGTACTGCCGGCTCGGCTACTGCGACCAAGCCGTGCTCGCGGTGCTGGAGCAGACCACCCTGCCCAACCACGACCCGCTGGTGCACGGCGCGGACCTGGTCGACTCCGGTGCGCTGCTGCTGTTGCAGTCCGGCAGCGAGGGGCCGGGGCTGGACGTGCACGACGTGTGGGTCCAGTGCGGACCGGACGACTGCGCCCGGCGGCTGGCCGACGTCACCGCATCGGCCCGGTCCGGCACGTCGCTGCTCGTCGAGGGTCCTCGAGGCGGGCACGACATCCAGGCGGACGGTATGGAGGTCCACCGGCACGCCGAACGGACCTACTGCACGAGCGTCTGGATGGAGCTGGCCCAAAATCCCCAGTGGGCCGAGCAGTACGCCACGGTCGTCCTGCACGACACCGACCCGCGCTCGGGGACCTGCTCGGCGGCGATCCTGCGTACCGCCGCGCGCCCGGAGCCCTCGGCGTGAACCGGGCCGCGAAGGGGGCCGGGCCCGGGACCGGTCCCCCCTTCGTCGGGGTCGACCTGTTCCGCATCGGCGAACTCGACCGGCTGGTGCACCGCGAGTGGTTCCGGCGCCTGCTGTACTCGGCCCCGGAACGCCGGGAGGCCGGGACGCTGGCGCCCGGCCGGCGCCGGGAGTTCCTGGCCGGGCGATTCGCCGCGAAAGAGGCGGTGCTCAAAGCGCTGGGCGTCGGACTGCTCGCCGGCGTCCCGGCCTGGCAGATCGACATCGGCCGTACCGAGGGCGGCGCCCCTCGGGTGGGACTGACCGGCGCTGCCGCCCGCCGTGCCGCCGATATCGGCCTGGACCGGATCGCTCTGTCGATCTCGCACAAGGAAGACCTGGTCATCGCCGTCGCGGTGGGCTGGCCGGCGGCCATGCCGGAGCGCACCGGCGCAGCCGCGCAGCGGGAGATTGAGCAGGCGTTCGACGCCGTGTTCGCGCAGACGACGAGCGCTCGCGGCGGCGTCCTGACGAAGAGGAGGGCACTCGGTGCCGACTGATCTGACCGACCCGTGCACGGTGATGCTGCGGGTGCGCATCGGAGCCGAGGAGGCGCACTACGGTGGCGACCTCGTGGACGGAGCCCGGATGCTCCGCCTCTTCGGCGACGTCGTCACCGAGATCGCCATCCGCACCGACGGGGACGAGGGGCTGCTGTCCCACTACACCGAGGTCACCTTCACCGCTCCCGTCCACGCCGGTGACTTCATCGAGGTGACCGGGCGGCTGACCAAGGAAAGCCGGCTGCGCCGGGTCGTCGAGCTGGAGGCCCGCAAGGTCATCGAGGCCCGCTACGAGGAGGGGCACAGCACCGCCGGGGTCCTCGACGAGCCGGTGGTCGTCTGCCGCGCGGTGGGGGTCGTGGTGGTGCCGGTGCACAAGGCCCGCCGGCGCGCGATGACCGCCTGAGCCCCACCACACGGCTCAGGAGTACGCAGGTTCAGGACGTACGGACCACGAAACAGGAGGACAACGGCGTGACCTTCTCGACCGCCTACACGCCCCGGCCGGGCCATGGGCCGCAGGGGTCCCTCGACGACCAGCCGACCACCCTGGAGGCGTGGGGGGCCTACGTACCGTCCCGCTCGGTCTCCCTGGAGGAGGCCGGCGCCCCGCTGGGGCTGACGCGGGCTCAGATGAAAGTACTGCGGCGCGTCTACGGCGTCCGCGACATGCGGCTGGACCCCGAACAGTCGCTCTTCGACCTCATCCTGCCCGCTGCCCGCGCGGCGCTGAAGGAGGTGACCGACCCGAGCACGGTGAAGTACCTGCTGTATGGACACGCCACCCAGGAGGTCACCCCCTCCACCATGGACGCCGCCGACATTCTGCGCACGTCGCTCGGACTCCATGACGCACAGGCGTTCGGGCTCACCCAGCAGAACTGCGCGATCGGGCTCGCCGCCATCGACATGGCCGGCGCACTGCTGGCGATGGACGGTGACCCGGCGGGGCGCGCCTTGGTCGTCACCGGCGAGAAACCCTTCGCGAAGCTGAACCAGGATTACCACTCCCTCGGTTCCGTGATGGGCGAGGCCGCCAGCGCCTGCCTGGTCGCCCGCGGGGGCCGGGGAGACCGTGTGCTCTCGTATGTCACCCGGACCCGCGGCGAGTTCGCCGACGGCATCCTGATGGACCAGGAAACCCGTGAGCGGGCCAACAACGCACACGATCCGGAAGTCTCGGACGTCATCCGCGAGGCGGTTGCCAAGGCCGGCCTCCAACTCGACGACATCCACCGGTTCGTGCACTACAACTCGCTGATGATCGAGGTCTCCACCGAGCTCGGTGTGGACCGGAGCCGGTTCTTCACCGACAACCTCCCGAAGTACAGCCACTGCTACGCCTCGGACGTCCTGGTCAATTACACGACGATGCGGGACACCGGACAGCTGGAGCCTGGCCGGCACTACCTGTTCACCGCCACCGGCCTGGGCGCCACGTACTCGGCCATGGTCGTCACCCACGCGCCCGAAGGGGACTCCTGACGCCGTGCAGAACCTCGAAAAGATCCCCGAACCACCCCGCAGCAGGCCCCGAGCGGGAGCGGGTTCCCTGCACTGGGCCTGGATTGTGGCCGGTGTCTCGTTCCTCGTCCTGGTCGGCACGTCCGGCTTCCGTTCCCTGCCCTCCGTGGTCATGACCCCGATCCACGAGGAGATGGGCTGGTCCTACGGCACGATCTCCTTCGCGATCTCGCTGAATCTGGTGATCGTCGGCCTGGCGGCACCGTACGCGGCGGCGCTGATGGAACGGCTCAGCATCCGCACTGTGCTCTCGGGCGCGCTGGTTCTGATCGCACTCGGCACCGGGCTGCCCGCGTGGATGTCGGCGCCGTGGCAACTGGTGCTGCTGTGGGGCGTGCTGGTGGGAGCCGGCTGCGGTGCGATTTCCCTGGCCTTCGTCGCCACCCTCACCGAGCGGTGGTTCGTCAAGCACCGCGGCATCGTCTCCGGAGTGCTCACCGCCGGCAGCACCGCCGGCCAACTGATCTTCCTGCCGCTGCTGGGTGGGCTGAGCGACAACTCAAGCTGGCGCACGGCGTCGATCGTGGTGGCCCTGGGCTCCCTGGTCGCGGTGCCCTTCGTCATCATCCTCCTCCGGGACCACCCGCGGGAGAAGGGCCTGACCGCGTACGGAGCCGAGGAGGCGCCGGAGCGGGAACCGGAGGCCCCGGAGGCGGGGCTCGCGACCACGAGTGCGTTCGGGGTGCTGCGCAAGGCGGCCCGTACGCAGGATTTCTGGCTGCTGGCCGGCACCTTCGGCATCTGCGGCGTCACGACGTCCGGCTTCATGCAGACCGACTTCATTCCGGCCGCGCACGACCATGGCATGACGACGACGGCCGCCGCCGGGCTACTAGGCATCGCCGGGGTCTTCGACATCGTCGGGACCACCTTCTCGGGCTGGCTGACGGACCGGTACGACTCGCGCTACCTGCTCCTGGTGTACTACACCCTGCGAGGGTTGTCCCTGCTGACGCTCCCCTGGCTGTTCGCCGACACGGTGACGCCCGGCATGCTGGTCTTCACCATCTTCTACGGCATGGACTGGATTGCCACCGTGCCACCGACCATCCGGCTGTGCCAGGACTCCTTCGGCTCGTCGGCCGGCGTGGTCTTCGGCTGGCTGTGGACCGCGCACCAGGTCGGCGGGGCGCTCGCGACCGCCGTGGGCGGGGTGATCCGTGACCACTTCGGCACCTACACGATCGTCTGGTTCACGGGCGCCACGGTGTGCCTGGCCGCGGGGGCGATGTCCCTGGCGATCCGTCCGTCCAACACCCTCGCGCGCAACGGGGTTCGTCTGTGATGGCCGGGCCCGAAGCGTCCGACCGGGCGGCTCGCGTGGGGATGCCCCGATGGCTACGGCTCGGCTGGATCCTCCTGGTTGTCCTGGCCCTCCCCGCGGCCTCGGCCTCCGCGCTGCCCACCCGGGCCCCGGCCCAGCCGGCGCCTTCCGCCGCATCGTGCGCCGGGGAGCGCCCGGAGGACGGCTGGGCGCCGTCATCGACCGCCATCGACTCTCAGGACAGTTACCACGCCTTCGTGGGCAACGGCTACCTCGGGCAGCGCATCCCCCCCAACGGCACCGGGTACTGGGCCGACGAGCAGCGAACGGGCTGGCCGCTGTACTCGGCGCGCTACGACGGCTCGTACGTCTCGGGCCTGTATGCCCACGACCCGGCGACCACCGATGACCGGCAGGTGATCGCCGCCCTTCCCACCTGGACCGGGCTGACCGTCGGCGTTGGTGCCGAAGTCTTCACCTCCGAGACCCCGGCCGACCGGATCTCCCACTACCGGCAGACCGTCCTTCTGCGGTGCGGCCTCGTCCGCACCTCGCTGACCTGGACCACGGCTGACGGACGCGCCACCGACCTGGTCTACGAGATGTTCGCCGCCCGCGACCGGGAGCACACGGCCGCGGTACGGGTGCGGATGACCCCCCACTGGAGCGGTGACGCCACCGTCACCGACCTCATTGACGGCCGCGGTGCCCGGATGCTGTCGGCGACCGGCGGCGGCCGCGAGCCCGGCCGCACCATGACCGTGGGATTCCGCGCCGACGGCACCGGAACCCGCGGTGCCATCGCCTCCACTCTCACCACCGGGCCCGGCGTACACCTGCGCGGCACCCGCCCGGCCGAGAAGGGCCGGAGCCTGACGAACCGGCAGTCCGTCGGCTTCCCGGTCCGCAGTGCGCACATGTACACGCTTACCAAGTACGTCGGCGTTGACACCGCCTTGACCGCTGACGCGCCGCGCCAGGCGGCGGTGCTGGCCTCCCGGCGGGCGGCGGAGCAGGGCTGGCCGGCCCTGTTCGCCAGCCACACGGCGGCCTGGGCGGCGCTCTGGCGCAGCGACATCGCGGTCACGGGGCAGCCCGACCTCCAGGCATGGATTCGCTCCGCGGAGTACGGGATGCTGTCCAACGTCCGCGCCGGTTCCGGCAACAGCGTCGCGCCGACCGGACTGACCAGCGACAACTACGCGGGCCAGGTGTTCTGGGACGCCGACACCTGGATGTTCCCCGCGCTGCTCGCGAACCAGCCGCGGCTGGCCAGATCCATCGTGGACTACCGCTACCGCACCCGCACGGCGGCCCGCGCCAACGCCGAACGGCTTGGCTATCCCGGTCTGTTCTACTCGTGGACCAGTGGTGGTCAGGGCGACCTCGAAGAGTGTCACAGCTGGGGCCCGCCGCCGCACTGCCTCATGCAGATCCACCTCCAGAGCGATATCGCCATGGCCGTCTGGCAGTACTACCAGGCGACCGGCGACCGCGACTGGCTGCGGAAACGTGGGTGGCCCGTGCTGAAGGGCATCGCCGAGTTCTGGACCGGACGGGTCACCGGAAACGCCGACGGCAGCTACTCGATCGAGAACGTGGCCGGCCCCGACGAGTACAGCAACGGTGTCACCGACGGGGCGTTCACCAATGCCGGCGCGGCCACGGCGCTGCGCGACGCGACCCGGGCGGCGCGCGTGCTCGGACACGCCCCGCCCGCCGACTGGACGCGGATCGCCGACCGGCTGCGCATCCCGTACGACAGCGACCGGCAAGTCTTCGAACAGTACGCGGGCTACGACGGCTCGAAGATCAAGCAGGCGGACACCGTCATGCTGATGTACCCGCTGCGGTGGCCCATGACCCGCGAGCAGGCGGCCGGCACCTTGGACTACTACGCCGTACGCACCGACCCGGAAGGCCCCGCGATGACGGACGCGATCCACGCGATCGACGCCGCGGCCATCGGCGAGCCGGGCTGCTCGACGTACACGTATCTGATGCGCTCGATCGAGCCGTTCGTCCGCGGACCCTTCCACCAGTTCTCCGAGGCACGCGGCGCCAAGGCCGGAGCGGACGACCCGCTGGCGGGCGCGCCCGCGCACAACTTCCTCACCGGGGCGGGTGGCTTCCTCCAGACGTTCACCTACGGCCTGGCCGGACTGCGGTGGGAGGAGGACCGCGTGCGGCTGGACCCGGTGCTTCCCCCGCAGCTGGGGGATGGGGTGCGGCTGAAGGGACTGCACTGGCGGGGCCGTACGTTCGATGTCGCCGTCGGGCCCCACCGTACGACCGTCCGGCTGACCGGTGGCGGACCGTTCGAGGTCGAGACCGCCGAGGGCACCCGGACGGTCACCACGGCCGCCCCGGCCGTGCTGGAGACCCGGCGTCCGGACCTCGCGGCCACGACCAACGTCGCCCGGTGCGCGACGGCGACGGCCACCTCCGCGCAGCCGGGCATGGACGCCCGCGCGGCGGTGGACGGCAGCACCGCCACGGCCTGGGTCCCGGCCGAGGCGGCCGGCAGCCTCACAGTCGATCTGGGACGCGCAGGCCGGGTGACCCGCATCTCGCCGGAGTGGACCACCGCGCCCGCGTCGTCCACCGTGCAGGTTTCGGCCGACGGCCGGCATTGGAATCCGGCGGAGAACTCCGCCTCTTCCGGCGGGCTCCGGCACCCCGCGCTCGTCCGCTACGTACGGCTCACTCTCAAGGCGGCCGGCAGTGGTGACCCTCCCGGCCTCGCGGAGCTGACGGTGCGCCAGGCGTCCGCGAACCGACCGTCCGGCGGCCGGTGACGGGCGCACGGAACGAGGGGCCCCCAGCCGCACCGTGCGGCTGGGGGCCCCTCGTTCCGTGCGGGTACATCGCCTATGAGAGATCCCTACGGCCCGGGCGGCCGTCCGTGCACCGACAGCGCACGGTCCTGCCGGGCCGGGGCGGCCGACTGGGCCAGCGCAAAGGCCAGCTCCGGCCTGCCGGAGATCTCCAGTTTGCGATAGGCACTGGTCAGATGGATCTCGACGGTGCGCCGGGTGACGAAAAGGGTCTCTGAGATCTCGCGGTTGGTCCGGCCCTGGGCGGCCAGCTCCGCCACCCGGCGCTCGCTGGGGGTGAGCTGCCGCGCATCCGATGCCTTGGCTGCCCGAAGTCTGCCTCCGACCAGCGGCAGAGTGAGGCGGACGCGGTCGGCCAGGCAGTTCGCGGAGCACTCCTCGGCCACCACCAGCGCCCGTTGCAGGGAGGATCGTGCCGCGTCCCGTCGCGCGAGGCGCTGGCAGGCGGCACCGAACTCGTTCAGCGTGTAGGCGAGCTCCACCCGCGCCGGTGAGTGCTCCAGCATGTCGACGGCCTGGGAAAGGAACTCGAGACCCCGCTGGCCGCCGGTGACCGTGCCCAGAGTGCGGAGGCTGACGCCGATCGCCTTGTGGGTGCCCCATCTGCGCGACAGCTCCAGATCGCGGTTGGCCATGTCGATTGCCGAGGCCCGGTCGCCGGCGGCGGCATACGCCAAGGCGGCATAGGAGCGCCACCGGGTGACCGCCGGAGTGATCAGAGGGCCGGCCTCCTGGTACCGGCCGCACTCCAGCAAGGCTGCCAAGGCGGTGCCCGGATCACCTTGCTCCAGCCGCAGCCGCCCGTGGGCGAGCAGATAGGCGGATCTGGCCCAGGCATCGCTGACGAGGCTGTCGGTCGGATGAATCTGCAGAATGTCGTGCGCCCTATCGGTGGCCCCCAGGTCCAGCAGCAGGTTGGCCACGACCGCGAACGACGGTAGGGCGGGACGTTCCTGGGTTTCCCGCCCGATCACGTCGAGCGTGGCATGCGCGTGGCCGAGCCCTTCCTGCACATGACCGGAGTGCCAGGCCACCGTGCCCAGCCCGAAGCTCGCCAGGGCGGACAGCCGTCCCGAGCCACGCCGGGCGGCGTGGTCGGCCATCCGCTGGAGCCAGCCGGCTGCCATCTCCGGGTGGTCGGCGGCGACGAGGGAGAGGAGGAGGGGCGGGAAGAACCGCACCATGGCCCCGTCGAGCTCCATCCCACCCCGCAGGGCGCGGCCCGCCAGGGCGCGGGCGTGTTCGGCGGTGCCGTGACCGGCCTGGGTATGCAGGGCGCACACCGCCAGCCAGGCCCGCTCGCCGGGGGTGTCGCCGCGCAAGGAACGATGCGCACGCGCCTCCACGAGCTCGGTGCCGATCGACGCGGAGGGGCCGTCCTGCCACGCGGCCATGACCAGGTGCGCTTCCAGCCGCAACCGCCACTCGCCGTCCTCGGGCGAGTCCCCGAGCTCGGCCAGTACCTGCCGCAGCGCCGTCACCGCCTCCTGGGTGCGCCGGGCGGTGCACAACGCCACGGCCAGCCCGCTGACGGCGGCGGCCCGCCCGTGGGCGTCCTGACGCAGCAGCAGTTCCTGCTGGAAGTGGTAGGCCGAAGCGATGGGATTGTCCAGCATCTCCAGCGTCGCGAGTTCTGCCCGAAGGGACACCTCCGCCTGCGGGGCCGGGGCCTCCGTCAGGGCTTGCCGCAGGTAGCGGGCCGAAGTGGCCGGGGCGCCGCGGGCTGCGGCCCTCCGCGCCGCGTCCCGTAGCACGGCGATGCGCCACTCGTCCCCGGTGGGCTGGGTGAGCATCAGGTGGTGGGCGACCCTCTCACTGCATTCGCCGTGGTCACGCAGCAGCCGAGCGGCGCGCATGTGCTCCTCGGCCAGCTGCCCCGGAGCCATGGCGCGGAAGAGGGCGGGCCGTATCAGCGGCTGGGTGAACCGCGGAAGCTCCTCCTCGGCCAGGACACCCATGCAGCGCATCTCCCGCACCGCCTCCTGCGCGCGGAAGGGGTCGAGACCGGCCAGCGCGGCCACGACGGGAAGCCGTGTACCGTCACCGAGTACCGCCAGCGCCCGGCTCATCGCCATGACCGCTTTGGACTGCCGGGCCAGGCGCACGGCGATGGTCTTTTCCAGTACCTGCTCGTTGAGTTCGGCCACGCGGCCGGCCTGAGCCGCGTACGGTTGCACTCCGTTCTTCACCAGGACCCGCAGCAACTCGTGGAGCAGCAGGGGATTACCCGCGCACGCCTCGTGGCATGCCGCGCAGAACTGCTCGTCGGCGTGCCTGCCCATTCGGTCCTGGACGAGCCGACGCACGCTGCCAGGGCTGAGCGGGAGGAGTTCCAGGGTGATGGCGCCCGGCTGGAGGGCGAGTTCGTCCAGCAACGACGCGGTTTCGTGTCCGTCACCACACCGCCGGGTCGTCACCAGCATCAGGGGGAGGCCGTCGATGCGGCCCGCCAGGCAGCGAATCCAGCGGAGCGACACCTGATCGGCCCAGGTGGCGTCGTCCAGGACGAGAGCCAACGGGCTCAACTCGCAGGCGCTGACGATCACCTCATACAGGCTCTCGCCGATCTCGGATGACACCTCGGCGTCGTCCCCGGACGCCCGGCACTCCTCAGCGGACAGGGCAGACAGGGCAGACAGGGCCTGGGCCGCGGGGCTTTCCTGCAGAGCACGCCGGTCCGATTCGGGGAGCGCGACAAGAAGGGAGTCGAGCAACTGTCGTGTCGTGGACCATGGCCTGCGTTCTTGTGACTCGCCGCCACGCGCACGCGCCACCAGCAGACCACGGTCGCGCGCACCGGCAATCCAGGCGTTCAGCAGTGAGGTCTTGCCGATGCCGCCCGCACCCTCGACGCATACCAACGAACTGACACGGTCGCGCAAACGCTCGGTAAGCCATCCTAAGACGGCGAGTTCTTCCTGCCGATCGAGAAGCCCGTACTGAAGAGCGGCGGTGGCGGGCGAACGGGGTACCGGGAGGGACTTCTCGGATGAAACCGTCTTCGTGGGGTGAATGAACATGCGGAGATCCTTTCCTGAAAGTCTAGTGTGTTCACTAGACTTTGACGTGCGGACCACGCAGTATTCGGTCATATCTGGTATCTGGACATGACTGATGGGGGCAGGTCGGTGGGTTGCAGGCGTGAATGACGCAACGCTGTCACATCAGCGGGACAGCTGCTGTTTTTGCATCCCCACAATTCTTGGAAAGGTGGGGCGGCGGGGAGGGCGCCGTGTCGAAGGCGCACCTTGCCGTCAGTGCGGCATTCGTCGAATGACCTCGCCAGGGGGGTGAGCTGGGGGCGATTCAGCGTCAGGCAAATGCACCTCTCCTGATTCCTCCAAGGTAATGAGGGGGCTATGGGGAATCAAGAAGGCCCATGACGGGCGGACAGCTGCTGCGGCGTCTGGTCAGGCCGGGATTCGTCCAGGAAGCGACCGTCCTTCCTGTTGCGCCTTCCAGTGGACGGTTCGCGCCGAAACCCCGTCCGTGCAGGTCAATGGGTGCAGCGGGCGATCCCCGTGAACTGGGCCGTACTGGAATTCGGCAGGAGGGGTGTGGCGTATCTCACCGTGGAGCCCGGGCCGCCCTGCCCTCAGTGAATAGATAGCGGGTGCCTGACGGGCAAGCGCCCGTCAGGCGTTCTTGTTGCATGGTCCGAAGAAGCCCGGCTTCTTCGGCAAGTACGACACCAGGAGGTTCTTCGTCTGCTTGCGGCGTACCTGTGATCCCTCTCTTGATCAGCCAAAACGGATGTCGTCGTGCCCGAGGGCGGTGAGCTGGCTCGCAGACGGCCCGGATCATGAATGCCGACGGCTGATTGAGTGCTGCGTCCAGCCGCATGACCTACTGAAATATGGGCAGAGTGCGATGTTGGGAAAGTTAGCCCTTCGGGGCTGACGAGCAGCACATCCACCTCACCGGCGGCCACCTCGGCCTGGACGGTGTCCCACTCCTCGGTGTTGGCGGAATTGATCGTGCGCGCGCGGATACCGGCCCGCGCGGCGGCCTCGACCTGGTTGCGCATCAGCGCCAGCAGCGGGGAGACGATCACCGTCGGGCCGCTGCCGCGCTCGCGCAGCAGGGAGGTGGCGACGAAATACACCGCGGACTTGCCCCATCCCGTGCGCTGCGCGACCAGCGCCCGGCGGCGGTGGGAGACCAGCGCCTCGATCGCCCGCCACTGCTCCTCCCGCAGGCGGGCGGAGCCGGAGGGATCCCCGACGAGGCGGGCCAGGACGCGGTCGGCCGCGATGCGCAGGTCTTCGTCGCTCATGCCCCCATGCAACCCGCTCCCACCGTCATCGCGCGAACCAGGCCCCAGGCCTGTGGATAACGTTATCCACAGGCCTGGCGGGCCAGGCTCGGCTGGGGGACCGTCGGGTCATGACTCGACACAACGAAGCGGCCGGCCTGTCCGGCGATGACCAGATCACGCTCCGCAGCCCGGCCGAGCTCGCCGACGCCCTGCCCTACGTCCTCGGGTTCCACCCGGACGACAGCATCGTGATGATCGCGCTGCACGGGCCACGCGGCCGCTTCGGCGGTCGCCTCAGGCTGGGCATTCCCCGGACGAGCGAGGAGTGGCCGGAGGTCTGCGACCAGCTCGCCGAGTGCCTGGTGACGGGCAGTGAGCGGCGGGCGGGCCGACCCGACGGGACGGTGCTGTTCCTGTGCCAGGAGCCGGCCGAGGGCGAGTCGGGGCAGGACGTGATGGAGCGCCTGCGGCCGCTCGCCCAGCGGCTGCGTACCGCGTGCGGCGGGCTGGAGGTGCCGGTCTTCGAAGCGCTGTGCATCTCCGACGGCCGGTTCTGGTCGTATGTCTGCCCCGACCGGCGCTGCTGCCCGCCGGAAGGCGTCCCGCTCACCCTGCCCGGCACCTCCGTGATGGCGGCTGCGGCGACCTACGCGGGCATCCATGTGCGCGGGTCGCTGCGCGAGATGGAGGCCAGGCTCGCGCCGCTCGCCCCGCCCCGGGCCGAGGAGCAGGAGCGGGCGCTGGACGCGGCGGGCAGTGAGCTCGTGCCGAGGATCCTGGGCGGCTCGGACTGCGCGACGGTGCGCGAGGAGACGCTGGTCCTCGTCGGAGGCATGCTGACCCGGCTCCGCGCCGCGCCGCCGATCGCCGACTCGGTCGCGGCCGACGTCCGCGACGACGGGCTGATCGGCGACGAGGAGGCGGCCGCGGTCATCATCGGGCTGCAGGACAGGCTGGCGCGCGACCGGGCCGCGCAGTGGATGGAAGGGCCGGAGGCGGAAGCGGCGCTGCGGCTGTGGCGTGCCCTCGCCCGCCGCTGCGTCGGCTCGTACGGGGAGCACGCCGCGGCACCGCTCACCCTCGCGGGCTGGGTCGCCTGGTCGCTCGGGGACGAGCCGGCGGCGCGCGTCTCGCTCGGCCGCGCGCTGTGCGTCGACCCCCACTACCTGTTCGCCAGGCTGCTGCACCAAGCCTGCAACGAAGGGCTCGATCCGGAGCTGCTGCGCCGCTCGCTGCGCCAGGAGCGCGTCGACAGGGCCCTGCAGACCGCGGTGCGCGGGGAGTTGGAGCGCCTTGGCGCCGCTGCCGCTACGGCGTCCGACGGAGTGTCCGGCGGGTCGTCCGCGTCCGGCGGGACCGCGCGGCCGCGCGGCGTCCGGGCCAAGAGCCCGGGTGCGCCGGCGGCCAGGACGCGTCCGGCGGGGCGGATGCGGGTGCGGCGCAGGCCCGGCCGGCGAGGGGACCGCAGCCGCCACTGAGCCGCGGCGGGATCGCCGTGGCGGGAGCGCTTCCATCAACATCGACGATCATTCTGAAGGGACTGATTATCGTCAGGAAGACGACTATGATCGCCACATGCCCTACGATCCAGCGGCCTTCCCGCCGTTCGCCGTCACCGTGGATCTGGTCGTACTGACGGTCCGGCGGCACGCGCTGTGCGCGCTGGCCGTCCGCCGTGGCGAGCCGCCCTTCCAGGGGCGCTGGGCTCTGCCGGGCGGTTTCGTGCGGGCCGATGAGGACCTGACCGCGGCGGCCGCCAGGGAACTGGCCGAGGAGACCGGGCTGCTCGCCCACGACCCCGCGGTCCCGGCCCCTCCCAACGCCGCCCATCTCGAACAACTCGCCACCTACGGAGACCCCAAGCGCGACCCCAGGATGCGGGTGGTGAGCGTCGCCCACCTCGCCCTCGCACCGGACCTCCCCGCGCCCCGGCCCGGCGGCGATGCGCACAGCGTGCGCTGGGCGCCGGTCGAATCCCTGCTCGACCAGGACGGGACCTTCGGTCGCGACGCGGAGCTGGCCGCCCCGCTCGCCTTCGACCACGCCCGCATCCTGGCGGACGGCGTGGAGCGCGCCCGCTCCAAGATCGAGTACTCCTCACTGGCCACCGCCTTCTGCCCTCAGGAGTTCACGGTCGGCGAGCTGCGCAGGGTGTACGAGGCGGTGTGGGGGGTGGCGCTCGACCCGCGCAACTTCCATCGAAAGGTCACCGGGACGCCCGGATTCCTGGTGCCCACGGGTGGTACGACGACGCGTCAGGGTGGCCGTCCCGCACAGCTTTTCCGGGCCGGGGGTGCGACGCTGCTCAACCCGCCCATGCTTCGTCCCGAGGTGTGAGGGCCCATGACACGACGACTCGACAGGGGGTGTAGGTGCCGACGAAATAGGACATAGCGGGTTACCGTGCTCCGGTACGTCACCAGTCCCCACGTGCCACGAGCGGTTCCACGCCCCGCGGGAGAAGCCATGATCCAGGCCACCGGGCTGACCAGCACCCCCCGCCGTAACCATCGGCCTGCCGTCGACGATCTCAGCTTCGAGGCTCCACCGGGCCGCGTGACCGCCTTGTTCGGCGCCCCCGGCGCGGGCAAGACCAGCGCGCTGAGGCTTCTGCTCCAGCTCGACCGGGGCCATGGCGCCGCCTTCTTCCGGGGCCGCCCGCTCCACCGCATCCGGCGCCCGGCCCGGGAGATCGGGGTCCTTCTGGACGATGTCCCCGGCCATCCCGGCCGCACCGCACGTGGCCACCTCAGGATGCTCGGAGCCGCCGTCGGGGTGCCCGCCGCCCGCGCGGACGTGGTGCTGGACGTGGTCGGCCTCACCGAGCTGGCCGATGAGCGCATCGGCGACTTGGCGGCCGGCATGGAGCGTCGCCTCGGCCTCGCCACGGCTCTCCTGGGAGACCCGCACACCCTCGTCCTCGACGCCCCCACGCGCGGTCTGTCCGCCCGCGAGACCGTCTGGATGCACGGTCTGCTGCGGCAGTTCGCCGGGCAGGGCGGTGCCGTCCTCGTCACCGACCAGGACCCGGCGAGCGTCACCCGCCTCGCCGATCAGGTCCTCACCCTGGACGGCGGCCGGCTGATCGCGGACCAGCCGGTCGACGAGTTCGCGCGCACCCGGCTGCGCCCCCGCGTCGCCGTGCTCTCGCCACTGGCCGGGCGGCTGGCCGCCGTGCTGGAAGAGGAGGCGCGTGCCGCCCAGCCGCCCGCGCCGCGCGAAGCCGAGGACGAGGGTGAGGCCAACGGGAGTGCCGACGGGGCGGAGGACGGTGCAAAGGTCGAGGCGGGGGCCGAAGCGGTCAGAGTAGAGGTCAAGACGGCCGCTGGAGCGGGGGCCGTGAACGGAGCGGCCGAGATCGGTGCCCTGGCTGTCAACGGGGCAGCGGGGGCCGTTGACGGAGCGGCTGGTGGAGTGCCTGGCGGAGCGGAGGGTGGGGAGGAAGGCGCGGCTGGGGGCGAGGCCGAGCCCGACGGCCGGACCGGGCAACCGAGCGTTGCCGTGCCCACGCCCGCTGCCCCGCCCGGAGACGCCTTGGGGTCTGCGCACGCTGCCGTGCCCGCGGACGCCTTGGGGTCTGCGCACGTTGCCGTGGCTGGGGACGCCTCCGGGTCTACGGACGCTGTCGTGCCCGGGGACGCCTCGGGGCCTGCGGATGTTGCGAGGCCTCTCGATGCCTCCGTGCCAACTGATGTCGCCGTGCCCGCGGACGCAGCCGTGCCTGCGGACGCCGTGGTTGCGGATGTCGTGCCTGCGGACGTCGCCGTGCCGGACGTCGCCGTGCCCGCGGACGGCGTGCCCTCGGTCGGGCGTCGGCTTTCGGTGGTGCGGGAGGACGAGACGCGAATCTCCGTCTACGGGCTGCCCTGCGCCGCCGTCGGCGAGGCCGCGTACCGCCATGGCATCGTCGTGCACCGGCTGGTCGAGGAGACCGCCGACATGGGCCTGGAGGCCACGCGCGGCGACAGCGCCGCCCGCGGTCCCCGGGTCACCCCGCCCCGTGTGCTCCCGCGGCTGCCGCTGCCCGGCCCGGCCTGGCCGCTGCGCTACGAGCTGCGCCGCGCCACCGGTGTGCGTACCGGTTGGCTGATCGCCGTCGTGGCCCTCGTAGCCTCGCTCGTCGGTTCCGTACTGCTCGCCCGGGCGGGCGGGGCGGGGGAGCTGCACCGGATCACGGGTTGGCCCGCCGATGTTCCACTGCCGCCCGTGGCGATCGCCTCCGGGCTCCTGGGCGCGCTGTCCTTCGGGGAGGAGTTCCGCTATCCCGCGCTGGCCCCGGCGCGGGACACGGTGCCACGCCGGCTGAGTCTGCTGACCGCCAAGTTCCTGGTGTGCGCGGTTGGGGCGCTGCTGCTTTCCTTCGCCATCCTCGCCCTGGACGGGGCGGCGCTCCTCCTGCTGGTCGGTGGCAACGCGGTACCGCTGCCGGGCGACTGGCCGATGCTGATCGCGAGCGTGTGCGCTCTCGCGATCGGCTCCGGCTGGGCCGGGCTGATGGCGGCGGCCGTCTTCCGCTCCACCGCGCTCGGCCTGGCCACCCTGCTGGCGGTGCCCGTTATGGCGGTGCCGGTCGTCGAGCGGCTGATGGCCGAGCCTTCGGTGCGCTCGCTCGTCGGGCTGCCGCACCGGCTGCGCGCGGAGGCACTGGACCAGCCGCACACCATGGTGGACCGGGCCCTGGCGCTCGCCCTGCGGCTGGCGTCCCAGCCCGTGGGGCAGGCCCTGCTGCTGTCGCTGGTCGTCCTGCTGTGCGCGTATGCCCTCACCGGCCTGCGCGGCCGGGCGCGGCAGTAATGCCGGGCCGATACCGCGTCGGCACCGCGCCGATCACCTACGAGGAACCAGAGGAATCAACGGGGCGGCACCCGGGATCCGTGTCCGAAACCGTGCCCGGGGGCGAGCCCCGGAGCCACGGATCTCGGCGCGCCGGGGGAGTCCACCCGGCGTAGCGCCGGCGCAGCCCGCGCGGCGGTGGACCAGGTCGGAAGGGGTTCCGTAGGCCCATCGCGTGAAGTGGTCGCAACTCCCCGAAGGCTGCTGCTTTCTGTCCGATTCGGCGTCAATTATGAGGTAATGGTCGATCACCCTTTCGTGTGCTTTTCACCAAAGACCTCAAGGGCTTCCGGGGCGTCGCCGACAAAGGATGCGTGAGTACCCTTGCGCACACCACGATGACCGCGGCTCGCCCCGCCGATTCCGGCCTCGCCGGCCCGGGCGAGCTTGACCGCTATCCCTACGCCGACGCCCCCGGCGGCGACCGCGGCGGCGCCCCCTCCTGGGACGGCGCAGACGCCGAGATCGGCCGAGTCGGCCGACGCGCGGCCGGCAGCCGGGGCCGCGGGCTGCACGGCCAACTCGTCCAACAGCTGGGCCAGATGATCGTCTCCGGCGATCTCGGGGCCGACCGTCCGCTCGTCCCCGAGGAGATCGGTCAGCGCTTCGAGGTCTCCCGCACCGTCGTGCGGGAGTCGCTGCGCGTCCTGGAGGCCAAGGGCCTCGTCAGCGCCCGCCCCAATGTGGGCACCCGGGTTCGCCCCGTCAGCGACTGGAACCTCCTGGACCCCGACATCATCGAGTGGCGGGCTTTCGGGCCGCAGCGCGACGACCAGCGCCGCGAACTGTGCGAGCTGCGCTGGACCATCGAGCCGCTCGCCGCCCGTCTCGCCGCCGGCGCCGGTCGTGAGGACGTGCAGCAGCGGCTCGCCGACATGGCCGAGATCATGGGCCATGCGCTGGGGCAGGGTGACGCCTTGACGTTCTCGCGCGCCGACGCCGAGTTCCACGCCCTGCTGCTGCAGGTCGCGGGCAACCGCATGCTCGAGCACCTGGCGGGCATCGTCGCCGCCGCGCTGCATGTCTCCGGCGCCCCGGTCACCGGCTGCGACCGGCTCACCGAGGCCGGGGTGGGTCACCACCGCCGGATCGTCGAGGCCATCGTTTCCGGCGACGCCGCGGCGGCGGAGGCCGCGATGCGCCAGCTGCTGATCGTTCACCCCGATCTCGACCACGCCGAGGTGGGGGTGCCCGCGCCGCGCGAGCACTGACCCCGCGGGCCGCGGCATACGGCGTAGGAAGCGGCGTCGCCGGAACCCGCCCGGCGGGTTCGGCGGCGCGACGCGGCGGCGTGACGCGGCAAGGCAAAGCCGCGAGGCAAAGAGGCAGAGCAAAGCCGCGAGGCAAAGTGGCGAGGCGGCGCCCCGGAGTGATGCGGCGGGGTGACGCCGCGGCGCAACGCCAATTTCCGCGGATGCGGTGGCGCGGGCGCGGCGCATGATCAACTAAAGCCGGCCTGTCCGGTCGATCTGTCCGCTGAGTGGGCATTGCGACCGTTATGGGGTGTGACTCGGGACACGAGGAATGGGCGTAACGCTCTTTGGGGCAGCGCGATGATTAAAGAGGTGGCAGCCGCAGAGGGAATACGGGCGTCGTTCGCGACGCTGTACTCCACCCGCAGCACTCCGCCCGCGCCGTCGGTTCATCCTGCCGGCGGTCGTCGGCTCCGGTCCCCAGCGGACGGGGCCGGAAGCCGTTTCCATCGTTCCGAGAGGTTGTTCGTGTCGGCCAGCACATCCCGTACGCTCCCGCCGGAGATCGCCGAATCCGAGTCTGTCATGGCGCTCATCGAGCGGGGAAAGGCTGAGGGGCAGATCGCCGGCGATGACGTGCGTCGGGCCTTCGAGGCTGACCAGATTCCGCCAACCCAGTGGAAGAACGTTCTGCGCAGCCTCAACCAGGTCCTCGACGAGGAGGGTGTGACGCTGATGGTCAGTGCCGCAGAGGCGCCCAAGCGCACCCGCAAGAGCGTCGCAGCGAAGAGTCCGGCAAAGCGCACCGCCACCAAGACCGTCACGGCCAAGACGGTCCCCGCGAAGAAGACCCCTGCCGCTCCGACCGCCCCGGCGGCCGAGGCAGGAGAGGGCATGGCCGGAGAGGCCGCGGCGGCGCCCGCGAAGAAGGCCGCAGCCAAGAAGACCGCCGCCAAGAAGACGGTGGCGAAGAAGACCGCCGCCAAGAAGACAGTGGCGAAGAAGACCGCCGCCAAGAAGGACCCGGACGAGATCCTCGAGGGTGAGGACGTCATCGAGGACGCTCCCGGCGGCAAGCCCGGAGCCGAGGGTGGCGAGGGCGAGCCTGAGAACCAGGGATTCGTGCTCTCCGACGAGGACGAGGACGACGCCCCGGCGCAGCAGGTCGCCGCGGCGGGCGCGACCGCCGACCCCGTCAAGGACTACCTGAAGCAGATCGGCAAGGTCCCGCTCCTCAACGCCGAGCAGGAGGTCGAGCTCGCCAAGCGCATCGAGGCCGGCCTGTTCGCCGAGGACAAGCTCGCCAACTCCGACAAGCTCGCGCCCAAGCTCAAGCGCGAACTGGAGATCATCGCCGAGGACGGCCGCCGGGCCAAGAACCACCTCCTGGAGGCCAACCTCCGACTGGTGGTCTCCCTGGCCAAGCGCTACACCGGCCGCGGCATGCTCTTCCTGGACCTCATCCAGGAAGGCAACCTGGGCCTGATCCGTGCCGTCGAGAAGTTCGACTACACCAAGGGCTACAAGTTCTCCACCTACGCCACCTGGTGGATCCGTCAGGCGATCACCCGAGCGATGGCCGACCAGGCCCGCACCATCCGTATCCCGGTGCACATGGTCGAGGTCATCAACAAGCTCGCGCGGGTGCAGCGCCAGATGCTCCAGGACCTGGGCCGCGAGCCCACCCCGGAGGAGCTGGCCAAGGAGCTCGACATGACCCCTGAGAAGGTCATCGAGGTCCAGAAGTACGGCCGCGAGCCGATCTCCCTCCACACCCCGCTCGGTGAGGACGGCGACAGCGAGTTCGGTGACCTGATCGAGGACTCCGAGGCGGTCGTTCCGGCCGACGCGGTGAGCTTCACGCTGCTGCAGGAGCAGCTGCACTCCGTCCTCGACACGCTCAGCGAGCGCGAGGCGGGCGTGGTCTCCATGCGCTTCGGCCTGACCGACGGCCAGCCGAAGACGCTCGACGAGATCGGCAAGGTCTACGGGGTGACGCGTGAGCGCATCCGGCAGATCGAGTCGAAGACGATGTCGAAGCTGCGCCACCCGTCCCGGTCCCAGGTTCTGCGGGACTACCTGGACTGACGGACACCGGACCGCACGGACTGGACCTTTCGGACCGGTTCTCACGGACCAGATAACAGCGCGAAGGCCGGGCCCTCCCAAGGGCTCGGCCTTCGTGCTGTCCGTGCTCACCCCCGTTCGGCCCGTCCCAGGATGCGGAGTGGCGAAGACGGGGTGACGCTGGGTGTGCGACGCGCTCCGTACGGTCAGGAGGCTGAATGCGTAGGTCGCTGTCCGCCCTGTTCGCTCCTCTCGCGGCCCCGCTGGTCACCGCCCTGGCCATGCTGGCGATCCTGCCTCCCCCGGCGACGGCAGACCGCACGGTGGTCGGCGGCCACCCGGCTCATACGGAATTGGCGCCCTGGGCGGTGGCGCTGGCGAGCCGTGAGCGGTTCGGCGGAGCACGCTCGGGCCAGTTCTGCGGCGGCGTGGTGGTGGGCCCCACCACGGTGCTCACGGCCGCGCACTGCCTGAGCCGCGAGGTGCTGGGCGTGGACTGGTGGGAGGTCGGGGACCTGCGCGTGATCATCGGCCGGGACGATCTGCGCGGCAGCGGAGGGGTGGAGATGGCTCCGCTCCGGGCCTGGGTCAATCCGTCATACGAGCAGGTCGGCCGGTCCGGGGACGTCGCCGTGCTCACCCTCGCCCAGCCACTGCCCCGGGTCTACGGCATCGCCATGGCGGCCGGCGGAGATCTGGCCTATCAGCCGGGGGCGCGGGCGGCGGTGTACGGATGGGGCGATACGCGGGGCAACGGCAGCTACGCCTCGACGCTGCGGGCCAGCCGTGTGCGGGTGCTGCCGGACGAGGCATGTGAGGAGGCCTATCCGGGGAACGCGGAGGGGGAGTACCGCTCGGAGACCATGATGTGCGCCGGGCTGCCGGACGGGGGCCGGGACGCCTGCCAGGGGGACAGTGGCGGACCGCTGGTCGCCCGCGGGAAGCTTGTGGGCCTGGTGTCCTGGGGGAGCGGCTGTGCGGAGGCCGGCCGGCCGGGCGTCTATACGCGGATCTCGTCGGTGCTCTCGCTGGCGGCCGCGGCCGAGGCGGACCGGGAGACCGCGACCGAGGCGGGTGTGGAGACCGGGGCCGAGGCGGACCAGGTGACCGCGTCTGAGGCGCGCCAGGCGACCGCCTCTGCGGCGGACGAGGCGACCGCGGATGTGGAGTGAGGGGGCGGGGTCACGCGGAATGAGGGCGAGCACGAGGACGGGCGGCCTCCCCCTGCGGGGACGGCCGCCCGAGGTCCCGGCCCTGGGCCGGTGTCGCTCGTCGTCGTCGGATGATGCGAGGTGTCAGCGTTCGTCGTCGGACGCGGACGCCGGGGCGGCCATGAGCCGCTCGGTCTCGTCCTGTATCTCTGCGGCGATCTTCTTGAGTTCCGGCTCGAACTTGCGCCCGTGGTGGGCGCAGAAGAGCAGTTCGCCGCCGCTCACCAGGACGACGCGCAGGTACGCCTGGGCGCCGCAGCGGTCGCAGCGGTCAGCGGCCGTCAGGGGGCTCGCGGGGGTCAGAACAGTAGTCACGTCGCCTCTTCTCTAGCTCGACGAGCTGTCGTACCAGGGTCAACATCCAACCAAGCCGAAAACGTTCCCGCTCGTGGCTTTTTCTCAAAAATTGCTTCTGAGTAGACCAGATGGTGACGGTTGGCGGCGAATGAGCCGTATTGCGTGGGTTTACGGTTTCACGTCGCTTGTCGGATTTGTCCTCCCGGCCGGGTTGCCGGTTGTTGGTGAGGACGTGCCCGGAGCCTAAATGGTTCATGCCTGAAAGGGAACGTGATGTTTGTGTCACCCCGATGAGCGATCGAACGTACGAGCGAAAGTCAAGGAGTCTGGACTAGCATGGACGTTCTTATGGGTGGCGGCACAACGGCTCTATCAGGCCTCGGTACGCTCTGACGGGCGACCCAGCCACCAAGTCGGCCCCCAGCGGGGCCAAGAAGAAATTCAGCGAGGAGCGAACCGCGTGACCGCCGACACGTCCGTGCCGTCCACTGCGCTGCTGACCGGAGCAGACCGGGGCGGCTCCAACTACACCGCGCGGCACCTGCTCGTCCTGGAAGGACTCGAAGCGGTACGCAAGCGCCCCGGTATGTACATCGGCTCCACGGACAGCCGTGGCCTCATGCACTGCCTATGGGAGATCATCGACAACTCCGTCGACGAGGCGCTGGGCGGCTACTGCGACCGCATCGAGGTGATCCTGCACGACGACGGATCGGTGGAGGTGCGGGACAACGGCCGCGGGATCCCGGTCGACGTCGAGCCCAAGACCGGCCTGTCGGGCGTCGAGGTCGTGATGACCAAGCTGCACGCGGGCGGAAAGTTCGGCGGCGGCTCGTACGCGGCCTCCGGCGGTCTGCACGGCGTCGGTGCCTCCGTGGTGAACGCGCTGTCCTCCCGACTCGACGTGGAGGTGGACCGGGACGCCAAGACCCACTCGATCAGCTTCCGGCGCGGCGTCCCCGGCATCTTCACCGAATCGGGCCCCGAGGCCCCCTTCGACCCGTCGAGCGGCCTGCTCAAGGGCAAGCGCGTCCCCAAGACCCGCACCGGCACCCGCATCCGCTACTGGGCGGACCGGCAGATCTTCCTCAAGGACGCCAAGCTCTCCCTGGAGACGCTGTACGCCCGCGCCCGCCAGACGGCCTTCCTGGTGCCGGGCCTGACGCTGATCGTCCGGGACGAGCGGACCGCCGAGGGCCGGGACGGCGCCGAGGGTCCCTCGGAGGAGATCTTCCGGTTCGACGGCGGCATCAGCGAGTTCTGTGAGTACCTGGCGCAGGACAAGGCCGTCTGCGATGTGCTGAGGCTGTCCGGGCAGGGCACGTTCAAGGAGACCGTCCCGGTCCTGGACGAGCGCGGCCATATGACCCCGACCGAGGTCACGCGCGAGCTCGGCGTCGACATCGCGCTGCGCTGGGGCACCGGCTACGACAGCACCACGAAGTCCTTCGTCAACATCATCGCGACCCCTAAGGGTGGCACCCACGTCTCCGGCTTCGAGCGCTCGGTGACCAAGACGGTCAACGAGGTGCTGCGCAGCGCCAAGCTGCTGCGTGTCGCCGAGGACGACGTCGTCAAGGACGACGCCATGGAGGGGCTCACCGCGGTCGTGACCGTGCGGCTGGCGGAGCCGCAGTTCGAGGGGCAGACCAAGGAGGTGCTGGGCACCTCGGCGGCCTCCCGGATCGTGGCGAACGTGGTGGCCAAGGAGCTCAAGGCGTTTCTCACCTCCACCAAGCGGGACGGCAAGCAGCAGGCCCGCGCCGTGCTGGAGAAGATCGTGGCGGCCGCCCGCACCCGCATCGCGGCCCGTCAGCACAAGGAGGCGCAGCGGCGTAAGACCGCGCTGGAGTCCTCCTCGCTGCCCGCGAAGCTGGCCGACTGCCGCAGCGATGACGTGGACCGCAGCGAGCTGTTCATCGTCGAGGGCGACTCGGCGCTCGGCACGGCCAAGCTCGCCCGGAACTCCGAGTTCCAGGCGCTGCTGCCGATCCGCGGCAAGATTCTCAACGTTCAGAAGGCGTCGGTCTCCGACATGCTGAAGAACGCCGAGTGCGGTTCGATCATCCAGGTCATAGGGGCCGGCTCGGGCCGGACGTTCGACATCGACCAGGCCCGCTACGGCAAGGTGATCTTCCTCGCCGACGCCGATGTGGACGGCGCCCACATCCGCATCCTGCTGCTCACCCTCTTCCAGCGCTATATGCGGCCGATGGTCGAGCAGGGGCGGGTCTTCTCGGCCGTACCGCCCCTGCACCGGGTCGAGCTGGTCAACCCCAAGCGGGGCCAGGACAAGTACGTCTACACGTACTCCGACCACGAGCTCCAGGAGACGCTGCTGGACCTCCAGCGCCGGAACGTGCGCTACAAGGACGGCATCCAGCGCTACAAGGGTCTGGGCGAGATGGACGCCGACCAGCTCGCGGAGACCACGATGGACCCGCGCCATCGCACCCTGCGGCGGATCAACATCAGCGACCTGGAGGCCGCGGAGCAGGTGTTCGACCTGCTCATGGGCAATGAGGTCGCGCCCCGTAAGGAGTTCATCACCAACTCGGCGGCGACCCTGGACCGGTCGCGCATCGACGCCTGACGTACCCCGGCCCGCAGCGGACAAGTGCCTCTCCACCCCTGGGTGGAGAGGCACTTTCCACCCAGGGCCCGCCTCAAGGCTGATCCGCGCCGCAGAGGTCGTTCCGTAGCGTCTGGGACCCCGCCGGACCCAGGGAGGGCCGATGAACCGATGGACCCAGTGGCCCTCGCGGCAGGCGCTCAGCCGCCAGGGCGTGCCCCCGGTCCGGCTGATGATCAACACGGGCATGTGGGTCTTCGGGGCGAGCCTGCTGCTGTGGGACGTGGCCCGCGACGACGCCTTCCCGAGGTGGGCACGGATCGTCCTGCTCGCCGCCGTCGCCGGATGCGCGGCCACGGTGTACGCGTTCCGCCGCGTCACCGTCGACCACCGGCTGGGCCCCGCCCTCGCCCTGCTCGCCCTGCTGCTCGGGGCGGGGGCGGCACTCAGGGCCGTGGGAGCCGACAACCCGGCGGCCGCGGTGTGGATCGTCGGGGTGGTCGTCTCGATGGAGCGGCTGCCGCTGATGGCCGGCCTGCCCGCCGGAATCGTGGCCGCCTGCTCGTTCACGATCTTCGGCGACCACAGCCTGCCGGGCGGTCTGGCCGCGGGCCTCGGCTTTCTGCTCGTCGGCTATACGCTGCGGCTGGACGAGGAGGCGCGCGGCACCGGCTACCGGCTGCTCGAGCAGGAGCGGGCGGCACGTCGCGCCGAGGCGCAGAGCGCGGCGCTCGCCGAGCGGGCCAGGATCGCCCGGGAGATCCACGACGTGCTGGCGCACAGCCTCTCCGCCCAGCTCGTCCACCTGGAGGCGGCCAGGCTGCTGGTCGAGCGCGGCGAGGACCGGGCCGTGGTGCTGGAGCGGGTGGTGGCGGCCCGCAGGATGGCGCGCCATGGCCTGGCCGAGACCCGCCAGGCGCTTTACGCGCTGCGCGGCGAGATGGCCCCGGTCGAGGACTTCCTGCGGGAGTCCGCCGCGACCGAGGGCGCACGGTTCGAGACGGAGGGCGAGCCGCGCGAACTGGTCGCTGAGGCCGGGCTCGCGGTCCGGAGGGTCGCGCAGGAGGCGCTGACCAACGTCCGCAAGCACGCGCCGGGCGCCCGGGTGGAGCTGCGGCTTGTCTACCGGATGGACGAGGTGCTTCTCGAGATACGGGACGGCGGGGCCCGCGAGTCATCCGCCGGCGGCCCGGCGGCGACCGGGGCCGGATACGGTCTGCGGGGGATGCGCGAACGCGCCGAACTCCTCGGCGGCACGCTGGAGGCAGGACCCGCCGACGGGGGCTTCGTGGTGCGCCTGCGGGTCCCGGCGTGACGTCGGCAGGGGGAGACACAGGGGGAGAGGCAATGGGCGAAGGGCGCGGGGCCGCCGGGCCACGGGCGGTGCGCGTACTGGTCGTCGACGACCAGATCATGGTGCGCGAGGGCATCGTGCTGCTGCTGGGGCTGCTGCCCGGCATCGAGGTCGTCGGCTCCGCGGGCGACGGCGAGGAGGCGCTGCGGCTGGTCGCCGAGGTCTCCCCGGATGTGGCGCTGATGGATCTGCGGATGCCCCGCTGCGACGGCGTCGAGGCGACCCGGCGCATCCGTGCCGAACATCCCGCGACCCAGGTCGTGGTCGTGACCACCTACGCCGACGACGAATGGCTCTTCCCGGCCCTGAAGGCGGGCGCCCGCGGTTATGTGACCAAGGACGCCGACGCGGAGGAGATCGCCCGCGCCATCGAGGACGTGATGTCGGGGCAGGCCGGGCTGTCGCCGAAGGTGCAGCGCAGGCTGCTGGAGCGACTGGTCACAGGCACCGCGGACACCGCGGACACCCCGGACATCGCCAACGGAACAGCCGCGAAGACGGGGGCCGGGGCCGTGCCGGGCCCGCTGCCCGACGGGCTCACGCCCCGCGAGGCGGAGGTCCTGACGCTGGTCGCCGAGGGGCTGTCCAATGCCGAGATCGCCCGGCGGCTGCATATCGGCCCGGCGACCGTGAAGACCCACATCAACAACCTCTTCGCCAAGGCGGGGGTGCGCGACCGCGCCCAGGCCGTGCGCTACGCCTACCGGAGCGGGATCGCCCAACCGCCTGGCCTCTCCTCCGGCCCCGGGCTCGGGCCCGAACCCGGCCCGTAATCTCGAACCCGGCCCGTAATACGGTCCCGGTTCCGGGATGTTCGTCACCTGAGTCACCTGATGGGGTGAACGTCCGTTATTGAGGGGTCCGGGGCCTCCCACTCCGTCCATCCTTGGCACGCGGCCAATGCGGCAGTGGAGCAAGGAGTGTTCGGGTGAACATGCAGCACAACGCGCGCGACGCCGGGGTGGTCGGGCTGGGCGATCCCTGGTACGACACGGTCGGCTCCGGCTGGGGCGAGGACGAGACCGGCGGCGCACCCGGACCCCGGCGCGCGCACCCGCCCGCCGCGGCGGATGTCTACGCCGAGGTGCACGGCAGCGCCGCCTTCCAGGAAGTGCGCCGACGCTACCGCCGCTTTGTCTTCCCCGCGGCTGCCCTCTTCCTCCTCTGGTACCTCGCGTACGTCGTCGCGGCGACCACCGCGCCCGGTTTGATGGCCCGCCCCGTCGTCGGCGCGCTCAATGTGGCGATGGTCGCCGGGCTCGCCCAGTTCGCCACCACCTTCCTGCTGACCTGGGCGTATGCCCGCCATGCCCGGCTGCGCCGGGACCGGGTCGCGCTGGAGCTCCGCTGGGTGACGCAGGAGATGATGCGGGGGCACGGCCGGTGACGGGCAATCAGCAGGGCCTGGCGCTGCTGCTCTTCGGCGTGTTCGTCGCCGCCACCCTCGCCATCACCACCTGGGCGGGCCGCCGGCGGCACGGCTCTCCGGAGGAGTTCTACGCGGGCGGGCGGCTGTTCTCGCCGATGGAGAACGGCTTCGCCATCGCGGGCGACTACATGTCGGCCGCCTCCTTCCTCGGCATCTCCGGCATCATCGCGCTCTTCGGCTACGACGGGGTGCTGTACTGCGTCGGCTTCTTCGTCGCCTGGCTGGTCGTGCTGCTCCTGGTCGCGGAACTGGTCCGCAACTGCGGCCGGTTCACCCTCGCCGACGTGCTCGCCGCCCGTATGGGCGAGCCCCCGGTCCGGATCGCCGCGGGCGTCTCGTCCGTCACCGTATGCGTGCTCTACCTCGTCGCCCAGATGGTCGGGGCGGGCAGCCTGATCGCCCTGCTGATCGGCGAGACCGGCCCGCGCGCCCGCGCCTGGACGGTCATCGGCGTGGGCACCCTGATGGTGATCTTCGTGGCGCTCGGCGGTATGCGCGCCACGACCTGGATCCAGATCGTCAAGGCGGTGCTGCTGATGGCCGGGGCGGCCACGCTCACCGCCCTCGTCCTGGTCCGCTTCCACGGGGACGTGGACGCGCTGCTCAGCGCGGCGGCGCGGCACAGCGGACACGGCCGGGTTCTCGCCCCGGGGCTCAAGTACGGCGGCGGCTGGACCGCGCGGCTGGACTTCATCAGCCTCGGACTCGCGCTCGTCCTCGGCACCGCCGGGCTGCCGCATATCCTGTCGCGCTTCTACACCGTGCCCACCGCCCGGGCCGCCCGCCGCTCGGTCATCTGGTCGATCGGGCTGATCGGCGGCTTCTACCTGATGACCATCGTGCTGGGCTTCGGCGCCGCCGCCGTGCTGGGCAGCGACACCGTACGGAGCGCCAACCCGGCCGGGAACACCGCCGTGCCGCTGCTCGCGCTGGACCTCGGCGGGGGCGCCGGATCGACCGGCGGCACGGTGTTGTTCGCCACGGTCGCCGCCGTCGCGTTCGCCACCATCCTCGCCGTGGTCGCCGGGATCACCCTGGCCTCCTCCGCCTCGGTCGCCCACGATCTGTACGCCTCGCTGAGCCGCCGCGCGACCGGTACGCCGCGCAGCGAGGTCGCGGTCGCGCGGATCGCGGCCGTCGGGATCGGGGCGGTCGCCATCGGCCTCGGGCTGCTCGCCCAGGATCTCAATGTGGCCTTCCTGGTCGGGCTCGCCTTTGCGGTCGCCGCCTCGGCAAACCTCCCGGTGCTGCTGTACTCGCTCTTCTGGCGGCGGTTCACCACGCGTGGCGCGGTGTGGGCCGTCTACGGCGGGCTGCTCCCGGCCGTCGTGCTGGTGGTGCTCTCCCCGGTGGTCTCCGGCGGCCCGGAGGCGATCTTCCCGGGGGTGGACTTCCACGTCTTCCCGCTGGACAACCCGGGCCTGGTCTCCGTGCCCCTCGGCTTCCTGGCCGGCTGGCTCGGCACCGTCACCTCGCCCCAGGCCGCGGGCGCCTCCGGATCCGCCGCCAAGCACACCGAGATGGAGGTGCGGGCCCTCACCGGGGCGGGAGCGGCCTGACGGGGGCGTGCGCCCCGGCGGGCTGGGACCCGTACGGCCGCCCTCGGACCCGTACGGCCGCCCTCGGGCCCGTACGCAGCCGCCTCACACCCATACGTAGCGGTGCTCCGGGCGCCCCGTCTCGCCGTACTTCAGGCTGAGCCGGACCCGGCCCGTGCGCTCCAGGAGCTTGAGATAGCGCTGGGCGGTCTGACGGCTGAGCGAGGACCGATCGGCGACTTCCTGCGCCGAGAGCGGGCCCTCGGCCCCCCGCAGCACCTCCCGTACCAGGTCGGCGGTGAGCGCGGAGTGGCCCTTGGGCAGCTCCGCCGGACCGGCCGAGGCGCCGCCCAGGGCGCCGAAGATCCGGTCGACCTGGTCCTGCCCGGCCTCGCCGCCGCCCTCCAGCGCGCGGCGCAGCGCCGCGTAGCCCTGCAGCTTCGCGCGCAGCCCGGCGAAGGTGAAGGGTTTGACCAGGTACTGCAGCGCGCCGTGGCGCATCGCCGCCTGCACGGTCGCGATATCGCGGGCGGCGGTCACCATGATGATGTCGGTGTGGTGGCCGCGCTCGCGCAGCCGCCGCACCAGCGCGAGGCCCGTCTCGTCCGGCAGATAGTGGTCGAGCAGCACCAGGTCGACCTCGGCACGGTCCAGGAAGGCCAGCGCCTCGGCGGCCGTATGCGCCTGCCCCGCGACGCGGAAGCCGGGCACCTTCTCCACATACGCCGCGTTGACCCGGGCCACACGCACATCGTCGTCCACGACCAGCACGTTAATGGCGCCACTCGCGCCGCCCGCGCGGTTCACGTCCGTCACCTCCGTACCTCCCTCATCGCGGCTCTCCTGTCGTGCTCAGCCGGGGCTCGCTCGGCTCCTCGGCCAGCGCCTCGGGCAGCACCACCGTGAACTCCGCGCCTCCGCCGTCCCGGTCGGCCACCCGCACGCTGCCGCCCTGCCGCTCGGCGAGGCGGCGCACCAGCGCCAGGCCGATGCCGCGCTTGCGGTGTGCGGGTGGTTCCTTCGTCGACCAGCCCTCGGCGAAGACGACGTCGCGCCGGTCGGCCGGGATACCGGGCCCGCTGTCGGAGACCCGGAGCACGACCGTGCTGTCGTCGGCGGACAGCTCCACCTCGACCAGCGGATCGGCCGTTCCGGCCGCCGCGTCCAGCGCGTTGTCGAGGAGGTTGCCGACGATCGTCACCAGGCCCGGCGGGTCCACCAGCCGGTTCGGCAGCAGCGTCCCCGGGGCGATGCGCAGCGAGACGCCGCGTTCGGCGGCGACCGTGGCCTTGCCGACCAGCAGGGCGGCCAGCAGCGGGTCGTGGACGCGCTCGGTGACCTGCTCGGCGGTGGCCCGGTGCACCCCGACCGCCTCGGTGACGAACTCCACCGCCTCCTCGTACAGCTCGAGCTCCAGCAGCCCGAGGAGGGTGTGCAGATGGTTGGCGTGCTCATGGTCCTGGGCGCGCAGCGCGTCGATCAGCCCCCGGGTGCCGTCCAGCTCGCGGCCCAGCCGCTCCAGCTCGGTGCGGTCGCGCAGGGTGGCCACGGCCCCGCCGTCGTCCGTCGGCATCCGGTTGGCGACCAGCACCCGGCCGCCGCTGACGGTCAGCAGATCGGAGCCGGTGACCCGCCCGGCGAGCACATCGGTGGTACGGCCCGGCGGCAGCACCTCGTCCAGCGGCCGCCCGGTGTCCTCGGCGCGCAGGTCCAAAAGCCGCTGCGCCTCGTCGTTGACCAGCCGGATACGGCCGCGCGCGTCCAGGGCCAGCACCCCTTCGCGGATGCCGTGCAGCATCGCCTCACGCTCGGCGAGCAGCGCGGAGATATCGGAGAAGGCCAGGTCGTGGGTGCGGCGTCGGAGCCTGCGGGCGACCACGTACGCCGCCACCGCGCCCACCGCGAGCGTGCCGCCCGCGTACGCGAGCAGCCCCGGCACCGCGCCGATGAGCCGGTCGCGCACGCTCTGGTACGAGATGCCGACCGAAACGGCGCCGACGATGCGGCCGTCCTCGTCGCGCAGCGGGACCTTGCCGCGGGCCGAGCGGCCGAGCGTGCCGTTGTCGATCTCCATGACCTCCTGGCCGGCGAGGGCGTCGCTGGGGTCGGTGGAGACATGCCGGCCGATCTCCTCGGACGAGGTGTGCGACCAGCGCACACCCCGCTTGTCCATGATCACGACGTACTCGGCGCCGGTCGCCCGGCGGATCCGCTCCGCCTGGGCCTGGACCGGGCCGTGGGGGGTGGGCCGGGTGGCTACGAGCGCGTCGGGGAGCCCCGGGGCGGAGGCCGTGGTCTGGGCGATGGCGAGGGCGCGGCGCATGGCCTGGTCGTCCAGCTGGGAGCCGAGCCGGGAGAGAAAGAGGCCGGTCGCGAGCACGATGACGCCCGTGGCGATGGTCAGCTGCATCAGCAGCACTTGGGAGAAGACACGGCGGGGCCAGCCGATGCGCCACCTTGGAGCCTCGGCACGCGGCCCCCTGGGTATCGCGGCGCTCATGGCAAGGAGGGTAACCAAGCACGGGTCCGCTGCACGGCGCCAGGCGGCGCCTTGCGGCTAGATCCGCGCCGCTCTCGCGGAGGTGGTCGCTCGCCGTGGGGGTTCCTCAATTGACGGTCGTGTCACGGCCGCGGGCGCGGCCGCGGCGACGGTCGGCGCCGGGCGCCCGGCGCGCACCGCCCGCACGCCGATGACGTCCATACGGGCCGGGGAGCCCAGCACCGACCCGCAGCTCTCCGGCCGCGGCGGCGCGCTGGCGATCTGCACGACACCGACCCGCCACCGCCGTCCGTCGGCGTGCTCGACGGTGACGTTCCAGGCGGGGGCGGCGCCCTCGGTCCGCAGCACGGTCAGCGCGTCCGCCCCCGCCTCGCCGGTCAGCTCGCGGACCGCCAGCTCGGCGGCCTGGCCGGGGCGATCCCAGGTGGACCGGCCGCGGCAGCCCTCGCTGACGACCCTGCCCTCCCGCAGCGCGTCCAGGACGTCCTGCACGGACCGCGCGGTGGCCCGCCCGTAGGCGTATCCGTACGGCAGCACCATGAGCGTCGGCGAGAAGCGGTGGCCGCCGATGTGGGTGATCTCCCAGGTGCCACGCACCCCGGAGGCGGTCAGCTCGGCGGCCAGCGGCCGGCCGAGCAGGGCGCAGCAGCGGTCGCGCTTGCCGTTGGTGCACACGAGCACCAAGGGGTCGCCCGTGTACGTCTCCCACCCCTGGTCGGGGCCCGCGGCGGCGGGGCGCAGACCGCCCGGGTCGCCCGCGCCCAGCGCGGCGAAGTCGAGGGCGAGCAGCCGCTCGGGCTCGGTGAGCGCGGTCGTACGGATCCAGGAGCGGCCCGGGCGGGTGTGCGCGACGAAGACACGCTGCCGGGGGTGGGTGTGGCAGTCGGCGTGCCGGCCGGGGCGCCGGATCAGCGCGACGCGGACGCCGGTGTCCTTGGTGGCGCGCTCCAGCGCGCGGCCGACGGCCGGGGCCAGATGGCTGGCGGTCAGGGCCTCGGCACCCCAGGGGCCGGGCTGTTCGAGCAGCAGCCAGGTGGTGGCGGCGGTCGCCGTCCCGGCGAGCGGCTCGGACAGATCACGGGAGGCGGTCGCGCACGTGCTCACGAAGGTAAGCCTAACCTCTCTTGTGACCTTGGTCCTCCGAAGGCGCGCCTTCGGCGGCAAGAGGCACGTTTCTGCCGGTCGCGGCCGGGTTCCGGGAGGGCGGGCAGGGCGGGAAAATGGCGCTTGCGGGCTTGAGGGGGCTCGTACGGGGGTGCGCGAACGGGGGCGGGAGGGGGCGCGTTCTGTATGGGGCTGCGGGTGCGCACGGGGCTGTGCGCGTGGTGGCGCAGACGCCGGGGGAGGCGCGGGGCCGCGCCCCTGGGCCCGGTGCTCGAGGCGATGGTCGGCGCGGCGTACGAGCAGCGGCGGCCGATCCCCGAGGCGCTGGCCCGCGAGGCGGCCGAGGCCGGGGATCCGCGCGGGATGACGGTCCACGGCATCGGACTCGTCCACCGTGGGGCGTACGCCGAGGCCGCGCGCTGGCTCGGCCGGGCGATCGAGGCGGGGGACACCCAGGCGATGGTGGTGCTCGGCACCCTGTACATGGATCTCGGCAGGCTGGGCGAGGCGGAGCGGCATCTGCGCCGGGCGGCGGACAGCGGCCACCCCGGCGCCCGGGCGGCCCTCCACCAGCTGCGCGCACGGCGCAACGGCGCGGGCTCCTAGCCGCGTCGCTCGGTGGCGCGCAGGGCCGTGGCGAGTTCGGCCAGGTACGTCGAGACCGGGCCCACGGTGAGCAGCCCGCTGCCCGCCCCGGCCAGCTCCGCCGCCGCGGGGGCGAGCTCGCGGTGGGCGCGTTCCATCGTCTCCCGGTCGCCGACGGCGAGGGCCGCCCGGGCCGTCAGGCACCACAGGGCCTCGAACAGCAGGTCACGGGGCGGGTCCGGGGTCTCGCGCAGCGCCGCCGCGGCCTCGGGGCGGCGGTTTTGGGCCAGCAGCACCAAGGGGCGGGCCCAGGGCTCGTACGGTCCCCAGTCGCCGTGCTCGTCGGCCTGGGCGGGCAGCCCGTGCCGCGCGCGCAGGCACAGCAGCGCGAGCGGCAGCAGACCGCGCTCCAGACCGGGCATACCGGCCCCGTCCAGCCGCGCGGCGGCGTCCCGGTAGGCCGCCTCCGGCGCCCCCACTTCCGCCTGTTCCGCCGTCGGACCGGTCGCGGCGAGCCGTAGCGCGGCGTACCACTGGGTGAACACGCCGACCAGCGGCAGCTCGTGGCGTTCGGCCAGGCGGTCCGCGGCGCTCGCGTGGCGGTCGGCTCCGGTGAAGTCCGCCAGGGCGGCGCGGGCCTGGAGCCGGATGAGGTGGCCCAGGACCTCGAAGGTGGTCAGGCCGTGCCGGGCGGACAGGGCGATCAGCTCGGCGCCGATCGCGTCCCGCCGCGGCGCCAGACCGGCGCGGTGGAAGGTCTGCATGAACGTGGCGTTGAGGGCGAACGCCAGCAGCGCGGGATCGTCCAGGCGGCGGGCGATCTCCTCCGCCCGCCGGGCGGCCTGCGGCCCGCGCGCCGCGCGGGTGCCCCGCGACTCCAGGGCGATCGTGGCCAGCAGCCGGGCCCGGGGCGCGTCGTGCCCGTCGGGCGGCAGGGCGGACAGGGCGCGCTCGGCCGCCGCGACGACCCGCGCGGCCTGCTCCGGGTCGTCGAGCCGCGTCCAGATGGCCGGGACGTCGTACGCGCCGATCACACGGGCGGTCAGCTCCGCGTCGCCGAGCTCCTCGGCTGCCGCGACGGCCGCCACGCGGTGGTGGCGGGCCGTCTGGAGGCCGCTGCCACCGGTCACCGCGAGGCTGCGCAGCAGACCCACCGTCGACTCCAGACGTGCCCGGGCGCCGGAGGGCACGGTGCGGTCGTAGGCCGCCGCCGTACGCGCCCACACCCGGTCGGCCGCCCCGGACCCCGGGCCTGGGCCGGGGGCGAGGTGGTCGGCGTGGCCGAGGATGTCGGCCTCGAGGCCGCGCAGCCGCGGGCCCGGATCCACCCCCAGCTGCTCGGCGAGGAGCGTACGCGCCCGGCGCAGGACCGCCAGCGCGTCGCCCTGGCGGCCGGACCGGTACAGCGCCAGGGCCAGCAGCCGCCAGGCGTCCTCGCGCCAGGGGTGCTCGGCCACGTGGGAGTCCAGGTCAGCCGCCGCCTCGGCGGCCAGGCCCAGCGCGAGCCGGGCCTCGGCGCGTCGCTCGACGGCGTGCAGTCGCAGCTCGGCGAGGCGCGAGCGCTCGGCGCGGGCCCATGGCTCGTCGGCGAACTCCGCGTAGGCGGGCCCGCGCCACCACTCCAGCGCCTCGTCCAGCCGCGCGAACGCGTCCTCGGGCGGCAGCGCCGCGGCGGCGGTCACCGCCCGCTCGAAGCTCCAGGCGTCCACCGCGCCCGGGTCGGCGCGCAGCGCATACCCCGGGCCCTCGGTGACCAGCAGGCGGGCGGGGGCGCGGGGCGGGCGCTCCGGTTCCAGAGTGCGCCGCAGCGCGGCCACGAAGGTGCGGATCGCGCCCACCGCGTCGGCGGGGGGCTCCTCCGGCCACAGGTCCTCGGCCAGGCGGCGGACCGGGACGACCCGGCGGCGGGCGACGATCAGCCGGGCCAGCACCGCGCGGTGTCGCGGCCCCTTCAAGGCGATCGCGTCCCCGGCCCCGTCCCAGGCCGCCACCGGACCCAGCACTCCGAACAGGAACCGCA
Organism: Streptomyces sp. NPDC020845; assembly: GCF_044334165.1. NCBI lineage: Bacteria > Bacillati > Actinomycetota > Actinomycetes > Kitasatosporales > Streptomycetaceae > Streptomyces > Streptomyces sp. NPDC020845. The sequence goes on along the minus strand of NZ_JBIRSJ010000006.1, from coordinate 528,922 downwards.
CGCCGGACCACCCTTTCCGGGGCAACGCCCCCGGTCACGGTAACGCGCTCATCCGATGCTCATTCGCGCCCGGCACGCTGACGACGTCTGACCACATCTGATCACTTCGGAAATCTCCTGAAAGGGGCGGAACCATGCCGCCTGCCATCGCCGGCTTCGCTCACCACCGTGTCCCCGTCGCCGACGGCGTGTCCCTCCACGCGGCCGTCGGCGGCTCGGGCACCCCGATCGTGCTGCTGCACGGCTTTCCCCAAACCCATCTGATGTGGCGGCACGTCGCCGCCGACCTCGCCGCCGACCACACCGTGATCTGCCCCGACCTGCGCGGCTACGGCGCCAGCGACAAGCCCGCCGACCCCGACGGCACCGGCTACGCCAAGCGCACCATGGCCGCCGACATCGTGGCCCTGGCCCGCGCCCTGGGCCACACACGGTTTGCTCTGGCCGGGCACGACCGCGGCGCCCTGGTCGCCTTCCGTGCCGCCCTCGACCACCCGGCGGCCATCACCCATCTGGCCTGCCTCGATGTGCTCCCGACCCTGGACATGTGGGAGGCGCTGCACGGCACCACCGCCGCCGTGGGCTTCCACCTGTATCTGATGGCCCAGCCGCCCGGACTGCCCGAGCGGCTGATCGGGGCCGCCCCGGACCTCTTCTTCGGCCACTTCCTCGACCTGTGGACGGGCGACCCGCAGGCCATCCCGGCCGATGTCCGCGCCGCGTACCTGGACGCCTGCCGTGAGGCGGTGCCCTCGATCGTCGCCGACTACCGGGCCTCCGCCGGCATCGACACCGACCACGACCGGGCCGACCGCGCCGCCGGCCACCGGCTGCGGATGCCGGTCACCGTGCTCCAGCAGGACTGGGGCGCCGCCCTCGGCTACGACGCCGCCGCGCTGTGGCGCGCTTGGGCGCCCGATCTGCGGCACACGACCGTCACCTGCGGTCACTTCATGGCCGAGGAGGCCCCCGCCGATATCGCCAAGGCCCTGCGGGACCTGCTCACCCGCTGAAGACGCTCGAACGGTCCAGCACACCCCCGTACCGCCGAAGACGCCCGAACGGCCGAAGCGGCCGGGCCGTACGCGCGAGACGTACGGCCCGGCCGCTTCGGCCGCTGCACCGGTTGCCGGGGGCCGGGCCCGCTACACCGGACCGGCGACCACCGCCACCGGCTTGGCGAGCGCCTCCCCCGAGCCGTCGCGGCGCGGGTCGGGCTCCGGCAGCGGCACCGGGGTGCCGGTCGAGGTGGCCGCGCGGGCCGGTGTCGCGCCCGCCCAGGCCAGGACCAGGCAGTCCTCGCCCTTCAGGAACCGCTGGCAGCGCACCCCGCCGGTGGCCCGGCCCTTGCGCGGGTACTGGTCGAACGGAGTGAGCTTGGCCGACTGCTGCACCGAGTCGTCGAGGGTGCCGCGCGAGCCGGCGATCGTGAACACCACCGCGTCGACCGCCGGGTCGACGGCCGTGAACGAGATCACCTTCGCTCCCGCGCCCAGCTTGATACCGGCCATGCCACCCGCCGGGCGGCCCTGCGGCCGTACTTGGCTCGCCGGATAGCGCAGCAACTGCGCGTCGTCGGTGATGAAGACCAGGTCCTCCTCGCCCGTACGCAGCTCCACCGCGCCGACGATCCGGTCACCCTCCTTGAGGCCGATGACCTCCAACTCGTCCTTGTTGGCGGGATAGTCGGGGACCACGCGCTTGACGACGCCCTGCTCCGTGCCGATCGCGAGCCCCGGTGAGGACTCGTCGAGCGTGGTGAGGCAGATCAGCTCCTCGCCGTCCTCCAGCGACAGGAACTCCGCGATCGGAGCCCCGCCCGCCAGGTTCGGCGCGCCGGCCGTCTCGGGGAGTATCGGCAGATCGACCACGGCGAGCCGCAGCAGCCGCCCGGTCGAGGTCACCGCCCCCAGGTCCCCGCGGGCCGTGGCCGGGACCGCCGAGAGGATCACATCGTGCTTGGTGCGCTTGGCCTGGCCCTCGCCGGGGAACGGCTCACCGTTGGCCGTGCGGGCCAGCAGGCCGGTGGAGGACAGCAGCACCCGGCACGGGTCGTCGGCGACCTCCAGCGGCACCGCGGTCACCGGGGCGTCCGCCGACTCCTGGAGCACGGTGCGCCGCGGCGTGCCGAACTTCTTGGCCACCTGGGCCAGTTCCGCCGACACCAGCTTGCGCAGCTCGGCGTCCGAATCCAGGATCCGGGTCAGCTCCTCGATCTCCGACTTGAGGCGGTCGCGCTCCGACTCCAGCTCGATCCGGTCGAACTTGGTCAGCCGGCGCAGCGGAGTGTCCAGAATGTACTGCGTCTGGACCTCGGAGAGCTCGAAGTGGGCGATCAGGGACTGCTTCGCCTGCGCCGCGTTCTCACTGGAGCGGATGATGCGGATGACCTCGTCGATGTCGAGCAGGGCGACCAGCAGCCCCTCGACCAGGTGCAGCCGGTCCCGCCGCTTGCCGCGCCGGAACTCGCTGCGCCGCCGCACCACATCGAAGCGGTGGTCGAGATAGACCTCCAGCAGCTCCTTGAGCCCCAGCGTCAGCGGCTGGCCGTCGACCAGCGCGACATTGTTGATGCCGAAGGACTCCTCCATCGGCGTCAGCTTGTAGAGCTGCTCCAGCACGGCCTCGGGGTTGAAGCCGTTCTTGATCTCGATGACCAGGCGCAGACCGTGCTCGCGGTCGGTGAGGTCCTTGACGTCCGCGATGCCCAGCAGCTTCTTCGAGCCGACCAGGTCCTTGATCTTCGAAATGACCTTCTCGGGGCCGACCGTGAAGGGCAGTTCGGTGACGACCAGGCCCTTGCGGCGCGCCGTCACGGTTTCCACGGAGACCGTGGCGCGGATCTTGAAGGTGCCGCGCCCCTTCTCGTACGCGTCCCGGACGCCGCCCAGGCCCACGATCCGGCCGCCGGTCGGCAGGTCGGGGCCCGGTACGAACCGCATCAGGGCGTCCAGGTCCGCGCCCGGGTACCTGATCAGATGGCGGGCGGCGGCGATCACCTCGCCCAGGTTGTGCGGGGCCATGTTGGTCGCCATGCCGACCGCGATCCCGGACGCCCCGTTGACCAGCAGGTTGGGGTAGGCGGCGGGCAGCGCCAGCGGTTCCTGCTCGCTGCCGTCGTAGTTGGGCGCGAAGTCGACGGTGTCCTCGTCGATCGACTCGGTCATCAGCGACGTCGCCGAGGCCATCCGGCACTCGGTGTAGCGCATCGCCGCGGGCGGGTCGTCATTGCCCAGGGAGCCGAAGTTCCCGTGGCCGTCGACCAGCGGCACCCGCATCGAGAAGGGCTGGGCCATACGCACCAGCGCGTCATAGATCGACGCGTCGCCATGGGGGTGCAGCTTGCCCATGACCTCGCCGACGACCCGGGCGCACTTGACGAAGCCGCGCTCGGGCCGCAGGCCCATCTCGTTCATCTGGTAGAGGATGCGCCGGTGCACCGGCTTGAGCCCGTCCCGGGCGTCGGGCAGGGCGCGCGAGTAGATCACCGAGTACGCGTACTCGAGGAAGGAGCCCTGCATCTCGTCGACGACGTCGATGTCGAGGATGCGCTCCTCGAAATCGTCCGGCGGAGGGGTTTTCGTACTGCGGCGGGCCATCGCGCTTGCGGCTCCTTCAACTGCCGAGGCGGGATCTGACGCCGACCATTGTGGACCGGGCCACCGACAAGTGTGGAACGGGCTACTGACAACGCCCCCTCCGCGAGATTCCCCGGCGGGAACTTCGCCAGATGTCGGTGCGCTTGCATACAGTGACAGGACCGCACTTCAAGCGGCTCGCACGCGCTCCATCACGCGATCGAAGGGACGTACATGCCCATGGGTCACACGGCCACGGAACAAGCCGGCTCCGGCGGCCTGACAGCGACCGAGCACCGGCTGGCCAACGGCCTGCGGGTGGTGCTCTCCGAGGACCACCTGACCCCGGTCGCGGCGGTCTGCCTGTGGTACGACGTCGGCTCGCGCCACGAAGTCAAGGGGCGTACGGGTCTGGCTCACCTTTTCGAGCACTTGATGTTCCAAGGCTCGGCGCAGGTCACGGGGAACGGCCACTTCGAACTGGTGCAGGGCGCCGGCGGCTCGCTCAACGGGACGACCAGCTTCGAGCGGACCAACTACTTCGAGACCATGCCGACCCACCAGGTGGAGCTGGCGCTGTGGCTCGAGGCGGACCGCATGGGGTCGCTGCTGACCGCGCTGGACGAGGAGAGCCTGGAGAACCAGCGCGACGTCGTCAAGAACGAGCGCCGCCAGCGCTATGACAATGTGCCGTACGGCACGGCTTTCGAGCGCCTGGTCGCCATGGCCTACCCCGAGGGCCACCCGTACCACCACACCCCGATCGGCTCGATGGCCGACCTGGACGCGGCCTCCCTGGAGGACGCCCGCGAGTTCTTCCGCACGTACTACGCGCCGAACAACGCGGTGCTGGCGGTCGTGGGCGACATCGACCCCGAGCAGACCCTGGCCTGGATCGAGAAGTACTTCGGCACCATCCCCTCCCACGACGGCAAGCGCCCGCCCCGCGACGGCACCCTGCCGGATGTGATCGGCGGCCAGCTGCGCGAGGTCGTCGAGGAAGAGGTCCCGGCCCGCGCCCTGATGGCGGCCTACCGGCTGCCGCACGACGGCACCCGCGAGGCCGACGCCGCCGACCTGGCGCTGACCGTCCTGGGCGGCGGGGAGTCCTCCCGCCTGCACAACCGCCTGGTGCGGCGGGACCGTACGGCGGTGGCCGCGGGCTTCGGCCTGCTGCGGCTGTCCGGCGCCCCCTCGCTCGGCTGGCTGGACGTGAAGACCTCCGGCGGCGTGGAGGTCCCCGACATCGAGGCCGCCGTCGACGAGGAGCTGGCCCGGTTCGCCGAGGAGGGGCCGACCCCGGAGGAGATGGAGCGCGCCCAGGCCCAGCTGGAGCGCGAGTGGCTGGACCGGCTGGCCACCGTCGGCGGCCGCGCCGACGAGCTGTGCCGTTACGCGGTGCTGTTCGGCGACCCGCAGCTGGCGCTGACCGCCGTGTCGCGCGTCCTGCAGGTGACGGCCGAGGAGGTGCGGGCCGTGGCCCAGGCCAGGCTGCGCCCCGACAACCGCGCGGTACTGGTCTACGAGCCGGTCCAGGGCGCCGAGCAGGCCGAGGCCGACGTCGCCGCCGACGGCGACCACGACGCAGCAGCCGACGACAACGACGCAGAAGGGGAGTCGGCCCAGTGAGCGACGCCGCCACCACCATGACCTTCCACCCGCAGCCGCAGGCGGGTGCCGCCAGGCCGTGGGCCTTCCCGGCCCCCGAGCGCACCGAGCTGTCCAACGGGCTGACCGTGCTGCGCTGCCACCGCCCCGGCCAGCAGGTCGTCGCCGTGGAGATCAACCTCGCCGCCCCGCTGGACGCCGAGCCGGCCGGGCTCGACGGCATCGCCACGATCATGGCCCGCGCCCTGTCCGAGGGCACCGACAAGCACACCGCCGAGGAGTTCGCCGCCGAGCTGGAGCGCTGCGGCGCCACCCTGGACGCCCACGCCGACCACCCCGCCGTCCGGGTGTCCCTGGAGGTCCCCGTCTCCCGGCTGCCCAAGGCGCTCGGCCTGCTGGCCGACGCGCTGCGCGCGCCCGCCTTCCCCGAGGGCGAGGTCGAGCGGCTGGTCCGCAACCGCCTGGACGAGATCCCGCACGAGCTGGCCAACCCGGCCCGGCGCGCCTCGATGGCGCTGTTCAAGGAGCTGTTCCCGGCCGAGTCCCGGATGTCCCGGCCGCGCCAGGGCACCCAGGAGACCATCGAGGGCATCGACGCCGCGGCCGTGCGGGCCTTCTACGAGACGCATGTCCGCCCGTCCACCTCGACCGCCGTGGTCGTCGGCGACCTGGCCGGTGTCGACCTCGACAAGGCGCTGGCCGAATCCCTCGGCGCCTGGACGGGCGGCGCCGCCGAGTCCCGCCCCATGCCGCCGATCACGGCCGATGACACCGGCCGCGTGATCATCGTCGACCGGCCGGGCGCGGTGCAGACCCAGCTGCTCATCGGCCGGATCGGCGCCGACCGCCACGACCGGGTCTGGCCCGCCCAGGTGCTGGGCACCTACTGCCTGGGCGGCACCCTCACCTCCCGGCTCGACCGCGTGCTGCGCGAGGAGAAGGGCTACACGTACGGCGTGCGCGCCTTCGGCCAGGTGCTCCGCTCCGCGGCTCCGGACGCCTCCGGAGGGGCCACTGGCGCCGCGATGCTGGCCATCAGCGGCTCGGTGGCCACCGAGGTCACCGGCCCCGCCCTGGAGGACCTGTGGAAGGTGCTGGGCACGCTGAAGGAGGAGGGCCTGACGGACGCCGAGCGTGATGTCGCCGTGCAGAACCTGGTCGGGGTCGCCCCGCTGAAGTACGAGACGGCGGCCGCCGTCGCGGGCACGCTCGCCGACCAGGTCGAGCAGCATCTGCCGGACGACTTCCAGGCGCAGTTGTACGCGCGCCTCGCGGAGACCGGCACGGTGGAGGCGACCGCCGCGGTGGTGAGCGCCTTCCCGGCCGACCGGCTGGTCACGGTGCTCGTCGGTGACGCCTCGCAGATCGAGGAGCCGGTCAAGGCGCTCGGTATCGGCGAGGTGCGCGTCATCCAGGGCTGACAGGCCGACAGACCGACGAACTGACAGATCGACGGGCCGACGGGCCGACCCGACCCGGGAGCAACAGGCCCTCGTGACAAGGACCCTGGCGCCGCTTCAGGCGCCAGGGTCTCTTTTTGTCGGTCGTTTCCTCGATCGTTTCGTCCGCTTTGTGGCAGAGATTGCTCGTCTGGGTGATCGTGTCTGTGGGGAAACCAACAAAAAAGCGGAACCGTTTGGTGAACGAATGCGATCACGCTTAGCGTCAGTTCGGTTGTCCGCCCGAGACACGCCGCATCCGCGGCACGGGCAACCATCGCCGAGTCCCCGTACGGCGCGAGCCAGGGGAGCCGGGGAACCAACCTCGCCCGTCGCCGCAGCGGCGCCGGACGGGTGATCCCCAGGGGTGAATCGGACGCCTTCCCCGCGTGGGGGAGGGGCCCGTAGGAGACCTTCCTGCTCCGAACCCGTCAGCTAACCCGGTAGGCGAGAGGAAGGAAAGGAGTGCGCCGGACCATGGCGTTCACCCGTACCGCCGGGAAGCACCGCCGCCCCACCCGGGCCCCCCGCACCGCCCGTTCCAACGCCAATCTCGCGGGCATAGCCACGCTGGCCGCCTCCGGCGTGGTCGCCGGCTTCGCCGCCCCCGCCCTCGCGGCGGCGGACGACCCGCGCGGCTTTGAGGACACCGGGCTGCGCCAGGCGGTCGCCATGGACGACCAGCTCGCAGACCAGGTCCAGGCCCAGGCGGAGAGCCAGCAGAGCGCCGCCGAGGAGGCCGCCGCCAAGGCGCAGGCCGAGGCCCAGGCCCGCAAGGAGGCCGCGCGTCAGGCGGCCGAGGCGAAGCGCAAGGCCGAGGCGGCCGCGAAGAAGGCCAAGCAGGAACGCGAGGCCAAGGAGCGCGCGGCGCGCGAGGCCGAGCGCAGGCGGCTGAACATGTTCGTGCTGCCGGTCACCGGCTCGTATGTCTCCACCGGCTACCAGGCGTCCAGCGGCCTGTGGTCCTCCGGCACCCACACCGGAGTGGACTTCCACGCCGCGTCCGGCACCTCGGTGCACTCCGTCGGCTCCGGCACCGTCGTCGAGGCCGGCTGGGGCGGCGCGTACGGCAACAACATCGTGATCAAGATGAACGACGGCACCTACACCCAGTACGGCCACCTGTCGTCCATCGGCGTCTCCGTCGGCCAGACGGTCACCCCCGGCCAGCAGATCGGCCTGTCCGGCGCCACGGGCAACGTCACCGGCCCGCATCTGCACTTCGAGGCCCGCACCAGCCCCGACTACGGCTCGGACATCGACCCCGTCGCCTACCTGCGCTCGCACGGCGTGAACCTCTGATCACGCCCCCGCACACCTGCCCCTGAACCCGGTCCGCCTCGCGGGGGGCGCCTCAGCCCCTGTCGACGGTCGCCCGTGCTCGGCCCTTCGTACCTCAGGGTCTCCGCGCGCTCTCCCTTTCACAGCGACATCAGCGCCTCCGGCGCGGGCGGCGCGCCCCTTCGGCTCCCCAAGGCCCCGGTCCCGCGGACCGGGGCCTTCGGCGTACTCGCATGGGCACCCGGCCGCCTGGCCATCCGGCTGCCCGGCCGCCTGGCCAAAAATATCCATGAAATCTCCGCGCCCATCGGAAATTCCGGCTGTTTAGAATAGAGTCGCTGAACACGCGTCAATCGGCTGCGTTTCGCGGAGATTAAGGCGGAGGTTCAACAATGCGGGACCGGAAGTGAGCGGCGATACGACCGCGATGCCGGGCGGTCGCCGGATTTCGGCGCACGCGGTGTGTACGGCGATCCGCGACGACATCGTCTCCGGCACCTTCGCGCCCGGCAGCCGGCTGATCGAGGAATTCCTCGCCCGGCGCTACGGCGTCTCGCGCGTGCCCGTGCGCGAGGCGCTGCGCACCCTGGAGTCGGAAGGCTTTGTGACCACCCGCCGACACGCGGGCGCATGCGTCGCGCAGCCGTCCGAGCGGGAGGCCGCCGACCTGCTGGACATCCGCGCGCTGCTGGAGCCCCTGGGGGCCGCCCGGGCCGCCCAGCGGCGCACCGAGGCGCATCTGAAGGTGTTGCGCGGCCTGGTCAGGCTCGGCCAGGAGCGGGCCCGGCGCGGGCAGTTGGGCGAGCTGCGACCGCTCGGCGACTGGTTCCACGAGACGTTGGCCCAGGCCTCCGGCAGTCCGAGCCTGGCCGGGCTGCTGGTGCAGCTGAGACGCAAGATCGCCTGGGTGTATGCGGTGGAACCGGCCCACAGACCGGCGCCGTCCGCCCCGGGCACCGCCCTGCGCTCCGACTTCTCGCTGCGGGCCGTGGCCTCCTGGGACGAGCACGGTGCGCTGGTCGACGCGGTGGCGCGCGGCGACGCCGACCGCGCGCGGGCACTGGCCGCGGCGCATGCCGAGCGCTCGATGTCGGAATACCGGCTGCGTCGCCCCGTCCGTGTGAGGAGTTCGAAACATTCCGTAAACACGGCGGGCGTCCGGAATTAACAGCGGCCCCGTATACAACTTCTAAGAATTACCGCCGGTGTGTGCGGCCGTGGATTTCCGCGGCCGCGTATTTCGCGTTCCCGTATTGCGCGGTCCCGGTATTCGTCCCCGTATTGCGTTGGATAAACAGTGCGGCCGCGGTCCCCTGTCATGGGTCACCGCGGCCGCGCCGTGTGAATTTATCGGGCGGAGCCAGTCAGACGGTCTCCGGAAGCTCCTCCAGCCCCTCCGCGACCAGCTTGGCCAGGCGGTCGAGCGCGACCTCGGCGTCGTCCGACGCGGAGGCCAGGACGACCTCCTCGCCGCCCTGGGCGCCCAGGCCGAGCACGGCGAGCATGGAAGCGGCGTTGACCGGGGTGCCGTCCGCCTTGGCGATCGTGATGGGGACGCCGGCGGCGGTGGCCGCCCGGACGAAGATCGACGCGGGGCGGGCGTGCAGGCCCTCGGCCCAGCCGATGTTGACGCGGCGCTCAGCCATGGTGTTGCCCTTCAGGTGCGGGTTGCCGTTGTCTAGACCAATATCATACGGTCGTGCGTGTCTGGGTCTGTCCGGAACGGTGTCCGAGTAGGCCCGGCCATGCCCGTACAGGTCCGATTATGGACTTTCCCTCGACACCTCCCCGTAACGCAAGGGTGTCCGCCATTCGGACGTCCGGACCCATGTCCGCCCGGGCCGTAGTCTTGGCCGCATGCGGCAGCCGTCCGACACCCACGCCTACCCGGCCCACTGGGAGGCCGATGTGGTGCTCCGCGACGGTGGCACCGCCCGGATCCGCCCCATCACCGTCGATGACGCGCAGCGCCTGGTCAGCTTCTACGAGCGGGTCTCGGACGAGTCCAAGTACTACCGCTTCTTCGCGCCCTACCCCCGGCTCTCCGACCGCGACGTGCACCGCTTCACGCACCACGACTACGTCGACCGGGTGGGCCTGGCCGCCACGGTCGGGGACGAGTTCATCGCCACCGTCCGCTACGACCGGATCGACGGCCACGGCCTGCCCTCGACGGCGCCGGCCGACGAGGCCGAGGTCGCGTTCCTCGTCCAGGACGCCCACCAGGGCCGCGGGGTGGCCTCCGCCCTCCTCGAGCACATCGCCGCCGTCGCCCGCGAGCGCGGGATCCGCCGCTTCGCCGCCGAGGTGCTGCCCGCCAACACCAAGATGATCAAGGTGTTCACGGACGCGGGCTACACCCAGAAGCGCAGCTTCGAGGACGGCGTCGTCCGCCTGGAGTTCGACCTCGAACCCACCGACCGCTCCCTGGCCGTCATGCGCGCCCGAGAGCAGCGCGCCGAGGCCCGCTCCGTACAGCGGCTGCTCGCCCCCGGCTCCGTCGCCGTCATCGGCACCGGACGCGCCCCGGGCGGCGTCGGCCGCACCGTGCTGCGCAACCTCCTCGACGGCGGGTTCAGCGGGCGCGTGTACGCCGTCAACCGCGCCTTTCCCGGGGAACAGGACCGGCTGGACCCCGAGGGCGTCCCGGCCCACCGCTCGATCCACGAGATCGACGGCCCGGTCGACCTCGCCGTCGTCGCCGTCCCCGCCGCCCAGGTGCCCTCCGTGGTCGCGGACTGCGGCGACAGCGGCGTCCAGAGCCTCGTCGTGGTCTCCGCCGGCTACGCGGAGAGCGGGCCGGAGGGCCGCGACCGGCAGCGCGAGCTGGTCCGCCAGGCGCGCACCTACGGCATGCGGATCATCGGCCCCAACGCCTTCGGCGTCATCAACACCGCCGACGGCGTGCGGCTGAACGCCTCCCTCTCGCCGCGGCTGCCCGCCCCCGGGCGGCTCGGCCTGTTCACCCAGTCCGGGGCGATAGGCATCGCGCTGCTGTCAGGGCTCGACCTGCGCGGCGCGGGGACCGCCGGGGTCTCCACCTTCATCTCCGCGGGCAACCGCGCCGACGTCTCCGGCAACGACGTCCTGCAGTACTGGTACGACGACCCGCGGACCGACGTCGCCCTGATGTACCTCGAGTCCATCGGCAACCCCCGCAAGTTCACCCGGCTCGCCAAGCGCACGGCCGCGGTCAAACCGGTCGTGGTCGTCAAGGGCGCCCGCCACAGCGGCAGCGCCCCCACCGGCCACGCCGTCCCCGCCCCCGGCATCCCGGACGCCACCGTCTCCGCCCTGCTGCGGCAGGCGGGCGTCATCCGGGTCGATACGGTCACCGAGCTCGTCGACGCCGGGCTGCTGCTCGCCTCCCAGCCGCTCCCCGGCGGCCCGCGCATCGCCATTCTGGGCAACTCCGACTCCCTGGGGCTGCTCACCTACGACGCCTGCCTCACCGACGGGCTGCGCCCGCTGCCGCCCCGCGACCTGACCACGGCCGCCGCCCCCGACGACTTCCGGCGAGCCCTCGCCGCGTCCCTCGCCGACGACGCGTGCGACGCGGTCGTCGTCACCGCCATCCCCGGCGTCGGCGCCGCCGCCGCGGCCGACCTCGCCCGGGCGATGCGCGGCGCGGCCGCCGGGGCCGCGGCGCGCGGCGCGGCCAAGCCGGTGGCGGTGGTCCACCTGCAGATCCCAGGGCTCGCCGAGGCCCTGGCCGCGCCCTGGGACGCCCCCGGTGCCGGGGGCCGGGAAGACGGGGTCGGGGGCGCAGCCGGGGGCGACGCGGCTGACGAGGCGCCCTTCCCGGCCCCGCGGATCCCCGCCTACCCGGCCGCGGAGCGCGCCGTACGAGCCCTCGCCGAGGCCGTGGGGTACGCGCGGTGGCGGCGCCAGGCCGAGGAGCCCGGCCGGGTCCCGGAGTACGAGGACATCGACGAGGCGGGCGCCGCGGCCGACATCGACGTACTGCTCGCGCCGACCGAGGGCGAGCCGACGGCGCAAGCCCAGACCGAGGAGGCCCCGGCCGAGGGTGCGCCGGCCGAAGCCGCCCCGGCCGATGGCGCCCCCCCCCCCCAGGCCGCCGCCGCGCCGCCCGACGCGTCGGCGGACGCCCCCGCCCCGTACACCGTCACCCTCTCCGCCCCCGACGCCCAGCGCCTCCTCGCCCGCTACGGCGTCAGCGTGCTGCCCGCGCTCCCCGCCCCCGACCCGGACGCCGCCGTACGGGCCGCGGCCAGGCTCGGCTTCCCCGTCGCGCTCAAGACCACCGCCCCCCATCTGCGCCACCGCGCCGACCTGGGCGGTGTGCGCCTCGACCTCGGCGGCGAGGCGGAACTCCGACGCGCCTACGCCGAGTTGACGGACTACCTCGGCGCCCCCGAAGAGCTGCGGCTCGTCGTGCAGCGGATGGCCCCGCGCGGCGTCGACACCGTCGTACGGGCCGCCATCGACCCCGCCGCCGGGGCGGTGCTCTCGTTCGGGCTCGCCGGAGCCCCCTCCGAACTGCTCGGGGACACCGCCCACCGGCTCGTCCCGGCCACCGACCGGGACGCCGCCGAGCTGATCAGATCCATCCGGACCGCACCCCTCCTGTTCGGCTGGCGCGGCTCAAGACCAGTCGACACCGCGGCGCTCGAAGAACTCCTGCTGCGGGTGTCCCGCATGGTGGACGACCATCCCGAGGTGGTCTCCGTCGACCTCGAACCGGTCGTCGTCGCCCCGCACGGCCTGTCCGTGCTCGGTGCGGCCGTCCGGCTGGCCCCGCCGCCCCCGCGCACCGACCTCGGCCCCCGCCACCTGCCCAGCTACTGACGTCCGCGGCCATGGCCGGCATGGGCGCCGGTGTCGGTGCGGCCCCGTAGGATGGGCACATGGCGAAGACCGGTACGACGACCCAGGGGCTGCGCGCGGCGATCGAGCGCAGTGGCTATTACCCGGCACTCGTTGCCGAAGCGGTGGAGGCCGCCGTGGGTGGTGAGCCGGTCGTCTCGTATCTGGTCCATCAGGAGACCACCTTCGACTCCAACGAGGTCCGCCGCCATGTCACGGTCCTCGTCCTGACCGGCACCCGCTTCATCGTCAGCCACACCGACGAGCAGGCCGCCGACGGCACCTCCCCGTCGCCGTACGCCACCACCTCCACCGAGTCCGTGAAGCTGCAGCGGATCTCCTCGGTCGTGCTGAGCCGGGTCGTGGCCAACCCCGAGTCGTACACCCCCGGCACGCTGCCCCGCGAGGTGGTCCTCACCATCGGCTGGGGCGCGGTCAACCGCCTCGACCTCGAGCCCGCCGCCTGCGGCGACCCCAATTGCGAGGCCGACCACGGCTACACCGGCTCTTCCACCGCCGACGACCTGAGCCTGCGGGTCAGCGAGGCGGGCGACGGCCCCGACAGCGTCCGGCAGACCCTCGCCTTCGCCCAGTCGCTCTCGGAAGCCACCGCGGAAACGCCGGACACAGGCCGCTGATGTCCGACTCCATCGCGGACTCCGCCACCGCCTCCCTCTGGCAGGAGCCCGATCCCCAGCCGCTCGACCCGCGCTCCGCCCCCGTGCCGCGCTACGGCACGGGCTCGCTCGCCGATCTGCTGCCCGCCGTCGCCGCGGGCCAGGGCGTCCCGGGCCTGCCCTCGCTGTCTTCGGGGCTCGCCCTAGCGCCCGCCGACCGCGTATGCGTGTTCCTGGTCGACGGCCTCGGCTGGGAGCTGCTGCGCGCCCACCCCGCCGAAGCGCCCTTTCTGACCTCGCTGCTGCCCGGCTCGCTGGGCGGCACCGGGGCGCCGATCACCGCAGGCTTCCCCTCCACCACCGCGACCTCGCTGGCCTCCGTCGGCACGGGCCTGCCGCCCGGCGCCCACGGCCTGCCCGGCTATACGGTGGTCGACCCCGCCACCGGCCAGCTGATGAACCAGCTGCGCTGGCAGCCGTGGACGGATCCGCACGCCTGGCAGCCGTACCCCACCGTCTTCCAACTGGCCGACGCCGCGGGTGTGCACACCTGCCAGGTGTCCGCGCCGACCTTCGCCGAGACCCCGCTCACCAAGATCGCGCTGAGCGGCGGCACCTTCCTCGGCCGGCTCTCCGGCGAGGAGCGGATGGACCTCGCGGCCGAGCGGTTGGCCGCGGGCGACCGCTCGCTCGTCTACACGTACTACAGCGAAGTCGACGGCAAGGGGCACCGCTTCGGCGTCGACTCCGACGAGTGGCGTGCCCAGCTGCGCTACGTGGACGGGCTCGTCCAGCGCCTCGCCGAGCAACTGCCGCCCCGCGCCGCCCTCTACGTGACCGCCGACCACGGCATGATCGACGTCCCCTTCGACCCGGAGTCGCGGATCGACTTCGACGAGGACTGGGAGCTGCGGGCCGGAGTCGCCCTGTTGGGCGGCGAGGGCCGCGCCCGTCATGTGTACGCGGTCCCCGGCGCGGCGGGCGATGTGCTGGCGGTATGGCGCGAGGTGCTCGGCGAGCAGATGTGGGTGGCGAGCCGTGACGAGGCCATCGAGGCGGGCTGGTTCGGGCGGCCGGAGGACGGCGGCGGCGTGGATGAGCGGGTGTACCGGCGGATCGGCGATGTGGTGGCCGCCGCCAGCGCGGATGTCGCGATCGTCGCGTCGCGGACCGAGCCGAAGGAGTCGGCGATGGTGGGGCTGCACGGCTCGATGACCCCCGTCGAGCAGCTTGTCCCGCTGCTCGAAGTACGCTCCTGAGCCGTCCCGCTCCCCTCCGCCTCGCCCGTCCCGACCGTACGAAAGGCCCCGCCACCCCATGCCCGAGCTGGTGTTCTTCTCCGGAACCATGGACTGCGGAAAGAGCACCCTCGCTCTGCAGATCGAGCACAACCGCTCGGCGCGCGGCCTGCAGGGCATGATCTACACCCGGGACGACCGGGCGGGCCGGGGCAAGCTCTCCTCGCGGCTGGGGCTGGTCACCGAGGCCGTCGAGGCGGGGGACGACCTCGACTTCTGCGCCCATGTGGTCGGGATCCTCACGGCCGGGGGCCGCGCCGACTATGTGATCGTGGACGAGGCGCAGTTCCTCGCCCCGTCCCAGATCGATCAGCTCGCCCGCGTCGTGGACGACCTCGGGCTCGACGTCTTCGCCTTCGGCATCACCACCGACTTCCGCAGCAAGCTCTTCCCCGGCTCCCAGCGGCTGGTCGAGCTCGCGGACCGGATCGAGGTGCTGCAGGTCGAGGCGTTGTGCTGGTGCGGGGCCCGCGCCACGCACAACGCCCGTACCGTCGGCGGCGAGATGGTCGTCGAGGGCGCCCAAGTCGTCGTCGGCGACGTCAACCAGCCCGGGGCCGAGGTGGGTTACGAGGTGCTGTGCCGGCGCCACCACCGGCGCCGCATGACGGCCGCGGCCGCCCGCGCCGCCACGCTGTCGCCGGATGTGCTCCCCGTCGACCCGGCGGCGGCCCCGGCCCCCGTGCCACACGACGCCCGAACAACGCCCCGGACCGCCCCCTAGGGCCTGTCGTCAAAGGGGGCGCCCTGCTCCCGACGCCGCAGTGACATCAGCCGCTACCGCGGCGGGCGGCGCCTCGCCGCGTTGTCGCACCGCCCGGCCACGCCGCGTCAGCGGCATATCGACCGCAGCGCCCAGTACGAGGACGATGCTCCGCCTTGCGAGGCACCGCACCAGACGCCGCTCGCGGCCGGACGCCCCCTTTGACGACAGACCCCAGACGACCTTCAGCCGCCCCTCAGCGGCCTCTCAGCCGCCCGTCAGCCGTCCGTCCCGACCAGGGCGAAGGCCGCCCCCTCCGGGTCCGTGACGGTGGCCGTACGCCCCGCCACGCCGTCCTGGGGCGGCAGGACGACATAGCCGCCCAGCTCGGTCACCTGGCGCACCGCCTTGTCCACGTCGGCCACCGCGAAGTACGTCCGCCAGTGCGGGCCCCGGTCGCGCGGCAGGGCGCCGCCCATGCCGTGGATCGCGGCCACCGGCCGCCCCGCCACTCGCAGGGTCAGCGCATCGGACCCGGGCTCGGGCGCCGGGCCGGGGCCGTCAGGACGACGGGACGAGGGCTCGCTGTGGCAGCCGAAGACCATGTCGTAGAACTTGCCGACGGCCGAGGAGTCCCAGGTCATCAGCTCGTGCCAGACCGGGGAGCCCGGCGACCCGATCTCCTCGGCTCCCAGGTGCTCGCGCGCCTGCCATACGCCGAAGGCCGCGCCCTGCGGGTCGGCCGCGAGGGCCATCCGGCCCGCCTCGCCCGCGTCCAGCGGGCCCACGGCCACGGTGCCGCCGCAGGCGCGGATCAGCTCCGCCGTCTCGTCGGCGTCGTCGGAGGCCAGATACGTCGTCCAGGCGACCGGGAGGTGGCGCTCCGGAGGCAGTTCACCCAGCCCCGCGACCGGCCGGTCGCCGATCCGCGCGCGTACGTACGCGCCCAGGTGCTCAGGACCCGGCGTGAACTCCCAGCCGAACAAGGCGTGGTAGAACTCCTGCGTCGCGGCCAGGCTGTGCACCATCAGGCTCGTCCAGCAAGGCGTGCCCGGCGTGTGCCGAGTCGCTGCCTCGGTCATCGTCACTCTCTCCTCGGACCGTTGTGGTGTCCGTGCGGCTCCGGCCGGCCCGCTGGTGCGCGGGGCGGTGATGGGGGTGGCGCCCGACAGATATTCGCACCCCCTGTCGCAACGCGCGCCCTGGCCGCGCCGCAATTCGCGGCTCCTGCCAGGACAATGCCCGCTTTCGAGCCCCGCATCCGTTTCCAGGCCATGGCCGCGAGGTGTCCGTCATCTGTACGGAGGGTGATCGAGTGGGCCAATCGTCGCAGACGTATCTACGCAAAGATGGTGCCCATGAATGCCATCATCACCGCATCCGATCTCATGGACGAGCTGGCGGGGGAGCAACCGCCGCTCCTCCTGGACGTCCGCTACCAGCTGGGCGGCCCGCCCGGCCGCCCCGTCTACGAGGCCGGGCACCTCCCCGGTGCGGTCTACGTCGACCTGGAGGCCGAACTCGCGGGCCCCGCGGGCGCGGCCGGCCGCCACCCGCTGCCGGACCTGTCCATCTTCGCCGCCGCGATGCGCCGGGCGGGAGTCCGTGCGGACCGGCGCGTGGTGGCGTACGACGGCGGACAGGGGTGGGCGGCGGCGCGCGCCTGGTGGCTACTGCGCTGGGCGGGCCACCCGTCCGTACGCGTCCTCGACGGCGGCCTGGCCGCCTGGACCGAGCACGACGGCCCGCTGAGCACCGAGACCACCGCCCCGCCCGAGGGCGACTTCGAGCCCCGGCCCGGCGCCCTCCCGCTGCTGGACGCGGACGGCGCGGCGGCGCTCGCCCGGCGCGGACTGCTGCTGGACGCGCGGGCAGCCGAGCGGTACCGAGGCGAGGTGGAGCCGATCGACCCCGTGGCCGGGCATATCCCGGGGGCGGTCTCGGCGCCGACGATGGAGAACGTCACCCCCGAGGGCCGGTTCCTGCCCGCCGAGCGGCTGGCCGAGCGCTTCGCCGGGCTCGGCGCCACCGAGGAGGCCGAGGTGGGGGTCTACTGCGGCTCGGGCGTCTCGGCCGCTCACCAGGTGCTGGCGCTGGCGGTCGCGGGCGTCCCGGCGGCCCTGTACGTCGGCTCCTGGAGTGAGTGGTCCGCCGACTCCACCCGCCCGGTGGCCACCGGCCCCGACCGCGGCTGAGGGGCACATGCGCCGGCCGGGGGCACCTCCCAGCGGTAGCTGGGGGAGAGCCGAGCCCCAAAGGGGGGCCTCGCCGTCGGCGTACGACGGCGAGGCCCGGCCAGCGTGAAAGTGCCGCCGCTACTCCTGTTTCTTGCGGCGGGTGCCGAACACGATCTCGTCCCAGCTCGGCACCGCCGCCCGGCGGCCCGGACGCACGCCGTCCGCCTCCGCCTGACGGTCCGTGGTGCCGGTCAGCCGATCGCGGTGGCCGGCGACCGAACGGGGCATCAGGACGTCCGCGTACGCCGAGCCGGCGCTGGCCGCCGGGGCCGGGGGCTCGACGGGCTCGGGCTCCTCGACGGGCTCGTCCGCCGGGGAGGCCGGGCTGGGCGCGTCCGGCACGATCATGTCGCCCCGGAAGTTCGGCACGGCTTCCAGCAGGCTGGTGAGCGAGTCCCGCTCGCCGCCGAGGCCGTCCTCCACCGAGGCGGACGCCGCCGTGGAGTCGGACTCGCCGTCGCCGCGCTCGAACGAGCCCGGCCGGTCCCGGTCGCGCTCTCGATCACGGTCCCGCGGCAGCCGGGCGATCCGCGGTACGAACGGGAAGCTCGGCTCCGGGGTGTCGTCGGCCTCGCCGATCAGCGCCCGGGCCTCTTCGTCCACGGCCTGGACGAGCCGCCGGGGCGGGTCGTAGGTCCAGCTGGCCGAGTGCGGCTCCCCGGCCACGCGGTAGACCAGCAGCACTTCCCAGGTGCCGTCGTCCCGCCGCCAGGAGTCCCACTGCGCGGTGTCCTTCTCCGCACCGCGCAGCAGCAGCCGCTCCGCGACGGCCTCGCCGAGCTGGGGCCCGGCGTTCTCACCGGGGCGGCGCACAGGTGTTTTGCGGGCGCGCTCGGCCATGAAGGCGCGCTCCGCGAGCACCGGACCCTCGAAGCGGCGCACGCGGTCGACGGGGATGCCCGCCATCTGCGCGACCTCTTCGGCCGAGGCGCCGGCGCGTATACGGGCCTGGATGTCGCGCGGCCGCAGATGGCTCTCGACCTCGATCTCGATCTGGCCGAGCCGAGCGCGGTCGTTGCGCACGGCGGCGCGCAGACGCTCGTCGATGGGAAGTGTGTACTCCGTGCTGTCCGCAGCCTTGAGCACCAGCCGTGTGCCGTCGTTGCTGACGGCCACGACACGCAGTTCGGGCATGGGGACCTCCCGGGTGGTGCCTGCCGACGTCACGGTTGCGTCGCTGCTCTCCCGCTAGACGAGTGTGGCGTGCCCGGGTGCAGCCTGCCACAACTTTGCCGAGTTGCCCGGCGTGTCGGGCCTGCGCCCCGATCCGCCGTTATGGCACGGTGACCTGTTTGCAGCCCAAAGCGACGGCGCCGTCGCTCGGGGCAGCGATCCCCATGTCATGTCGCGGCGCCGCCGGTTGAGTTGCCGCCTTTTGACCCCTCCCGTTGGGTCCGGGCGGCCGGACGGGAAAGCGGGGCCAGGGACCGCAACAGTACTCCATTCGGGCCGCTCAGGTGGAGCGGCGCGCCAGTCAAGTTCTCGCCGTGGCGGGCCTGTGGGCCATGAGCTGGGCGGCGTGGGGCGTGATGTGGGTGGCAAGTTTCACATGATCGACAGAAACGGAACGATCTCCTTCGATTTTGTTCGCTTCTCTTCCCGGATGGGAACGAATGTGCGGGCAGGGGCAGATGGGGTCGGAGTGGGCGCCGAGAGTGGGGGTCAGGGTGGGGCGCGTCAGTCGCCCAGGACCCGCCGCAGATAGTCGTTGCCGAACAGCCGTTCCGGGTCCAGCCGGTCGCGGACGGCCGTGAACTCCCCGAACCGCGGATAGGCCTCCGCCAGATACGCGGCGTCGCGGCTGTGCAGCTTGCCCCAGTGCGGGCGCCCGCCGTGCGCGGTCATGATCTGCTCGGTCGCCGTGAAGTACGCCCGGTGCGGGGTGCCCCGGTACAGGTGCACCGCGATGTAGGCGGTGTCCCGGCCCGAGGCGGTGGACAGCGGGATGTCGTCGGCCGGTGCGGTGCGCACCTCCACCGGGAAGCTGACCCTGAGCCCCGAGCGCTCCACGGTCGCCTTGAGCTCGCGCAGCACCGTGACCGCGGCCTCGCGCGGCACCGCGTACTCCATCTCGACGAAGCGGACCCGGCGCGGACTGGTGAAGACTTTGTAAGGGATGTCCGTGTACGTGCGGGCCGACAGCGCGCGGCTGGAGATCTTGGCGATGCCGGGGATGGTGGCGGGGACCGCCCGCCCCACCGAACAGGCCACCTGGAAGATGCCGTTGGACAGCAGCTCGTCGTCGACCCAGCCGCTCACCCGGCCCAGCGGGGCGGCGGGCCCGTCGGTGCGGTTATTGCGCTTGGTGTTGCAGCTGCCCGTATGGGGGAACCAGTAGAACTCGAAGTGTTCGTTCTCCGCGACAAGTTGGTTGAAATCCGCCATGACCCGGGCGAAGGGCATGGGTTCCTCGTGCGCGGTGAGCAGGAACTCCGGCTCGACGGCGAAGGTGATCGCGCTCACCACGCCCAGTGCGCCGAGCCCGATCCGGGCGGCGGAGAAGATCTCCGGATTCTCCTCGGCCGAGCAGCGCAGCACCGAGCCGTCCGCCGTCACCAGCTCCAGACCTCTGATCTGAGCGGCGATCGACGCGCTGGCCCGGCCCGTCCCGTGGGTGCCGGTGGCGGTGGCCCCGGCCACCGTCTGCTCCATGATGTCGCCCATATTGGTCAGCGACAGGCCGTGCGCCGCCAGGGTGTGGTTGAGCTGCCACAGCGGGGTGCCCGCCGCGACGGTCACCGTCCCCGCCTCCCGGTCGATCTCCCGGATCCCGGCCAGTCGCTCGGGGCGTATCAGCAGCCCGTCCGTGGCGGCCGCGGCGGTGAAGGAGTGGCCGGTGCCCACGGCCTTGACCCGCAGGCCCTCCTCGGCCGCCTGGCGCACCACCTCGGCCAGCTCCGTGGTCGACGAGGGGGCGATGCTCCGGGCCGGCCGGGCGACCACATTGCCCGCCCAGTTACGCCACACGCCGTTCCGGCTGGTCCTCATGGTCCTTACGGTCTTTACGGCCATCCGCGCCCGACCCCTCCCGCTGTGGCGCCGGCCGCAGCCGGCGGTACCCGAGGAACGCCACCGCCGCCGCGAACGCCCCGGCCACGGCCGGCACCGCGTACCCCGCGCGCGCTCCGGCGGCGTCGACCACCCATCCGGCGGCCGACGAGCCGAGCGCCACCCCGACCGAGAGCCCGGTGCTCACCCAGGTCATGCCCTCGGTCAGTTTCGCGCGTGGCACGAGCTGTTCGACCAGGGCCATGGTGGTGACCATCGTCGGTGCGACGGCCAGGCCCGCGACGAAGAGCGCCACGGCCAGAAACGAAAGGTTCCCGACCAGTTGGAGGGGGATCATACTCACGGCGATCGCACAGACACCCAGCAGCCACCTGCGGGGGGCCGAACCCTTCAGACGCAGCAGCCCGAAGACCGCGCCCGCCAGGCAGGAGCCCGCCGCGTAGATGGCGAGCACCACGCTGGCCGCGGCCTTGTTGCCCTGCTCCTCGGCGAAGGCCACCGTCACCACGTCGATCGCCCCGAAGAGCGCGCCCACGGCGGCGAAGGCGGTCATCAGGACCATGAGCCCGGCCGAGCGCAGAGCCGAGCCGCCGGTGTGGTGCTCGCGCGGATGCGGTACGGGCTCGGTGGCGCGCTGCGCGGTCAGCGCCAGCACCCCGACCGCCAGGAAGCAGCCGGCCAGCAGCGGGCCCGCCTCCGGGAACCAGGCGGTGGAAAGACCGACGGACAGGATCGGGCCGACGATGAAGCAGACCTCGTCGACGACGGACTCGAAGGCGTACGCGGCATGCAGCCGGTCCGGCGTGTCACGGTAGATCGCCGCCCAGCGGGCCCGCACCATCGCCCCGATGCTCGGCACACACCCGGCCGCCGCGGCGAACGCGAACAGCGTCCAGTCCGGCCAGCGCAGATGCGCGCTCAGCAGCAGCCCGGCGACGGCGGTGAGCGCGACGAGGCTGGCCGGGCGCAGCACCCGCCGCTGGCCGTGCCGGTCCACCAGCCGGGAGACCTGAGGGCCCAGCGCCGCCGAGGAGATCGAGAGCGCGGCCGACACCGCGCCCGCCAGTCCGTACCGGCCGGTGAGCTCGGAGATCATCGTGACCACGCCGATGGCGGTCATCGAGATCGTCAGCCGGCCGGGGAACCCCGCGGCGGCGAAGCCTTTGGTGCCGGGGGCGGCGAATATCGCGCGATAGGGGCCGGGGCTGGGCAAGGGAGGGCTCCGCGGTGGGCAAGTCCTGGCAGGGGTGCCAGGGGTGACAGGGGTGATGGGCAGGTGAGCGGATAAGCGGTCAAGCCGGTAAGGAACGTAGGCGCCGAGACAGATTACGGCCATCCACAGGGCTGCGCAGGTCCATTTCCCGCCCGTCAGTGCCGGGTGGCAGGATCGGAGGCATGCCGGAACAGCCAGCCCAGCCATCCCCCGCTCGATCTTCCGCTCCGTACGACGCCCTGCTGCTGCTCTCCTTCGGCGGCCCGGAGGGCCCCGAGGACGTGGTGCCGTTTCTGGAGAACGTGACGCGTGGCCGCGGCATCCCCCGGGAGCGGCTGAAGGAGGTGGGCCGGCACTACTTCCTCTTCGGCGGCGTCAGCCCGATCAACGGGCAGAACCGCGAGCTGCTCCAGGCGCTGCGCAAGGACTTCGCCGAGCACGGCCTCGACCTGCCGGTCTACTGGGGCAACCGCAACTGGGCGCCCTATCTGACCGACACCCTGCGCGAGATGGCCGCCGACGGCCACCGCCGCGTGCTGGTGCTGGCCACCAGCGCGTACGCCTCGTACTCCGGCTGCCGCCAGTACCGCGAGAACCTTGCCGACGCGCTGACCGCGCTCGAGGCGGAGGGCCTGGAGACGCCGCGCGTCGACAAGCTGCGGCACTACTTCAACCACCCCGGCTTCGTCCGGCCCATGGTCGACGCGACGCTCGCCGCGCTCGCCGAGCTGCCCGAGGCCGTACGCGCCGGGGCGCACCTCGCCTTCACCACGCACTCCATCCCGACCGCCGCCGCCGACACCTCCGGCCCGCCCCAGGGCCATGGGGACGGCGGCGCGTATGTCGCCCAGCACCTGGACGTGGCCCGGCTGATCGCCGACGCGGTGCGCGAGGAAACCGGTGTGGAGCACCCCTGGCGCCTCGTCTACCAGTCGCGCAGCGGCGCCCCGCACATCCCGTGGCTGGAGCCGGACATCTGCGACCACCTGGAGGAGCTGCACGGCGCGGGCGCCCCCGCCGCCGTGATGATCCCGATCGGCTTCGTCTCGGACCACATGGAGGTCAAGTACGACCTCGACACGGAGGCGGCGGCCAAGGCCGAGGAGCTGGGGCTGCCGGTCGCGCGCGCCTCGACGGTGGGCGCGGACCCGCGCTTCGCGGCCGCGGTGCGCGATCTGGTCCTGGAGCGCGCGGCCGCCGAGCGCTTCGCCGCCGGCCGGGAGGCGGCCGCGCCGACGCGCTGCGCGCTGGGCGCGCTCGGCCCGAGCCACGACCTCTGCCCGGCGGGCTGCTGCCCGGCCCGGGCGCCGCGGCCCGCCGCCGCGGGCGAGGACTGAGCGCACGACCGCACCGCCCCTGGGAGCCGAGCCTCGAGCACCGGCCCGCCAACGTCGTGGCGAGCGTGTCTTGGCGCCCTGTGCGGGCTGGACCGAGGAGCCGCGCAGCGACGAAGGAGCGAGCTGGAGACGAGGGAAGCCCGCACATTGAAGCGCGCCAAGATTGAGCGGGGGACACAGTGCCGTCCGCCCGCATGCCTTTAAGGAGCACGATGACCGACCCGCTCACGACCGAACTCCTCGACGTCGCCCTGGAGGCCGCCCGCCGGGCGGGAGACCTGCTCCGTGACGGCCGCCCGGCCGACCTCGGCGTGGCCGCCACCAAGACCAGCCCCATCGACGTGGTCACCGAGATGGACCTGGCCGCCGAGAAGCTGATCACGGACTTCCTCTCCGACCGCCGCCCCGACGACGGCGTGTTGGGGGAGGAGGGCGCGAGCACCGAGGGCAGCAGTGGGGTGCGCTGGGTGATCGACCCGCTCGACGGCACGGTCAACTACCTCTACGGCCTGCCGGCCTGGGCGGTGAGCATCGCCGCCGAGCGGGACGGCGAGACGGTCGTGGGCGTGGTGACGGCCCCGATGCGCCGCGAGACGTACCACGCGGTGCTCGGCGGGGGTGCGTACCTCGTAGCCGAGGGGCAGGAGCGGGGGGAGCGGGTGCGCTGCCGTCCCGCGCCCGTGCTGGATCAGGCGCTCGTGGGCACCGGCTTCGGCTACCGCACCGAGCGGCGCATCGGCCAGGCCGAGGTGGTCCGCTCCCTGGTGCCCAAGGTGCGCGACATCCGGCGCGGCGGGTCGGCTGCCATCGATCTGTGCGATGTGGCGTGCGGCCGGCTCAACGGCTACTACGAGCGTGGGCTGAATCCGTGGGACTACGCGGCCGGTGCGCTGATAGCTCGCGAGGCGGGCGCGCTGACCGGCGGGCGGCCGGGGATCGCGGCCTCGGGCGAGCTCATCATCGCCGCGCCCCCTGGCCTCTTCGAGCCGCTGCAGGAGCTCCTGGAGGACCTGGGCGCCTGGCACGACTGATCCTGTGACGCCCGTACGGCTGCCCGTACAGGCGCCCGTCCGGGCGTTCAGACCCGTTGAACGCGGTCTGAACGCAGCACGACGCCCCGGTGCCGCAAGGGCAGCCGGGGCGTCGCAAAGTTGCTGAGCGCGGGTGCCGGGAGATCGCCGTCAGGCGATCGCGCCGACCTCCACGCCGTGCTCGGCGGCAAGCCGACGCAGGTCTTCGAGCTCCGACAGCTCGACATCGGCAAGGTAGTCGTCGCCCGTCTCACGGGCGCGAGTGAGATCGGACTGGGTGGTCTCTATACGCTGCAGAATGCCTGCGGTGAACGCGTCCATGTGCGCCCCCTCATCGTGGGTCGGTGGCACGGGGGTGTGCCGGGGCGGGACGATCACGTGCGTGGTCCCTGCTGGTGACAGAGATGCTTGTGGGATGCCACATACAGGGCGTGATCGGGGTGTGCAGTCGTCCTCCCCATCGCTCTGTGAGGGGAAACCTCCGCACAAAAAGAATCTTGAGCAGACCCTTCCGGATCCCCCTTACCGCCGGTTTATGAGCCTTCGAGGCAGGATGGAGACGCCGGGCGCCGATCGAGTCCGGCCGGATCGAGCCCGCCGGGCATTCCATGTCGCCCGTAAGGCACCCAAGGGAAGGACCCACGAACGTGCGTGTACTCGTCGTCGAGGACGAGCAGCTGCTCGCCGATGCGGTGGCCACCGGACTGCGCCGGGAGGCCATGGCCGTCGACGTCGTGTACGACGGGGCCGCCGCCTTGGAGCGCATCGCGGTCAACGACTACGACGTGGTCGTCCTCGACCGGGACCTTCCGCTGGTCCACGGCGACGATGTGTGCCGCAAGCTCGTCGAGCTCGGCATGCCCACCCGGGTGCTGATGCTGACCGCCTCCGGCGACGTCAGCGACCGCGTCGAGGGGTTGGAGATCGGCGCGGACGACTATCTGCCCAAGCCCTTCGCCTTCAGCGAGCTGATCGCCCGCGTACGGGCGCTCGGCCGCCGCACCACGGTCGCCCTGCCGCCGGTGTTGGAGCGCTCCGGGATCAAGCTGGACCCCAACCGCCGTGAGGTCTTCCGGGACGGCCGGGAGGTCCAGCTGGCGCCCAAGGAGTTCGCGGTGCTCGAGGTGCTGATGCGCAGCGAGGGCGCCGTCGTCTCCGCCGAGCAGCTGCTGGAGAAGGCGTGGGACGAGAACACCGACCCGTTCACCAACGTGGTCCGGGTCACTGTCATGACGCTGCGCCGCAAGCTCGGCGAGCCCGCGGTGATCGTCACGGTGCCCGGCTCCGGCTACCGGATCTGATCGGGCATGGCCACGACCCCGATTCCGCCCACCGCACCACCCAAGCCCAGCTGGGACCCGCGGCCGGTGTCGAGCCCGCGTCCCTGGCTGCGGCCCACGATCCGGATACGGCTGACCCTGCTGTACGGCGGGATGTTCCTGATCGCCGGCGTGGTGCTGCTGACGATCATCTATCTGCTGGCGGCGGACGTCCTGCAGGGGAGCAGCAAGCTCCCGTTCCAGATCGTCAAGATGGACTACAGCCTCACCGACCCCACCTGTGAGCTGCCCAGCCAGTCCAGCACCACGCTGTTCAACCAGGCGGTGGCGAATTGCATGAACCACCAGCGCGCCCTCGCCCTCGACGCCCTGCTGCGCCGGTCGCTGCTGGCGCTGCTGGGCCTGGCCGTGGTGGCCTTCGCGTTCGGCTACGCCATGGCCGGGCGGGTGCTCTCGCCGCTCGGCCGGATCACCCGCACCGCACGCCAGGTGGCGGGTTCGGACCTGTCCCGCCGGATCAAGCTGGACGGCCCGGACGACGAGCTGAAGGAGCTGGCCGACACCTTCGACGAGATGCTGGAGCGCCTGGACCGCGCGTTCACCGCCCAGCAGCGGTTCGTGGCCAACGCCTCGCATGAGCTGCGCACTCCGCTGGCGATCAACCGGACCCTGCTGGAGGTGCAGCTCTCCGATCCGCAGGCGTCCCCTGACCTGGCCCAGCTCGGCAAGACGCTGCTGGCCACCAACGAGCGCAGCGAGCAACTGGTGGAGGGCCTCTTGCTGCTCGCCCGCAGCGACAACGAGATCGTCGACCGCAAGCCCGTGGATCTCGCCGAGGTCGCCTCCCAGGCGCTGGAGCAGGTCCGTACGGAGGCGCAGGACAAGGGCGTGGCGGTGCGCGGGGTGCGGCAGTCCGCGGTGGTCCAGGGCAATGGCGTGCTGCTGGAGCGGATCGCGCTGAACCTCATCCAGAACGCGGTGCGGTACAACATCCCTCAGGGCGGTTGGGTCGAGGTGACCACGGAGGTGCAGGAGGGGGCGGGACAGGCGGTGCTGGTGGTGGCGAATACCGGGCCGGTGGTCCCCGCGTACGAGCTGGACAACATCTTCGAGCCCTTCCGCAGGCTGCGCACCGAGCGCACGGGCAGCGACAAGGGCGTCGGGCTCGGCCTGTCGATCGCCCGCTCCGTGGCCCGCGCGCACGGCGGTCGGATCACCGCCGAGCCGAGGGACGGCGGCGGCCTGGTGATGCGGGTCGTGCTCCCGGTCTGATATTGGCTGGGGCGCCAGGCTGCAGGCGCCCCTGGTTGAAGACCAGCTGAGAGTCGGCTGAGGCCGAGGAGAAGTTCCGGGACGCAGCCGCAGCTCCCCCAGCTATCGCTGGGAGGTTCCCTGTTCGCTTTGGGAGGAATTTTGGCGATCCGACCCCCACCTGTATCCTGTGTGATCGATCACATGGACGAATTTCAAGCCATATACTCTGTGTGATCGTCACGACTGGTGGAAAGCCGGGAAAGTCCGGGTTTCCGGAGGCCGTGATCACGGGAAGTACACGTGAGGGCGCATGTGAGTGCGACATTCGGACCGTGTACGGTCCCGATCGCCATCCAAGCCGATCACCTCTTCAGGGGTGCGGTTGGGTGTCGATTGAGTAACAGACCTTGATGTGAGGCAAAATCTCCGCCTCGGGTCGGGCACAAGTCCGGCCTCTCACGCGTTACGTGCGCTGGAGACACCGCAGACACCCAGAGGGGGAGAGCGACATGGCAACGGATTACGACACCCCACGCAAGACCGACGACGATGTCAACGAGGACAGCATTGAGGAGCTGAAGGCCCGGCGGAACGACAAGTCCGCGTCGACCGTCGACGTGGATGAGTTCGAACAGGCCGAGGGCTTGGAACTGCCCGGCGCGGACCTCTCCAACGAGGAGCTGTCCGTGCGGGTCCTGCCCCGCCAGGCCGACGAGTTCACCTGCATGAGCTGCTTCCTTGTGCACCACCGCAGCCAGCTGGCCAACGAGACCAAGAACGGCCAGCCGATCTGCCGCGACTGCGCGGCGTAAGCCGCGGGTCCGGCGTGGATGCGGGGCACGGCGACGTGACCGAGGCGCACGTCGAGCGAGGCCGGCTGGCCTCGCTCGCGGCCGCTGTCGGCCGAGGTGCCCGTAAGGGAGGCGAGCGCGCTAGAGCGGGGGTCTACGCGGTCGCCGATCGGATCGTCGCGAACGCTCCGCGGATTCCGGTCCGCGACCTCGCCGCGCTGCGCAAGCAGTTCCCCGGGCTCGGCCCGGAAGAGATCGCGGACAAACTGGTGGCCGGTGCCGCAAACGGCACCTCCACCGTGGGCGCGGGCGTTGGCGCCGCGGCGATGCTGCCGGCCCCGCCCGCCATGCCCACCGAGCTGGCCGCCGAGATCATCGGCGTCGCCTCGATAGAGATCAAGCTCATCGCCGAGCTCCATGAGGTCTACGGGGTGCGCGCGCCCGGCACCGGCCGGCAGCGCGCCATCGCCTATCTCGGGTCATGGGCCGAGGAGCGCGGCATCGACGCCGCCGCCGTCCCGGCGAGTGTGAACGCCGCGCTCGGCGTTCAAGCGAAGCGTGAGCTGCGCCAGCAGGTCCTCAAGCGCAGCTTCCGCAATCTGCCGAACCTCGCGCCCTTCATGATCGGCGCCACCGTGGGCGCCGCGATGAACCGGCGCGACACCAAGAAGCTCGCCCGGAAGATCCGCAAGGATCTGCGCGCCCGGCAGGTGCCCTGGGGCGCGCTTCCGCCGCTGGAGGCCTGACCCACCGAGCCGGTGGGGGTCGGGCGGTTACTGGGCCCGTACGGCCGAGAGAGCGGCGGACAGGGCCTCGGGGTCGCGGGTCGAGACGTAGACGTACGGGGTCGGGTCCTGCGGATCGGTGACCTCCACCCGCAGCGCGGTCGGGATGTAGCTGCGCAGCAGCATGAACGCCCGCGGATCGGCCTTGTAGGTGCGCCAGGCGGCCGCCTCGTCGCGGTCCAGCACCTCGGCCGTCCCCAGCGCCGACACCGGGATCTTCGCCTCACCGGCGACCAGTGAGCCCGCCACCACCCGGACCCGCACCGAACCGTAGGAGCTCACCACGACCGCGGCGGCCGCCGCCCCGCCGATCAGACCGCCGAGCATCGGCAGCGTCCCGAACGGCAGCATGATCAGTGCCCCCGCGACCCCGACCAGAAATGCGATGAACCACCATGAACGGGGTGCGGTCAGGCGTTCTTCGTAAGGCTGCATGGTGCCAAGCTTGGCATGGCCGCCGACCGGCGCTTCCCGCGCGGGTAAGGTCAGCCGATGTGAGTGGAGTACAGACCGCGTTGAAGCCGCCGGACGGCGCCAGGGCACCCGTGCGGCACCCCGACGCCCCCGCGCCCGGGGGCGTCCTCGGCGCGCACTACGAGGCGTGCTTCGGCTGCGGCCAGGAGCACGGTCTCGGCCTCGAACCCCGGGCGGGCGACGGCGTGAGCGTCACGGCCGAGTTCACCGTGCGCACCGGCCACCAGGGGGCGCCGGGCCTGGCCCACGGCGGGGTGCTGACCGCGGCGCTGGACGAGGCGCTGGGGGCGCTCAACTGGCTGCAGCGGGTCATCGCGGTGACCGGACGGCTGGAGACGGACTTCCTCCGGCCCGTGCCCGTGGGCACCGTGCTGCACCTGGACGCGCGGGTGACGGCGGTGTACGGGCGCAAGATCTACTGCACGGCCACCGGCCGGATGGGCGGCCCGGAGGGCCCGGTCGCGGTGCGGGCCGACGCGCTCTTCATAGAGGTCAAGGTCGACCACTTCATCAAGAACGGCCGTTCGGAGGAGATCGACGCGGCGCTCGCCGATCCGGACCAGGTGAAGGTCGCGCGCGCGTTCGAGGTGAATCCGTGAGCGACGCATGGCGAACGAAGCGAACAAAGGCACGGGCGAAGGGGATGGCGTGAGGGACGCAGGCGAGGCCGCCGGGCCGCAGGGGGCTACGCAAGCAGCACTTTGCGCCTCGCGGGCGACAGTGCCCGCGGCGGAGCCGCTGATGTCACGAGCAGCCGCTGGCGCGGCGGGGCGAACGAAGGGGATGCAGTGACTGTGACGCCCGTAGATGTGTTGATCCGCCGGGTGCACCCCGAGGTGCCGATCCCGGCGTACGCCCATCCCGGCGACGCCGGCGCCGACCTCGTCACCACCGAGGCGGCCGAGCTCGCCCCCGGTGAGCGCGCGGTACTGCCGACCGGAGTGTCTATCGCGCTCCCGGACGGGTATGCCGCCTTCGTGCATCCGAGGTCCGGACTGGCCGCCCGCTGCGGGGTCGCCATGGTGAATGCGCCCGGGACCATCGATGCCGGGTACCGTGGAGAAATCAAGGTGATCGTGGTCAACCTGGATCCACGCGAGAGTGTGCGGTTCGAGCGCTACGACCGGGTCGCCCAACTGATCGTCCAGCAGGTCGAGAAGGTGCGCTTCCACGAGGTGGCGGAGCTTCCCGGTTCGGCGCGGGCCGACGGGGGCTTCGGGTCCACCGGCGGTCATGCCGCAGTGGACGGTTCAACGGGTAGGGCATCGGGTGGGAATAGGTACGCTTCGGTCGGTTCCGACCGGGAAGGACGATGACGTGTTCGGACGTCGCCGCAAGCGCAGCAAGGAGGACGTCGAGCCGCTCGACGTGGCCTCCGAGGAGTTGGCCGAGAACGGCGAAAGCGCCGAGGATGCGGGTGCTGCCGCGGACCCCGAGGAGGACGCTGTCGCCGAGCGGGTGAGCCTGCCCCCGGCGCCGCGCCCCGAAGGGCCGTGGGACGTGTCCGAGGTGCGTCAGCCCGGCGAGGGCCGAGTGGACCTGGGCGGCCTGTTCGTGCCCGGTGTCGAGGGCATGGAGCTGCGGGTGGAGGTCGCGGGTGACGCGATCGTCGCCGCGACCGTGGTGCTGCGGGACAGCGCCGTCCAGCTCCAGGGGTTCGCCGCGCCCAAGAAGGAAGGCATCTGGGGCGAGGTGCGCGACGAGATCGCGACCGGCATCACCCAGCAGGGTGGGGTCGTCGACGAGGTCGAGGGCCCGCTCGGCTGGGAGCTGCGCGCCCAGGTGCCGGTGCAGCTGCCGGACGGCAAGAACGGCGTGCAGGTGGTCCGCTTCGTCGGTGTGGACGGGCCGCGCTGGTTCCTGCGCGGGGTGATCTCCGGGCAGGGCGCGGTGCAGCCCGAGACCGGCAGCCTGCTGGAAGCGATTTTCCGGGACACGGTCGTGGTGCGCGGCGAGGGCCCGATGGCCCCGCGCGACCCGATCGTCCTCAAGCTGCCGGACGATGCGCAGATGGTGCCCGACGGGGTGCAGCAGGAGGAGGCGCAGGGCTCGCGGTTCGCGGGCGGCGCCGATCGGCTGCAGCGCGGGCCGGAGATCAGCGAGGTGCGCTGAGCGCACGCGCGCCGCGCGCCGGCGCTGTCGCCGGCCGAGTCCGAGGGGCCCGGGAGCCAGTCTCCCGGGCCCCTCGGGCTTTCCGGACGCCGCTCCTGGCGGCGGCTCTTCCCGCTCTTTCCGCAGCTCTTCCCGCTCTTTCCGCGGCGGCTTTGCACGGGCGGATTTTTTCTTGAGGCACATTGAACACAGCTGTCACCCGGCCCGTACTGATGGGCGCGAGACCTTGCGCGACCCGGAGCAGGGGCAGGACGGGGCGCCACCAGTAGACCGTTGCTGTTTGTGACCTCACGAGGTGATCAGATGTCCCGTGGCCTTCCGTTACTGCACCGTCGGCGCGTCCTGGTTGTCGGTGCCATCGGCGGTGTTACCTGTGCGGCTGTCGCGGTGGGAGCCGCCATGGCCGGGCAGGACGGCTCGGGATCGAGCAGCGATGCGAGCACCAAAGCGGCGTCCACCATCAGCTGCCCCGATGTGACGGGCTCCCTGCCCGAGATCCCCGCCAAGGCCAAGGCCGAGGTGGACCGCAACCTGGCACTGCTCCAGACGCAGATCGACGAGGCCAACAAGCGGCTGGCCTCGTCCGCGGGCGAGGGTGGGCCGAACTTCGTCCAGAACGCGATCCTCGGCCCGCTGGCGGACAAGCGGAAGTCCACCCTGGACCGGATCGCGATCTCCATCGGCCGCCAGGCCGAGAAGCCACAGGGCCTCGACGCGCTCGCCGAGTGCTCCCTGGGCGGTGACGCGGGCGCCGGGCAGGGTGGCGCCGGGCAGGGCTCCGACGCGGGCTCAGGCGGCGCGGCGGAGCCCCCCGCGACCGCTCCGGGCACCGCCGAGCCCACGGATCCGGGCTCCGGGGCGGAGGACGGCGCGGGCTCGGACGCCGGGGCCGGCACCGGGACCGGGCAGTCGATCAGCTGCCCGGACGTCGCCTCGAAGGTCGGCGCGGTGCCCGCCGCCGCCCAGGCGGAGGTGGACCGCAATATCGCGCTGCTCCAGACGCAGATCAACGAGGCCAACAAGCGGCTGGCCTCGTCCGTGGGCCAGGGTGGGCCGAACTTCGTCCAGAACGCGATCCTCGGCCCGCTGAAGGACAAGCGCACCTCGACCATCGACCGCATCCGCATCTCGATCTCCCGCCAGGGCGCGACCGCCCCCTCTGGTCTTGACGCCCTGGCGGGCTGCTCGCTGGCATCCGGCTGATCCAGGTCGTCGGCAAAGCCTGACGCCAGCGGCGCCGGTGGGCCGCACTCCCTCCCTCGGAGTGCGGCTCACCGGCTTTTTGCTCCGCAAGCCAGGGGGGCGTAAAAGAAGCGTCAAGAGCGTGGTCACAGCCGTCAGAGAGCCGTCAACGGCGATCGAAAGCGGCCGGACGGCAGGTTTCCTCAAGAAAACGCCCAACGGGGAAAATGAGACCATGGGACGCGGGAAGCTTCGTATCTACCTCGGCGCGGCGCCGGGCGTCGGCAAGACGTACGCCATGCTGTCCGAGGGCCACCGGCGGGTCGAGCGGGGCACCGACCTCGTCGTCGGATTCGTCGAGCACCACGGCAGGCCGCGCACCCAGGTGATGCTGCGCGGCCTCGAGGAGGTGCCCCGCCGGGAGATGGAGTACCGCGGTGCCCAGTTCACGGAGATGGACGTGGACGCGGTCCTGGCCCGCCGCCCCGCCGTCGTCCTCGTCGACGAACTCGCCCACACCAACGTTCCCGGCTGCCGGAACGCCAAGCGCTGGCAGGACGTCGAGGAGCTGCTGCGGGCGGGCATTGATGTTGTTTCCAACCTCAACATCCAGCATCTGGAGTCGCTGGGCGACGTGGTGGAGTCGATAACGGGGGTACGGCAGCGGGAGACCGTGCCCGACGAGGTCGTCCGCCGCGCCGACCAGATCGAGCTGGTCGACATGTCGCCCCAGGCGCTGCGCCGCCGGATGGCGCACGGCAACATCTACAAGCCGGACAAGGTCGACGCCGCGCTGTCCAACTACTTCCGGCCCGGCAACCTCACCGCGCTGCGCGAGCTGGCCCTGCTGTGGACGGCGGACCGGGTCGACGAATACCTCCAGCAGTACCGCTCCGAGCACAGCATCCGCTCCACCTGGCAGGCCCGCGAGCGCATCGTCGTGGGCATCACCGGCGGCCCCGAGGGGCGCACCCTGATCCGCCGCGCCGCCCGGATGGCGGCCAAGGGCTCAGGCAGCGAGGTCCTGGCCGTCTATGTCGCCCGCAGCGACGGCCTCGGCCTGACTTCCGTCTCGCCCAAAGAGCTCGCTCTCCAGCGCACCCTCGTCGAGGACCTGGGCGGCACCTTCCACCACGTCATCGGGGAGGACATCCCCCGTGCGCTGCTGGACTTCGCACGCGGGGTCAACGCCACCCAGATCGTGCTCGGCTCCAGCCGCCGCAAGACCTGGCAGTACATCTTCGGGCCCGGTGTGGGCGCCACGGTCGCCCGTGACTCCGGGCCCGACCTCGACGTCCACATCGTCACCCACGACGAGGTCGCCAAGGGCCGCGGTCTGCCGGTCGCGCGCGGCGCCCGGCTCGGCCGCGCCCGGCTGATCGCGGGCTGGCTGACCGGGGTCGCCGGGCCGGTGCTGCTCACCCTGCTGCTGACCCACTCGGGCGGCGCGCTGGCCACCGACGGCGGACCGGGCTTCGCCAACGAGGTGCTGCTGTTCCTGTTCCTCACCGTGGTCGCGGCGCTGCTCGGCGGGCTGCTGCCGGCCCTCGCCTCGGCGGCCGTCGGCTCGCTGCTGCTGAACTACTACTTCACCCCGCCCACCCACACCCTCACCATCGCCGACCCCCAGAACATCGTCGCCATCGCGGTCTTCGTGGCCGTGGCCGTCTGTGTGGCCTCCGTCGTGGACCTCGCCGCGCGCCGCACCCACCAGGCCGCCCGGCTGCGCGCCGAATCCGAGGTGCTGTCCTTCCTCGCCGGCAGCGTGCTGCGCGGCGAGACCAGTCTGGAGGCGCTTTTGGAGCGGGTCCGCGAGACCTTCGGCATGGACTCGGTGGCGCTCCTGGAGCGGGAGAGCGATGTCGCCCCCTGGACCTGCGCGGGCAGCGTCGGCGGCAACGGGGGAGCGCCGCTGCCCGAGCGGCCCGAGGACGCGGACGTCGACGTGCCGGTCGGCGACCACATGGCGCTCGCGCTCTCCGGCCGGGTGCTGCCCGCCGAGGACCGCCGGGTGCTCGCCGCCT
This sequence comes from Streptomyces sp. NPDC020845, assembly GCF_044334165.1. Classification (NCBI taxonomy): domain Bacteria; kingdom Bacillati; phylum Actinomycetota; class Actinomycetes; order Kitasatosporales; family Streptomycetaceae; genus Streptomyces; species Streptomyces sp. NPDC020845. The sequence goes on along the minus strand of NZ_JBIRSJ010000006.1, from coordinate 494,842 downwards.
TCGCCGCCCAGGCCGCCGTGGTCCTGGACCGGCAGCGGCTGGCCCTGGAGGCCGAGCGGGCCCGGGACCTGGCCGAGGGCAACCGCATCCGCACCGCGCTGCTGGCCGCCGTCAGCCACGATCTGCGCACCCCCCTCGCGGCCATCAAGGCGGCCGTGTCCTCGCTGCGCTCCGACGACGTCGCCTGGTCGCCCGAGGACGAGGCCGAGCTCCTGGAGGGCATCGAGAAGGGCGCCGACCGCCTCGACCACCTGGTCGGCAACCTCCTCGACATGTCCCGGCTGCAGACCGGCACCGTCACGCCGCTGATCCGCGAGATCGACCTCGACGAGGTGGTCCCGATGGCCCTGGTCGGCGTCCCGGAGACCTGCGTCAGCCTCGAGATCCCCGAGGAGCTTCCGATGGTCGCGGTCGACCCCGGCCTGCTGGAGCGCAGCGTCGCCAACATCGTGGAGAACGCCGTGAAGTACAGCCCGGACGGCCTGCCCGTCCTGGTGTCCGCCAGCGCCCTGGGCGACCGCGTCGAGCTGCGGGTCGCCGACCGCGGCCCCGGCGTCCCCGACAGCGCCAAGGACCGCATCTTCGAGCCGTTCCAGCGGTACGGCGACGCCCCGCGCGGCGCGGGGGTCGGCCTCGGGCTCGCGGTCGCCCGTGGCTTCGTGGAGGCGATGGGCGGCCGGCTGGCCGCCGAGGACACCCCCGGCGGCGGGATGACCATGGTGCTCACCCTGCGGGCCGCCGCCGGCCGCGAGCCGGTCAGCTCCCCGCTGCCCGCCCAGGTCACTTCGTGATCAGCGACTATGGACCAGACACAAGCGAAAAGGCAGGCCGTCAGATGAACCGGGTGCTCGTGGTGGACGACGAGCCGCAGATCGTGCGCGCGCTCGTGATCAACCTGAAGGCGCGCAAATACGAGGTCGACGCCGCCTCCGACGGCGCCACCGCCCTGCGGCTCGCCGCCACCCGCCACCCCGACGTGGTCGTACTCGACCTGGGCCTGCCCGATATGGACGGTGTCGAGGTGATCAAGGGGCTGCGGGGCTGGACCCGGGTCCCGATCCTCGTCCTCTCGGCCCGCCAGACCTCGGACGAGAAGGTCGAGGCCCTGGACGCCGGGGCCGACGACTACGTCACCAAGCCCTTCGGCATGGACGAGCTGCTGGCCCGGCTGCGCGCCGCCGTCCGTCGGGCCGAGCCCGTCGGGGCGGCCGACGGCGGCGCGGTCGTGGAGACCGACGGGTTTACGGTCGACCTGGCAGCCAAGAAGGTCAACCGCGGCGGCGTGGACGTCCGGCTGACGCCCACCGAATGGCATCTGCTGGAAGTCCTGGTCCGCAACACGGGCCGGCTGGTCAGCCAGAAGCAGCTGCTGCAGGAGGTCTGGGGCCCCTCGTACGGCACCGAGACCAACTATCTGCGGGTCTATATGGCCCAGCTGCGCCGCAAGCTGGAGGCCGACCCCTCGCATCCGCGCCACTTCGTCACCGAGCCGGGCATGGGCTACCGCTTCGAGCGCTGAGCGCCGGTTCGAGCGCTGAGCGCCGGTTCGGGTGCTGAGCGCCGGTTCGGGCGGCGACCCCGTGAGGGCTCCCCGGTACGCTGGCCGTATGAGTGCCGTAGACGAGCCCCCTGGCAAATCCGATAAGCCGGCCGGCCGATTCCGGAGGATGCTGGACCGGCTGTCGAGCTCCCAGGAGGAGCTTCACTCCGCGGAGCTGCAGCAGGACGCCGAGGCCGCCGGCTGCACCAAGATCGGCGAATGCGGCGACCGGCAGATAGTCAAGGTGACCGGTACACTGCGCACCGTCACGCTGCGGCCCCGGGCCGGGGTGCCGGCCCTGGAGGCGGAGCTCTTCGACGGCACCGCCGCTCTGGACGTGGTGTGGCTGGGCCGGCGCTCCATCCTCGGGATCGAGCCGGGCCGCAAGCTGATCGCCACCGGCCGGATCTCCATGAGCCACGGACGCCGGGTGCTGTTCAACCCCAAGTACGAACTCCGACCGCTCGGACAGGAATAGCCGGTGACGAGAGACGACGAGCCGACGGCGACCGAAGAGGATTCCGCGGCCGCCGCGCAGAGCAGAGCGGCGGCGGACACCGCGCTCCTGGAGGCGTTCGGCGGGGTACGGGGCATGGTGGACACCACCGTCCCCGGGCTGGTCTTCGTCCTGTTCTACACGATCAAGCGCGATATCCATCTCGCGGCCCTGGCGTCGCTGGGGCTCACGGTGCTCCTCGCGCTGGCGCGGCTGATCCGCAAGGAGACCCTGAAGCACGCCTTCAGCGGGGTCTTCGGGGTCGCCTTCGGCGCGATCTTCGCGATGATGTCCGGCGACGCGAAGAACTTCTATCTGCCGGGCATGCTCTACACCCTGGGCCTGGCCATCGCCTACGTGCTCTCGGCGATCTTCCGCTATCCGCTGATCGGCGTGCTGCTCGGGCCGATGCTCAAGGAGAACCTCTCCTGGCGCACCCGCAACCCCGGCCGGTTCCGCGCGTACACCAAGTCCACCTGGGCCTGGGGGCTGATCCTGCTCGCCAAGTCGGCGATCCTCTTCCCGCTGTACTGGTGGGGCGACGCCACCCAGCTCGGCTGGGTCAAGGTCGCGCTCGGCATTCCGCCGTTCCTGCTGGCCGTCTATCTGACGTGGATATTCCTGGCCAAGGCCCCGCCGCCGATCGACGTCATCGCGGAGATGGAGGCGGAGGAGAAGGCGGAGCGCGAGCGGGAGCGGGCGAAGGCCGCCGAGGCCGAGGCGCAGGCCCAGGCCCAGAAGATCGGCGATCCGCTGCTGGCGGAGTGGACCGACCAGATCGTCAGCGAGGCCCAGCAGGAGTCCGCGGACCGGCGCTATCCGCCGCGCCCCTGAGAGGCCCCTGAGAGGCCCCCGAGAGGCCTCTGAGAGACCGACAAAGCGCCGGGTGGGCCGATGTGGCCCGCCCGGCGCTTTTGTGTCGCGTACGGGCGCCAGGAGGCGTACGGGCGCCAGGAGAGCGCTAGGAGGCGTCCGCGCGCTGGACGGACAGCAGTTCCTCCAGCTGTTCCTCGCGGGCCTGGGCCGCGACGAACAGCAGCTCGTCGCCCGCCTCCAGGACGTCGTCCTTGCTCGGCGTCAGGACGCGGGTGCCGCGGATGATGGTGACCAGCGAGGTGTCCTCCGGCCACTCCACGTCCCCGACCCGGGTGCCGGCCAGCGCCGCCTCCGGCGGCAGCGTCAGCTCCACCAGGTTGGCGTCGCCGTGGCTGAAGCGCAGCAGCCGCACCAGGTCGCCGACGCTCACCGCCTCCTCGACCAGCGCCGACATCAGCCGTGGCGTGGAGACCGCGACATCGACGCCCCACGCCTCGTTGAACAGCCATTCGTTCTTGGGATTGTTGACCCGGGCGACCACCCTCGGCACCCCGTACTCGGTCTTCGCGAGCAGCGAGACGACCAGGTTGACCTTGTCGTCACCGGTCGCCGCGATCGCCACGTTGCAGCGCTGCAGCGCGGCCTCGTCCAGCGAGGTGATCTCGCAGGCGTCGGCGAGCAGCCACTCGGCCTGCGGCACCCGCTCCACGGAGATGGCCGTCGGCGCCTTGTCGATGAGCAGCACCTCGTGCCCGTTCTCCAGCAGCTCGCTCGCGATGGAACGCCCCACGGCGCCCGCTCCAGCGATGGCAACCCTCACAGCGCCTCCTCGTTCGCCCCGCCGCGCCAGCGGCTGCTCGTCACATCAGCGGCTCCGCCGCGGGCACCGTCGCCCGCACGGAGCAAAGGTGCGGCTTTCGCTTTCGGCCCGGCCGCCGTGCGTACTTCCCCAGCCACCGCTGGGAGGTGCCCCCTGCTCACCGTCCGGCCTCCTCGGGTCCCTCATCGAACGCCGCCTCGACCTTCTCCACCTCGTCGGTGCGCATCATCACGTGCACCAGGTCGCCCTCCTGCAGCACCGTCTCCGAGGTCGGCAGCATCGCCTCGCCGAGCCGGGTGAGGAACGCGACGCGCACGCCGGTCTCCTCCTGCAGCTTGCTGACCTTGTGGCCCACCCAGGCGGGGGAGGTGTGCACCTCGGCGAGCTGCACTCCGCCGCTGGGGTCGCGCCACAGCGGCTCCGCGCCGGACGGCAGCAGCCGCCGCAGCATCTGGTCCGCGGTCCAGCGCACGGTGGCCACGGTGGGGATGCCGAGCCGCTGGTAGACCTCGGCGCGGCGGGGGTCGTAGATACGGGCCGCGACGTTCTCGATGCCGAACATCTCGCGCGCCACCCGGGCCGCGATGATGTTGGAGTTGTCGCCGCTGCTGACCGCGGCGAAGGCGCCGGCCTCCTCGATGCCCGCCTCGCGCAGGGTGTCCTGGTCGAAGCCGACGCCGGTCACCCGGCGTCCGCCGAAGCCGGCGCCGAGGCGGCGGAAGGCGGTCGGGTCCTGGTCGACGACGGCGACGGTATGTCCCTGTCGCTCCAGGGTCTGGGCGAGTGCCGCACCCACCCGGCCGCAGCCCATGATCACGATATGCATGCGACTACCCCGCACTCCTCATTACCGTGCTGAACCGCACAAACACCCTGCTCACATCTTCCTTCCAGGCCTACGGGGCGACAGCGGGGTAGGGGCCCCGTTGTCGAGGCCGCGGGGCAGCGGAAGGCTGTCCGCCACGGCGTCTGTCACCACCGTATCCGCACTTGTGTGACGGGCCCGAGTCCCCTGCTCAGGTCCGGGTGGAGAGCTGGCGCCGTACGGTGTACAAGGGGGCGGCGGCGCCCCGGAACGGCGAACGCCGCTTGCGAACGTTCCGGTGGTGCGGAAGCGGTCCCGGCGCGCTGCGGCCGCTCTTCCCGTCGGCGTGTCGCCGGTCGCCGGAGCGCGCGGCGTGGCCTCATCGCGGCAAGATGGCGGCGTGGTCGTTTTTGCCCCGGACTGAGGGGACGCCATCTCCCCGCGGCCTTCCCGATCTTCATGGGATCTTCACCAGAATTGGCAATGGTGCCCTGACAGTTCGAATGTTGTTACGGGCATCGGGCGCCAAGACACGGGCGTGGCTAAGATGATCGCCGTATTCCGTTTCCGGACGGGACATCAGGGCACTGAATCGTCCGCGCCCGCGTTCTCCTGGCACGAGGTTTCTGATGACAGATCACATATGGGAGGCGGTGAGCTGGTGCCTGGGTGTTGTCCTGCTCGTCGTCTTCGTCCTGCTGATGCGCCAGCGAACGATCACCGCCGGCGTGCGCAGGCGTAACGCCACGCTTGAGGAAAGCCTGAAGTCGCGCGACGAAGAGCTCCAACACCTCGTCGAGATGCGCCTTCCGGTCATCGCGGACGCCATCAACCAGCCCTCGCAGCTGCCCGGGCTGAGGGACGAAAGGCTGGCCGGCACCGCCTTCGCGCAGAGTCTTCACGGAGTCGTGGAACTGTTCACCCGCGCGGTGGACAAGGCGCAGGCGAGGGCCGACGCCTCGGCGAAGGCGGCGCTCAAGGCGTCGATGCGCGCCATCCAGGGTCTGGCAAACGAGCAGCAGCTGTCGATCTCCCAGATGCAGGACCGGCACGACAACCCCGATGTGCTCCGGGACCTCCTGGAGATCGACCACGCCAACTCCCAGTTCGGCCGCCGCGCCCAGGCCATCGCCGTGCTCTGCGGCTCCTGGCCCGGCCGCCAGCGGGTCTCCTCTCCGCTGACCGACGTGGTACGGGGCGCCAAGTCCCGGATCCGTGACTACCGCCGGGTCCAGGTGCACGCCCTGGTCGACGTCGCCGTGATGAGCCGCGCGGTGGAGCCGGTCGTGCTCGCCGTCGCGGAGCTGCTGGACAACGCCGCGCGCCACTCGCAGCCCAACACCAACGTCGAGGTCAGCCTGCAGCCGGTGCACAACGGCGCGGTCATCGTGATCGACGACGCCGGCGTCGGCATGGACGGCCTGGAGGTGCAGCGCGCCGCCACGCTGCTGTCCGGAGAGCGCGCCGTGGACGTCGCCCGGCTCGGCGACCCGCCGCAGTTCGGCTTCGCCGTCATCGGCCTGCTCGCCGCGCGGTACGGCTTCAGCGTCTCCGTGGACACCAGGTCCCCGTACGGCGGTGTGCGCGCCGTGCTCTTCCTGCCCACCGCGCTGCTCACCCACGTCGACGCCGAGGAGCCGGGCAACCGGCAGGCCGTACCGCAGGAGCCCCAGCAGTCGGGCCTGGATTCGGGTCTGCACACCCTCCCCTCCCTTCCGACCCGCAAGACCCGCTCCGCCCGCCGGACCGAGCCCGCCGTGGGGCAGATCCCCCATCAGCAGGCCGCGCCCCAGCAGGGCGTGCCCCAGCAGCCCGCTCCCCAGCAGGCCGCGCCCGCCCCGGCGGACCAGGCGCCCTCCGCGCTGACCCATCCGTCGGCGATCGATGAAGCGTCACGTACGTACGGCTCGACGGCCGGCGGACTGCCCAAGCGCCGTCGGCGGCAGCCCACCGTTCAGCAGTCGGCGGACGACTGGCCCACGGCCACCCCGGAGCCCGACACCGGCTCGCACCGCGTCCGTTCGGCCGAGGAGACGGCCCAGCGCATGGGTGCCTTCGCACGCGGCACCCGCTCGGGCCGTTCCGGTCACCAGGACGCCGCCCCCCAAACCGAAGAAGGGAATCGCCAGGCATGAACGACCACATAAACAACGAGCTGGGCTGGATGCTCGACGAGGTCGTGAAGATGCCGGAGGCGCGCCACGCGATCCTGCTCTCGGCGGACGGGATGCTGCGGGCGCACTCCGAGGGCATCGCGCGGGACGAGGCGGAGCGCCAGGCCGCGGCGCTCTCCGGTCTTCAGTCGATCAGCCGCTCCACCGCCGAGTTCTGCGACCCGGACGACGAGACCCCTTGGCAGCAGACGCTCATCGAGTTCGTCGGCGGCTATGTCTTCCTGATCGCCGCCGGCCCCGGCGCCTATCTCGCGGTCTCCGCCACCGAGAACGTGGACATGGAGGCGGTCAGCTACCGGATGCAGAAGCTGGTCGACCGGCTCGGCAAGGAGCTGACCAGCCCGCCCCGCCAGGGCACCACCCGACAGGGCATCGGCAGCCCGGCATGACCCCGGCCAGGCGCGAACGAGGACTGGTACGGCCGTATGTCGTGACCGACGGCCGTGCCTATCCGACCCGCAACACCTTCGACCTGGTGACGCTGGTCATGGCGCATCCGGACCGGCCGCTCGCCGGCCTCAGCCCGGAGAAGCGCCGGCTGATGGAGCTGTGCCTCGGCGGCGCCCTCTCGGTCGCCGAGGTCGCCGGGTATCTGCAGCTGCCGGTCAGCGTCACCAAGGTTCTGCTCGGCGACCTCGTGGACAGCGGCCACATCACCACGCGGTCGCCCATCCCCACGGCCGAGCTGCCCGACATCCAGCTTCTGCAGGAGGTGCTCGATGGACTCCGCGCTCGCCTCTGAGGGAGCGGTCTATCTGCCGCAGACCGTCCGAACAGCGGTGAAACTGCTGGTCGTCGGGCACTTCGCGGTCGGCAAGACCACCTACGTCGGCTCGCTGTCGGAGATCAAGCCGCTGCGCACCGAGGAGACGATGACCCAGGCCGGTGCGCTCGTCGACGACCTCGAGGGGATCGAGGACAAGACGACCACCACCGTGGCCATGGACTTCGGCCGCCTCACCCTGAGCGACACGCTGGTCCTGTATCTGTTCGGCGCCCCCGGACAGCAGCGTTTCACCCGGCTGTGGCAGGACATGACGCGCGGAGCCCTGGGCGCCCTGGTCCTCGCCGACACCCGGCGGCTCGATCAGTCCTTCCCGGTGATGGCCATCCTGGAGGAGCACGGCCTGCCGTACGCGGTCGCCGTCAACCACTTCGAGGGAGCGCCGCGGTTCGCCGAGGCGGAGGTCAGGGAAGCGCTCGACCTGCTGCCGGAGACCCCGCTGGTCACCTGCGACGCCCGGGACCGGATCTCCTCGACCCACGCCCTGATCGCCCTCGTGCAGTATCTGCAGAACCGCCAGGCCCCACCCTCCCAGGAGCATGCGTGACCTACCGCCCCGACACCACGGCCGCAGTCGGGTACCGCCCCGACACCGAGGCCGGAGTCGGAGTCGTACCGCCGCCGGGCTGCCCCGCGCATGCGGGCCAAGCCCGCTTCGGGGGACCCGCCCGCCCCGCCGCCCAGGGCCTGCCCCTGTACGGACCCGAGTTCGCCGCCGATCCGCACCTCTTCTACGAGCGGCTGCGGCAGTACGGGCCCATCGCCCCGGTCGAGCTGTCCCCCGGCGTCGAGGCGTACCTGATCACCAGCTACTCCCTCGCGCTCGAGGTGCTGCGCGACACCGAGCGGTTCGCCAAGGACCCCCGCGGCTGGCGCGCGCTGAACGAGGGACGGATCCCGCCGGACTGCCCGGTGGGCCCGATGATGATGTACCGGCCCAACGCCCTGTTCAACGACGGCGAGGCGCATGCCCGGCTGCGCGGGGCCATCACGGACAGCCTCACCCGGCTGGACCCGTACGCGCTGAGCGAATACGTCGAGCGCAGCGCCGACACGCTGATCAACGCGTTCGCCGACCGGGGCGAAGCGGACCTGCTCGCCGACTACGCGGCGGCCATCCCGCTGCTCGTCTTCAACGAGCTCTTCGGCTACCCCGCCGAACACGGGCTGCGCCTCGTCGGCACCATGGCGAGGCTCTTCGACAGCGGCGAGGACGCGGCCGAGGCCAACCAGGAGCTGCTGGACTACATGGCGAGCCTGATCGCCGCCAAGCGCCGGCGGCCCGCGGCCGACATCACCTCCTGGATGCTCGCCCACCCCTCCCGGCTGGCGGACGACGAACTGCTGCAGCAGCTCATGCTGATCCTGGCCGCCGGAACCGAGCCCCAGCTGAACCTGATCGCCAACGCGCTGCGGCTGCTGCTCTCCGACGACCGGTTCGCCGGTGAGCTCTCTGGGGGCAGCCTGCCCGTCCAGGACGCCATCGACGAGGTCCTGTGGACCGACCCCCCGCTGGCCAACTTCGGGACCCGGTTCGCCCGCCAGGACCTGGACCTCGCGGGCCTGCGGATCCGCCAGGGCGAGCCGATCCTCACCAGCTACGCCGCCGCCAACACCGACCCCGAGCTGACCTCCGACGGCCGGCTCGGCAACCGCGCCCACCTCGCCTGGAGCATCGGCGCCCACCGCTGCCCGGCCGAGAGCCCGGCGCGGGTGATCGCCTCGGTGGCCATCGAGAAGCTTCTCGACCGGCTCCCGGACATGGAACTGGCCGTTCCGGTCGACCAGCTGGCCTGGCGCACCGGCCCCTTCCACCGCGCGCTCGCGGCGCTGCCCGTCCGCTTCCCCGTCACGGCCCGGCCCACGGCCGCAGCCGTCCCCGCGGCGGTTTCCGCGCCCGCCCCGGCGGCGGCCCCGGCGGAGCCCCACGGGTCTCCGCAGACCGCACCGGCCGAGTCCGACCCGCCCGGCCAGTCCGCGCGGGCGGCCCAGCGCCGCCGGTGGGGTTCGCTCGCGGCGTGGTGGCGCGGGCAGTAAACGGGTTCACCGGGTCCCGCCGTCATGCCTCGGGCGGGGTGGGCGGCGGCCCGGGCTACCGCTTACGATCCTCTCCGTGTCCAAACTGACCGACGTTCCTAAACGGATCCTCATCGGGCGGGCGCTGCGCAGCGACAAGCTGGGAGAAACGCTCCTCCCCAAGCGCATCGCGCTCCCCGTCTTCGCCTCCGACCCGCTGTCCTCCGTCGCGTATGCGCCAGGGCAGGTGATGATCGTTCTGTCGGTGGCGGGTGCGTCGGGCTATCACTACAGCCCCTGGATCACGGTCGCGATCATCGTGCTGATGTTCACGGTGGTCGCCTCGTACCGCCAGAACGTGCACGCCTATCCCAGCGGCGGCGGGGACTACGAGGTCGCCACCACCAACCTCGGCTCCCGGGCGGGGCTGACCGTCGCGAGCGCCCTGCTCGTCGACTACGTCCTGACCGTGGCGGTGTCGATCTCCTCGGGCGTGGAGAACCTGGGATCCGCGGTCCCCTTCTTCGTCGAGCACAAGACCCTGTGCGCGATCGGCATCATCTTGCTGCTGACCCTGATGAACCTGCGGGGCGTGCGCGAGTCCGGCAAGCTGTTCGCGATCCCCACCTATGTGTTCGTCGCCGGCGTCTTCATCATGATCGCCTGGGGCGCCTACCGCGGGCTGGTCCTCGGCGACTCCATGAAGGCGCCCACCGCCGGCTTTGAGATCAAGGCCGAGCACACCGGGCTCGCCGGGTTCGCGCTGGTCTTCCTGCTGCTGCGGGCCTTCTCCGACGGCTGTGCCGCGCTCACCGGCGTCGAGGCGATCAGCAACGGCGTGCCCGCCTTCCGCAAGCCCAAGAGCCGGAACGCCGCCACCACGCTGGCGCTGATGGGCGGCCTCGCCGTCACCATGTTCTGCGGGATCATCGCCCTCGCGATGGCCACCGATGTGAAGATGGCCGAGGACCCGGCCAAGGACCTGCTGAACAAGGGCGTGGCGCTCGGCGAGCACTACACCCAGGACCCGGTGATCACCCAGGTCGCGGCGGCCGTCTTCGGTGACGGCTCGCTGCTGTTCGTGGTGCTGGCCGCGGCTACCGCGCTGGTGCTGTTCCTGGCCGCCAACACCGCGTACAACGGCTTCCCGCTGCTCGGCTCGATCCTCGCCCAGGACCGCTACCTCCCGCGCCAGCTGCACACCCGCGGCGACCGGCTCGCCTTCTCCAACGGCATCGTGCTGCTCGCCGGCGCCGCCGCCATCCTGGTCTACATCTACGGCGCGGACTCGACCCGGCTGATCCAGCTCTACATCGTCGGCGTCTTCGTCTCCTTCACGCTCAGCCAGACCGGCATGGTGCGGCACTGGAACCGCCATCTGCGGACCGAGCAGGACCCGGCGGTGCGCCGCCGGATGCTCCGCTCGCGCGCGATCAACACCTTCGGCGCCTTCTTCACCGGCCTGGTGCTGGCCGTGGTGCTGCTGACCAAGTTCACCCACGGCGCCTGGGTCGCCCTGCTGGGCATGGTCGTCTTCTACGTCCTGATGACCGCGATCCGCCGCCACTACGACAGCGTCTCGGGCGAGCTGTCGGCGTACGAGGAAGACGAGTCCGAGACCGTGCGCCCCTCCCGGGTGCACTCCATCGTCCTCGTCTCCAAGATCCACAAGCCGACGCTGCGCGCCCTGGCCTACGCCAAGCTGATGCGCTCCCACAAGCTGGAGGCGCTGAGCATCAGCGTGGACCCGGCCGAGACCAAGGCGCTGCAGGAGGAGTGGACCGAGCGCGGCATAGACGTCCCCCTCAAGATCCTCGACTCGCCCTACCGCGAGATCACCCGGCCGGCCATCGAATACGTCAAGAGCCTGCGCCTGGAGAGCCCCCGCGACGTGATCTCGATCTATATCCCGGAGTACGTGGTCGGCCGCTGGTACGAGCATCTGCTGCACAACCAGAGCGCGCTGCGGCTCAAGGGCCGGCTGCTGTTCACCCCGGGCGTCATGGTGACGTCCGTGCCCTGGCAGCTGGACTCCTCGGAGCTGGCCCGCAAACGCGCCCGCAAGCGGGCCGAGTGGCATGCGCCGGGCGCGGTGCGGCGTGGCCCGGTGGGGCCGCCCAAGGGCGACAAGGCAAAGGCCGACAGCACGCCGAGCCGGCAGGCGGCGGCGGAGGAGCGGCCGGTCGGCGGCGGGCAGCCGAGGGCCTAGACTGGTGGGCTGACCGGTGGGCGCTCTCGTCCACGGCAGCCCCACCACCCCCAACCGCACCTGGAGCCGAGCCGCCATGCACCGTGAACCCAAGGCGTCGCTGGTCGGCGAGGAGTACGAGGTCGAGGTCGGGCCGGTCGCGCACGGCGGCCACTGCGTCGCCCGCACCGCCGAGGGCCGGGTGCTGTTCGTCCGGCACGCGCTGCCCGGCGAGCGCGTGGTGGCCCGGGTGACCGAGGGCGAGACGGACTCGCGCTTCCTGCGCGCCGACGCCGTACGGGTGCTGGAGGCGTCCAAGGACCGGGTCGAGGCCCCCTGCCCGTTCTCCGGCCCCGGCCGGTGCGGCGGCTGCGACTGGCAGCACGCGGCCCCGGGCGCCCAGCGCCGGCTGAAGGCGGAGGTCATCACCGAGCAGCTGAGCCGGCTCGCCGGGCTGACCCCCGAGGAGGCCCGCTGGGACGGCACCGTCGAGCCCGCCCCCGGCGACAAGGTCGCCCGGGGCGAGGTCCCGGCCTGGCGCACCCGCGTGCAGTACGCGGTGGACGAGCAGGGGCGGCCGGGGCTGCGCCGCCACCGCTCGCACGAGGTCGAGCCCGTCGACCACTGCCTGATCGCCGCCCCCGGCGTCACCGAGCTCGGCGTCGAGAAGCGCGAATGGCCGCAGATCGCGACCGTGGAGGCGATCGCCGCCACGGGCTCCTCCGACCGCCAGGTCGTCCTCACCCCGCGCCCCGGCGGCCGGCTCCCGCTGGTGGAGCTGGACCGGCCGGTCTCCGTGCTCCGGCTGGGCGAGCCCCAGAGCCGCGAGGGCACCCGCCCGGTGCACCGGGTCCACGGCCGCCCCTTCGTCCGCGAGCGCGCCGCCGGCCGCACCTGGCGGGTCGGCGAGGGCGGCTTCTGGCAGGTCCACCCCAAGGCCGCGGATCTGCTCGTCGAGGCCGTCATGCAGGGCCTGATGCCGCGCAAGGGCGAGATGGCCCTCGACCTGTACTGCGGCGTCGGCCTCTTCGCGGGCGCCCTCGCCGAGCGGGTCGGCGAACGCGGCGCGGTGCTGGGCATCGAGTCCGGCAAGCGCGCGGTCGAGGACGCCCGCCACAACCTCCAGGACCTGGACCGGGTCCGCATCGAGCACGGCAAGGTCGAGCAGGTCCTGCCCCGCACCGGCATCACCGAGGCCGACCTGATCGTCCTGGACCCGCCCCGCGCCGGCGCGGGCAAGGAGACCGTGGCCCGCCTGGCCTCCCTCGGCCCCCGCCGCATCGCCTACGTCGCCTGCGACCCGGCGGCCCTGGCCCGCGACCTCACCTACTTCCGCGAGGCGGGCTATGCGCCGCGGCGGCTCCGGGCGTTCGACCTGTTCCCGGTGACGCATCACGTGGAGTGCGTGGCGATCCTGGAGCCGCGTAAAGACAGCCTCTGACCAGGCCCTGCGCTCACATCCGCACGTCACGCCCTGTGCGGTCGCCTTAACCCCTGACGCTCGGGTGCGGAGACACCCCTGTAATCCTCGGCCCGTACCCTCACCTCCGGTGGGATCGGACCGAGCACAGCAAGGGAGGCGCCCGTGGCCGTGCCGGGCTCGCGGAGTGAGGGCACGACGAAGGTGCGGACGGTCTGCTCGTACTGCGGGGTGGGCTGCGGCATGGTCCTCGATGTCGGCAGGGGGCCGGACGGGCGGCGTACGGTGCTGAAGGCGGCCGGGGACAAGGAGCACCCCGCGAACTTCGGCCGACTGTGCACCAAGGGCGCCACCACCGCGGACATGCTCGCCGCCCCGGGGCGGCTGACCACGGCCCTCGTCCGGTCGGACCGCGGTGAGGAGCCGCAGCCCGCGCCCGTGGCGGACGCCGTCGCGGAGACCGCCCGCCGCCTGCGGGCGATCATCGACGAGCACGGGCCGGACGCGGTCGCTCTCTATGTCTCCGGGCAGATGGGCCTGGAAGCGCAGTATCTGGCGAACAAGTTGGCCAAGGGGTTCATCCGGACCAACCAGATCGAGTCGAACTCCCGGCTGTGCATGGCCAGCGCCGGTACCGGTTACAAGCTGTCGCTGGGCGCGGACGGGCCGCCCGGCTCGTACCAGGACTTCGATGCGGCGGACGTCTTCCTCGTCATCGGCGCCAACATGGCCGACTGCCATCCCATCCTCTTCCTGCGGATGATGGACCGGGTGAAGTCGGCGGGCGCCAAGCTGATCGTCGTCGATCCGCGGCGCACCGCCACCGCGGCCAAGGCCGATCTGTTTCTGCAGATCAAGCCGGGTACGGATCTGGCGCTGCTCAATGGGCTGCTGCATCTGCTGCATGCGAACGGCCACACCGACCCCGAGTTCATCGCCGCGCACACCGAGGGCTGGGAGGCGATGCCCGGCTTCCTCGCGGACTATCCGCCGTCCGCCGTCGCGGAGATCACCGGTATCCCGGAGGACGACATCCGCGAGGCGGCCCGGCTGATCGGCGAGGCGGGGGAGTGGACGAGTTGCTGGACGATGGGGCTCAACCAGTCCACGCACGGCACCTGGAACACCAATAGCCTGATCAACCTCCACCTTGCGACCGGCAAGATCTGCCGCCCCGGCAGCGGGCCCTTCTCCCTCACCGGGCAGCCCAACGCCATGGGCGGCCGGGAGATGGGCTACATGGGCCCGGGGCTCCCCGGACAGCGGTCCGTGCTCGCCGACGCCGACCGTGACTTCGTCGAGGAGCTGTGGGCGCTGGAGCCGGGCGCGCTGCGCGCCGACGGCGTCGGCAAGGGCACGGTCGAGATGTTCCAGAAGATGGCCGAGGGGGACATCAAGGCGTGCTGGATCATCTGCACCAACCCGGTCGCGTCCGTCGCCAACCGGAAGACGGTCATCGAGGGCCTGGAGGCCGCCGAGTTCGTCGTCACCCAGGACGTGTTCGCCGAAACGGAGACGAACGCGTACGCCGATGTCGTCCTGCCCGGCGCGCTGTGGACCGAGGCGGAGGGCGTCCTGATCAACAGTGAGCGCAACCTCACCCTCGCCCGGCCGGCCGCCGATCCGCCCGGCGAGGCGATGGCGGACTGGGAGATCATCGCGGCTGTGGCCCGCGCGATGGGCTACGAGCAGGGCTTCGCGTACGACAGCGCCGAGGAGGTCTTCGAGGAGATCAAGCGCGCCTGGAACCCGGCGACCGGCTGGGATCTGCGCGGGGTGAGCTACGAGCGGCTGCGCACCACCCCGGTGCAGTGGCCGGCGGCGACCGCGGACGGGCCCGACCGCAACCCGATACGGTACGTCGGCGAGGACGGTGCGCCGACCTTCCCGACCCCGAGCGGCCGGGCGGTCTTCTACGCCCGTCCGCACCTCCCGGCGGCGGAGATGCCGGACGACGACTACCCGTACGTGCTCAACACGGGCCGCCTCCAGCACCAGTGGCACACCCTCACCAAGACGGCCAAGGTGCCCAAGCTGAACAAGCTCAACCCCGGCCCCTTCGTGGAGGTGCACCCCCGGGACGCGGCCCGGCTGGGCCTCGCCGAGGGGGATTCGGTGGAGGTCGCCTCGCGGCGCGGGCGGGCCGTGCTGCCCGCGGTCGTCACGGACCGGGTGCGGCCGGGCTGCTGTTTCGCGCCGTTCCACTGGAACGACCTGTTCGGGGAGTACTTGAGCGTCAACGCGGTGACCAGCGACGCCGTCGATCCGCTGTCGTTCCAGCCCGAGCTCAAGGTGTGCGCGGTGTCGCTGACCAAGGTGGCCACCCCGGTGACGGTGCGGGCCCCGGTCACGGCGGGCGCACAGGTCACGGCTCCGGCCTCCGTCGCGCTGCCTCCGGCGTCCGGTCCCGCCCCGTTCGGTCTTGACCCCGCGCCGCCGCCGGTCCTGGCCGAACACGAACGCCGCTATCTGACCGGCTTCCTGACCGGTATCCCGTCCGGCGCCCCGGGCGTACCGGTGCTGCCGCCGGACGCCCCGTTCAGCCCGGAGCACATGCTGTGGGTGAACGGCGTGCTGGCCGGGATGTACTCCAGGGCCCAGGCCACGCATGCCACCGCGCACAGCCCCGGCGGCCCCGCGCGGCTCTCTCGCCGCCAGGTCGTGATCCTCTGGGCGTCGCAGACCGGGAACGCCGAGGAGTTCGCGAACGCCGCGGCGCAGCGGCTCGCCGCCGACGGCCACCTCGCTTCCCTCCTGCCCATGGAGCAGGCGGACCCCGCCGCGCTGCCGTACGACGCCGACCTGCTGCTGATCACGAGTACCTTCGGCGACGGCGACGCCCCGGACAACGGCGCCGGGTTCTGGGACGCCCTCGCCTCGCCCGACGCCCCGCGCCTCAAGGGCAGGCGCTACGCCGTTCTGGCCTTCGGCGACTCCTCGTACGACGACTTCTGCGGCCACGGCCGCCGCCTCGACCGGCGCCTGGAGGAGCTGGACGCGGTACGGCTGGCCCCGCGCGCCGACTGCGAACCGGACTACGAGCACGAGGCCAAGGCCTGGCTCGACCAGGTGATCATCGCGCTGCAGAGCACCGAGCCCCCGGCGCCCGCCCCGGCCCCCGCCGCCTCGGCGGCTCCCCGGTCGGGCCGAGCCGCCCCCGTCACCGCACGCCTGACCGGCAACCGCCTGCTGAGCCTGCCCGGCGCGGGCAAGGAGGTCCGGCGCTTCACCTTCGACACCCGCGACAGCGACATCCCGCTGCGCTACGAGGCCGGGGACGCCCTGTCCGTGCACCCCGTCAACTGGCCGGAGCTGGTGGCGGAGTGGCTGGCCGTCACCGGTCTGGACGCGGCCGCGACCGTGTCGCTCACCGGCGTCGGAGACATGCCCTTCGCCGAGGCCCTGCTGCGCCACCTGGACATCACCCGGATCACCCCCGATCTGCTGCGCTTCGCCGCCGACCGCGCTCGCGACCCGCGCGAGCTGCGGAAGCTGCTGCGCCCGGACAACAAGGGCGGGCTGGCGCAGTGGTCCTGGGGGCGCCAGGCCGTCGACGTGGCCGCTGAATTTCCGCTACGCGCCGGGGCGCAGGAGTGGGCCGATGTGCTGGGGCGGCTGCAGCCCCGCCTGTACTCCATATCCTCCAGCCCCCTCACGGACCCCCATCTGGTGTCGCTGACGGTCTCCGTCGTCCGCTATGAGAATCTGCGCGGCCGCCCCCGCCAGGGCGTGTGCTCCCCCTTCCTCGCCGACGCCGAGCCCGGCGCCCCGGTGCCGGTCCGCGTCCAGCCGGCGCCGCACTTCCGCCCGCCCGCCGACCCCGCCACACCGGTGGTGATGGTGGGCCCCGGCACCGGCATAGCGCCCTTCATCGGCTTCCTGGAGGAGCGCAGGGCCCGCGGCCACCGCGCCCCGAACTGGCTGTTCTTCGGGGAACAGCACAGCGCGACCGACTTCTACTACGAGGAGGAGCTGGCCGCGTTCCTCGCCGAGTCCACGCTCACCCGCCTGGACACCGCCTTCTCCCGTGACCAGCGCGCCAAGATCTACGTCCAGGACCGGATGCGCGAACACGGTCCGCAGCTGTGGTCCTGGCTGCTGGACGGCGCCCATCTCTACGTGTGCGGCGACGCCTCCCGTATGGCCAAGGACGTCGACCGGGCCCTGCGGGAGATCGCCACCGTCCACGGTGGCCTGGACGAGGCCGAGGCGGAGGCATACGTCAAACAGCTCGCTGCCGATAAGCGCTACGTACGCGACGTGTACTGACCTCAGGACCTCAGGCGGGGTACGCGTGTGTCTGGGCCGCCTTGACCGTGGCCCACACCGTGGCTCCGGGGCGGAGGTCGAGTTCGGCGGCGGCGATCGTGGTCAGGTCGGCGGCCAGGGGCAGTTCGCCGGTGAGGGCGGCGCGGATCTGGTCGCCGTGGGTTTCCAGACCGGCGACTTCGCAGCGCCAGAGGTTGCGGGCGCTGGAGCCGGTGGGGCGGTCCCGGTGCAGGGTCACCGCGTTCGGCGGGAAGGCGACGAAGGCCGGGCCCGTCAGGTCCTCCGTGGTCGTGATCCCGGGGCCGCCGTCGACGCTGACCGTGTGCCCTTCGGCCCGGCCCTTGTAGAGGTTGAGGCCGACCAGATGGGCGATGTAGTCCGTACGGGGGCGGCGGGCGATGTCGGAGGGGGTGCCCTCCTGGACGACGCGGCCGTCCTCGACGACGACGAGGTGGTCGGCCAGCACCATGGCGTCCAGCGGATCGTGCGTGACCAGGACCGCGACCGCCTCGAAGTCGGATAGGTGGCGGCGGAGTTGGGCCCGGACGTCGAGCCGGGTGCGGGCGTCGAGGGCGGCGAGCGGTTCGTCGAGGAGCAGCAGCCGCGGACGGGTGGCCAGGGCGCGGGCGAGGGCGACGCGCTGGGCCTGGCCGCCGGAGAGCCGGCGGGGCTTGGCCCCGGCGTGGGCGGCCAGGTCCATGCGGTCCAGCCATTCGGCGGCCTGCGCGCGGGCCTGTGCCTTGCTCGCGCCGTGGCAACGGGGGCCGAAGGCCACGTTGTCGAGCACCGAGAGATGAGGGAACAGCAGGTAGTCCTGGAAGACCACGCCGACCGGGCGGGACTCCGGCGGCGTACGGTCCAGTACGGCGCCGTCCAGCCGCAGATGGCCGTCCGTGAGCGGGACGAGGCCGGCCAGGGCGCGCAGGGCGGTGGTCTTGCCCGCGCCGTTGGGCCCCAGGAGCGCGACCACGTCACCGGGCGCCGCGGTCAGCGCCACATCGAGGCGGAAGGAGCCGCGCTCGACCACGAGACGGGCATCCAGCCCGTGGATGGTTGGGGTGACCGCGTGGTGGGCGGTCTTGGCGGCGTCGGTCATGCGGGGGCCATCCAGCGGTCGCGCAGCCCGGCCAGCACCGCGATCGACACGGCCAGCAGCACCAGGCTCAGCGCGATGGCCGCCTCCGGGTCGTTCTGCAGGGCCAGGTAGACCGCGAGCGGCATCGTCTGCGTACGGCCGGGGAAGTTGCCCGCGAAGGTGATCGTCGCGCCGAACTCGCCGAGCGCCCGCGCCCAGGCGAGCACGGCGCCCGCCGCGATGCCCGGAGCGATCAGCGGCAGCGTGACCCGGCGGAAGGCGGTGAAGCGGGAGGCGCCGAGGGTGGTGGCGGCCTCCTCATAGCGCGGGTCGGCGGCGCGCAGGGTGCCCTCGACGCTGATCACCAGGAACGGCATCGCGACAAACGCCTCGGCCACGACGACGCCCGTGGTGGTGAACGGCAGCGTGATCCCGAACCAGGAGTCCAGCCAGCGTCCGACGACGCCGTTGCGGCCGAGCGCCATCAGCAGGGCCACACCGCCCACGACCGGCGGCAGGACGAGCGGCAGGGTCACCAGGGCGCGTACGAGGCCGCGGCCGGGAAACTCGACGCGGGCGAGCAGCCAGGCCAGCGGGACCCCGAGGACCAGGCTCACTGCGGTCGCGGCGGTGGCGCAGACCAGCGAGAGCTGGAGGGCCTGCCAGACCTCGGTGCTGGTCAGCAGGTCGGGGAGGCTGCTCCAGGGAGCCCGGATGAGCAGGGCGACGAGGGGGACCAGCAGGAAGGCCAGGCCGATCAGCGAGGGCAGCAGGAGGGGCAGCGGTACGCCCCCGCGGACGCGGCGCCGCCGCGGGCCCCTGATGAGGGTGTCCGCGGCGGCGCCGGTCTTCTCCGGTGCGGTCACGGCTTGAGGAACCCGGCCTCGGCGAGGACCTTCTGGCCCTCGGCGGACCGCACCAGCTCGATGAACGCCTTGGCCGTCTTGGCGTTGGGGGCGTTCTTGAGCAGGGCGATCGGGTAGTCGTTGATGGCGTTGGCCGACTCGGGGAACTCCACGCCCTCCACCTTGTCACCCGCCGCCTTCACATCGGTCTTGTAGACGACCGCGGCGTCGGCCTCCTTGAGCACGACCTTGTTCAGGGCGGACTTGACGTCCTGCTCGTAGGAGACCGGGGTGAGCTTGAGCTTGCTCGCGTCCAGGGCCTTCTGCGCGGCGGCGCCGCAGGGCACCGTCTTGTCGCACAGCACGACCTTCAGACCCGATTTGGTGAGGTCCTTCAGGGAAGCGACCTTGTCGGGGTTGCCCGGCAGAGTGGCGATCTCCAGCTGGTTGCGCACGAAGGTGGCCGGGGTGCCGGCCGCGTCGCCCTTGTCCGTCACGATCTTCATCGTCTTGGGGCTGGCGGCGGCGAACACATCGGCCGGGGCGCCACCGGTGATGCTGGCCGCGAGGCTGTCGCTGCCGCCGAAGCTGAAGGTGACCTTCGTGCCCGGGTGCTCCTTCTCGAACGTGTCGCGGAGCGTGCCGAAGCTCTCCTGCAACGAGGCCGCGGCGAAGACCGTCACCTCGCCGGACAGCTTGTCCGAGGCGGAGGAGTCCGAGTCGGACGAGGAGCAGGCGCTCAGGGTCAGCAGGGCGGCGGCACCTGCGCCGGCCACCTGAAGCATCCGGCGGGTCCGGCGCGCGGAACGGGTCATCACGGGTCCACTCCCTCTGGTCCTGCTGGTCCTGACTCTGGTCAGGCGTTGATGATACTTCCGCACTTGCGAGGGGAAACCCTGCCGTCCCATTGCATGAGCTGGATCTTCCGTGCGTTGGCATGGCATATGCGTTTGTACGGGATGGCTGTACGGGTACGGGTCACCAGGGAGGTGGTACCTCGTGAGCCAGTCCCTCACAGCCGCCGGTACGGCCGCCGGTCCGGTGGCCGAACTCGTCCTCGCAGGTGATCTGGCCCGTCCGGCCCGTCTGACCGTGCCCGACCTTCTCGCCTGGCCCCAGCACCGGGCACAGGTCGCCTTCGAATGCGCCACCAGCGGTGTCCAGCAGCACCACTTCACCGGACCGCTTCTGCACGACGTCCTCACCGACGCCGGTCCCGTCTTCGACGCGGCCCGCCGCAAGGACCGGCTGCGCTTCCTGATCGCCGTACGCGGCACGGACGGCCACCGCGCGCTGCTGTCCTGGGCCGAGATCGACCCGGACTTCGGCCGCGCCCCCGTCCTGCTCGCGGTCACCCTCGACGACACCCCGCTCGACCGCGCGGGCCCTCAGCTGGTCCTGCCCCAGGACCGCTGTGGCACCCGGTACATCAGCGGTATCGACGCGATCCGGGTGGACGGCGGATACACCGCGTGGACCTGACGGCGACGCATCGGGGAACGGGCCGGGTGTCAGACGCGGTCGATGTGCACGTTCGTCGACTTCACCCGGGCGGTGGCCTCCATACCGACCTCCAGCCCCAGTTCCTCCACGGCCTCCCGGGTGAGCAGCGACACGAGCCGGTGCGGTCCGGCCTGGATCTCCACCTGTGCCGCTACATCACCGAGCTTGATCGCGGTGACGATGCCGGGAAAGGCGTTGCGGACCGAGGTGTAGGGCGCCTCTTCCTCCGTACTCCCGCCCTTGGCGAGCTCCACGGAGAACGCGGCCAGGTCCTTTCCGTCGATGAGCCGTTTCCCGCTCTCGTCGCGGTGGGTCGCCACCCGGCCCGCGTCCGCCCACCGCCGTGCGGTGTCCGGACTCACGCCGAGGAGCCGTGCCGCCTGGCCGATCGTGTATGACTGCATGCGCGCCAAGATAAGGCCACAGGGACTCCTTTGACCTGCGGGTCCGCCGTGCCCCGGCCGCTGGAACCCAAGCTTCGGCCGGGGCTCGGCGCAGTGCCGCCGTACGAATCAGGAGGCGGCCTGTGCGGCGGCGGCCAGGTCCAGCGCGACGTCGGTGATCATGTCCTCCTGGCCGCCGACCATGCCCCGCCGCCCGACCTCGACGAGGATGGCGCGGGTGCCGAGGCCGTAGCGGGCGGCGGCGGCCTCGGCGTGGCGCAGGAAGCTGGAGTAGACACCGGCGTAGCCGAGGCTGAGGGTTTCGCGGTCCACCCGGACCTCGCGGTCCTGGAGCGGCCGTACGAGGTCGTCGGCGGCGTCCATCAGGGGGAAGAGGTCGCAGGCGTGCTCCCAGCCCATCAGGTCGGCGACGGCGATGAACGCCTCCAGACGCCGTCGCCACCGGCTGGCACCTCGACGACCACACCACCTTCGAGCAGATCGAGGCCCGTATACGCGCCCACGGCGTCCCCGTCGTCGAGGGCACCGCCGAGGAGGCGAAGGCGCGCGGCGTGGAACGACTGCTGCGCTTCCCTGGCCCCAAGGGCATCGCCCAGGAGATCTACACCACGCCGGTCATCTCCCCGGAACCCCTGCGGATGCTCGCGTCCGGATGGGTCACGGGCGACTCGGGCATGGGCCATGTCGCGATCACCTCGGCCAAGCCGACCCTGATGCGCGGCTACTTCAACACCGTCTTCGACGCCCGGCTCACCGACTACATCGACGAGACCATCAGCGGCGTCAAACTCAAGATCCGCTTCCTGCGGGTCGACGAACGCCACCACTCCATCGCGATCGCCGCCGTCCGCGGTCTGCCCATCGACCCGGTCCGCACCCGCGTCCAGCACCTCAACATTCAGGCCGCCGGTCTCGACGACTTGGCCCGCAGTTACGAGCGCGTGCACGAACTCGGCTTCGAGATGGCCCTGTCGGTCGGGCAGCACACCAACGACAAGGAGCTCTCCTACTACGCCCGCACCCCGTCGGGCTTCGAATGGGAGGTCGGCTGGAACCCCCTCGTCATCGACGAGACCACCTGGGAGCCAAGCACCCACCAGGGCATCTCCGTCTGGGGCCACGCCCCGGTCGGCCGGACCATCATCGACAAACTCACCCAGTTCCGGCTCGGCGCCCGCTCCCTCGCCCGCCCGGAGAAGACCGTCCCGGCCCTCAGCGGCCCGGGGGTTCCCGACGACTGAGGGCCCTTCGGCCGCGGCGGTCGGCACCCAGCCGGGCGTAGTGGTCGAGGAGTTCGGGGGCGTCCACCGCGGCCGGATTGACGACCTGCTCGGCGGGCGCGCCCTGGAGCAGGCGTTTCACGGGGACTTCGAGCTTCTTGCCGGTACGGGTGTACGGGATGGCCGGGACATCGATGATCTCGTCGGGGACATGGCGCGGTGAGGCGCCGGTGCGGATCGCCTCCTTGATCCTCTCGCGCAGCCCGTCGTCCAGCGTCACCCCGGCCGCCGGGACCACGAACAGCGGCATCCAGTAGCCGCCATCGGGTTCCTCGGCGCCGATGACGAGCGCTTCGGCGATCTCCGGGAGGCGTTCGACCACGTCGTGGATGTCGGCGCTGCCCAGACGCACGCCATTGCGGTTGAGGGTGGAGTCGGAGCGGCCGTGGACGACGACCGAGCCGCGGCCTGTGACCGTGATCCAGTCGCCGTGCCGCCAGACGCCCGGATAGCAGGAGAAGTAGGCGTCGCGGTAGCGGGTGCCGTCGGGGTCGTTCCAGAAGTACAGCGGCATCGAGGGCAGGGGGCGGGTGACGACCAGCTCGCCGACCTGGTCCACGACCGGCAGGCCCTCGGCGTCGTACGCGGCCAGGGCCACGCCGAGGTGCGGGGCCGACAGTTCGCCCGCCCACACGGGGGTCGTGGGCGCGCTCCCGGCGAAGCCCGAGACGATATCGGTGCCGCCGCTGATGGACGCGAGCAGCACGCGGTCGCCGACGTGGTCGCGGACCCACGGGTAGGCGGAGGCCGGCAGGGTGGAGCCGGTGCAGCCGACGACCCGGACGGATGACAGGTCGTGCACGGACGGGTCGATGCCGAACTTGGCCATGCCCAGCAGATACTGGGGGCTGGTGCCGAAGACCGTGCCCCGGTGCCGGGCCGCCAGCTCCCACAGGTCCGGGCGGGCGGAGGGCGCCGGGCTGCCGTCGTAGGTGCAGGTGGTCGCGCCGGTCAGCAGTGTGGAGACGACGAGGTTCCACATCATCCAGTGGGTCGTGGTGTACCACAGGAGGCGGTCGCCGGGGCCGAGGTCGGAGTGCAGGCCGAGGGTCTTCAGATGCTCCAGCAGCACACCGCCGTGGCCGTGGACGATGCCCTTGGGCAGGCCGGTGGTGCCGGAGGAGAACACGACCCACAGGGGGTGGTCGAACGGCACGGGCGTGCAGACCAGCTCCTCGGCGCGGGCGGCCGCGTCCTCCCACGGCACCATCAGGGACGGGGGATCGGCATCGGGCCAGGGCAGGCCCATGTGGTCCACCAGCAGCGTGGCCTTCAACGTCGGCAGCGCGCGGGCCAGTTCGAGGGCGGCCTCGCGGCGGTCGTGGGTGGTGCCGTTGAAGAGATAGCCGTCGGTGGCGATCAGCACCGTCGGCTCGAGCTGGGCGAACCGGTCGGCGGCGGCCCTGGGGGCGTAGTCCTGCCCGCACACCGACCAACGGCGCCCAGGCTCGCGGCGGCCAGGAACGCGATGACGGCGTGCGGCGTGTTGGGCAGATGGCCCACGACCCTGTCTCCCTGCCCCACCCCCAGGTCGCGCAGGGTCGCGGCCACCGAGGCGACCGGGGAGCGCAGCCGCTCCCCGGTCACCTCGTACCCGGCGCCGGTCTCGTCGAGGGCGACGATCGCCACGTCGTCGTCGCCGAGGTTGCGCAGGGCGTGGTGGGCGTAGTTGAGGGTGGCACCGGGGAACCAGCGGGCACCGGGCATGGTCTCCTTGGCCAGGACCCGCTCGTACGGGGTGTCCGCGGCGATGTGGAAGTACTCCCACACCGCGCCCCAGAAGCCCTCCAGATCGGTGACCGACCAGCGGTGCAGGGCGGCGTAGTCGGAGCCGTCCACCCCGACGCGGTGGGCGAACTCCGCGATGCGGCCGGCGGCGACGGCCTCCGGATCGGGCGTGAAGAACGGTTCCGGGTACGGCGTGCTCATCGCGTCGCGCTCCTCAACAGGCGTGTCCGGTCGGTCCATGGGGAAGGAAGGGGGCTTCGCGCGCTGTGCAGCAGGGACGCCCAGTCGGCCGTGGCCGTGAAGCCGCGGCCGCCGGACGGGACGACGTCCATCACGACGCGGTCCGGCCGCAGCAGCACGGCGTCCGCCCGGCCCCGGCGCAGCCAGTCGGCGAGGTGGCCGTCGTCGCCGAGGCCGGCCACGGCGACGGTCCGGGCGCCGAGGCCGTCGGCCACCGCCTTCAGCGAGGGGGACAGCGGTACGGCGGTCAGCACGGCGAACGAGTCGCCGAGCAGTTCGTCGAGGCGGGCGCGCCGCCCGTCGGCGGTCACCCATGGCTGCGGGCAGAAGCGGCCCATGAGCGCGCGGCTGTGGGGGAGGGCGCGACGGGGTACGAGCGGGCCGGCGGTCAGGGCCGGGCTGAGGTCGCGGGCCGCTGCCGCGCTCAGGCCGGGGACGCGGACGGCCGCGCCCAGGGCGCCCCGGCGGACGACGGCGGCACCGTCCTGGCCGCCGGTCATGGCCCAGCCCATGGCGACCGCGAGCCGGATCATATGGCGGGCGTGGGGCTTGCGTTCGCCCTCGTAAGCATCATTGCCAAGATGAGGAAATCATCAGCATTGACTCATCAATCGTCAACGGTGAAGTTAAGTAAAGTGATGTATTCATCAGAACTGTGGCATCGCGATCCCCGTTGCTAGACTCGCGCGTATGCCGACGTCAGCCCCGCCCCGCAACCGATTCGAACGGCGTCGCGCCGAGACCCGTCAGGCGCTCGTCCGGGCGGCTCGGCAGGTACTCGCCGAGACCGGGGACACCAGCGCGAGCATCCAGGCGATCGCGGAGCGCGCGGACGTCGGCTTCGGCTCCTTCTACAACCACTTCGAGTCGAAGGCGGAACTGTTCGACGCGGCGGTGCGGGACGCGCTCGAAGAGCTCGGCCAGACCTTCGACGAGCGCCTGGAGGGCATCGACGACCCGGCGGAACTCGTCGCGGCGGGCTTCCGCCTCAGCACGCGCCTTGCCGACTCCCGGCCCGAGCTGATGCAGGTCCTGCGCCACCGCGGCCTCAGCCACATCCAGTCCGCCTCGGGTCTTGCCCCGCGCGCCGTACGTGATCTGGAGGCCGGCGTCGCCTCCGGCCGGTTCGCCATCGCCGACCCGACCGTCGCGGTGACCGCCCTGGGCGGTTCGCTGCTGGCGCTCGTGGAGCTGCGGTTCGCCCGCCCGGAACTCGACGGTGACGAGGCCGCGTCGAACCTGGCCGAGATGTTGCTGCGCATGCTGGGCGTCCCACCGGACGACGCCCGCGACGTCGCCCGGCGCCCACTGCCCGAACTCGACTGACAAGGGGTGAGCGCCGTGAGCAAGCCCGTCATCCGCGAACCGATGCGCCGCAACTCGCGCTCCAACCGGGCTCGCATCCTGGCCGCCGCCCGGCAGGAGCTCGGCCGGAACCCCGATGTGACCCTGGAGGAGATCGCGCGCGCCGCCGGCGTCGTCCGCCGTACGCTCTTCGGCCACTTTCCGGGCCGCGCGGCCCTGTTGGACGCTCTTGCCGAGGAGGCGTCCGAGGCCCTGCGCGGCGCCGTGAGCCGGGAGCCCGCCCCCGACACTGACGAGCCGCCCCAGCGCGCCCTGGCCCGCTTCGTCCTGTCGATCTGGCCCGTGGGCGACCGCTACCGGCTGCTCCTCGCGCTCGCCCGTCAGGACCTGGGCACGCAACGGGTGTCCGAGATCGTCGCCCCGGCCCGCGACGAGGCCACCGCCATCCTCGAACGAGGCCAGCGCGCCGGGGTGTTCCACGACCATCTGCCCGCGGCCGTGTTGAGCGCCGCCCTGGAGGCCCTGACCCTCTCCCTGCTGGAGAGCGTCAACACCGGCACGTGGGACGACGACGGGACGCGCACCGCGGTGACCACGCTGCTCGCGGCGGGCGTGTCGGAGCCGGCGGCGACCGCGACCGTCGAGGGCGTGGCGGCGGAGGCGCGGGCCGAGGCCGCCGAGGGCTGAGCGCGTACCGGACGCTGCCAGGCGATCACGCGGATGTCGCACCGGGACGGAAGGTGACCGCCTTGCCGGTGAAATGGGCGCTGATCCCGCTCTCCGTGGCGGTGACCGACCGCAGCCGCAGCCCCTCGGGGATGTTCTGGAGCGGTACGGGTTCGCGCAGCGCCCGGTCGAGCAGTGCCTTCGCGGGAGGGATCAGCTCGCCCCGGGTGACGCGTACGTCCGTGAAGGCGATGCGGTTGCCGCTCGCCGCCGAGACGGCGGCACTCACGGTCATGTCACCGGCGAGCGGCAGGCTGACCGCCGCGTCGATCCGGCCCGGCTCGTCGCCCGGTGAGACCTCCAGGCTGAGGGCGTCCGACACGTCCTCGTACGACAGGAAGGCGGTCGCCTCGACGCTGCGCGCATGGGCGTCGTCGGCGCTCCCCGAGGTCTTCAGCCCGTCCAGGCCGACGGTCAGCTTTGTCACCGGCAGCGGCCGGGACGTCCCCCGGGCAGGCACGTCGTGGGCGGTGATGTCGACGTGCCGGAGGCTGCCCCGGGCCAGCTGTGTCAGTACGGGAAAGCCGCTGACGTGCACCGATGGCGGCTCGGCGGTCCCCATGCCCTCCTGGAACGCCTTGGCCGTACGGCTCTCCGCGCGGGTCGCGGCGACCCGGTCGACCACGA
The DNA here is from genome assembly GCF_044334165.1 of Streptomyces sp. NPDC020845. NCBI lineage: Bacteria > Bacillati > Actinomycetota > Actinomycetes > Kitasatosporales > Streptomycetaceae > Streptomyces > Streptomyces sp. NPDC020845. Next base: position 467,781 of record NZ_JBIRSJ010000006.1, on the reverse strand, counting down.
CACCGCCGATCAACAGCGCCGTCAGGGACGCGACAGCGATGATCTTGCGCCGCCGGGCCGGGGTCGGGGGGCTCATGTACCCGGCGGCGTGATCGTACTGCCCGGGCTCTTCGTACTTGGGCTCCCGGTACAGGGGCTCGTCGTCGTGCTGGTAGTGGTACATGGCATTCCTCTCGTGCGTACGGGGATTCGGGCGCGGGGCTTTCAGGCGCCGACGGGTTCGGGGCGGCTGAGCCCATGGACCTGTGCGGCGGCGTGGCCGCCGTCCGCCCCCACCGCGATCAGGGCGGCTGTCGCGGCGCGTGTGCCGTCGTCGCTCCAACTCCCGGCGTTCACACACTCCAGGAGCGCCAGGAGAAACGCTTCGAGCGCTCTGCTGAGCGGCGCGGCCGGGACGTCGGTCCGGAAGACGCCCTGCCGCTGCCCGCGTTCGATGATCGCTGTCGCCATCTCGCGGGCGGGGGCGAGCATTTCGTCCACGCGCTCCGCCCGCAGGTCCTGGGGCGCGAGTCTCAGCAGCGTGCGATAGCGGTCGCCGACGGGCCACAGGGCGAGGACGAACCGTGCCAGCGCGGTGCCGGCGTCGGGATCGGGGGCCGCCACGGCCGCCAGGGCGCGCCGCAGTGCCTCCGCGGCTTCTGCGGCGAGCCCTTCGATCAGCGCGGACCGGCCGGCGAAGTACGCGTAGACGGTACGGCGCACCACGCCGGCGGCCTCGGCGATATCGCTGAGGCTGCTGTCGGGATCGCGGCCGAGCTCCTGTCTCGCCGCTTCGAGGATGCGGGCCCGGGTGGGCCGCGTCCGGCGGCGACCGGGGCCGCCGGCGCGTGGGCTGGTCATGTCGGACCTCCGGTCGACGGGGAGGGCGCCTCGATATTTGCACATCGATGGGCAACAAACTAGTCTGCACATCGTTGGGCAAATAACTGCTCACAGTGCCGCCCGCAGCGTCGCGGCCGCGCCCACGCATCCCCTCTCACCTCCGCCGCTTCGCCCCGAGGAGCTTCTGATGCCGCTCTTTGCCAACACGCCCGCCGAGAAGATGACGACTCCCTATCCACGGCGCTGGTGGGCCCTGCTGGTGCTGTGCCTGAGCCTGCTGATCGTCGTCATGGCGAACACATCGCTGATCGTGGCGGCGCCGGACATGACCTGGGACCTGGGCCTGTCCAGCAGCGACCTGCAGTGGGTCATCGACGGCTACACGGTCCCCTACGCCGCGCTGATGCTGGTGCTCGGCTCGATCGGCGACAAGTACAGCCGCCGCGGCGCGCTGATCCTGGGCCTGCTGATCTTCACGGGCGGCTCGGTGATGGGCGGCCTGGTCGACGAGACCAACCTGGTCATCACCGCCCGCGCGATCATGGGCGTCGGCGCCGCCGTCGTGATGCCGGCCACCCTGTCCCTGCTGGTCGCGATGTTCCCGAAGGCGGAGCGCGCGAAGGCCATCACGGCCTGGAGCGCCACCTCAGGACTCGCCATCGCCGCCGGCCCGCTGGCCGCCGGATGGCTGCTGCAGGACCACGCCTGGGGCTCCACCTTCCTGATGAACGTCCCCATTGCGGTCCTCGGCGTCGTCGGCGCACTGCTTCTGGTGCCGCCGTCGAAGGCGGAGAAGATGGGCGGGATCGACTTCGTCGGCGGTCTGCTCTCGATCGTCTCCGTCGGCAGCCTGGTCTACGCGACCATCGAGGGCCCGCACTTCGGCTGGGGCACCGGCCCCATCGCCGCGGCCGTGGTCGCCGGCGTCGGCCTGCTGGCCTTCGTCGCCTGGGAGCTGCGCCACCCGCACCCCATGCTGAACGTGCGCAAGTTCAAGGAGCGCCTCTTCAGCGGCTCCATGCTCGCGGTGCTGTTCTTCTTCTTCGGCACCTTCGGCTCGATCTACTACGCCACCCAGTTCCTGCAGTTCATCCTCGGCTACAACGCGCTGGACACCGGCGTCCGACTGCTGCCGCTGGCCGGAGCCGTCTTCGTCGGCGCCGCGGTGACCGGCCGACTGGCCCCGAAGCTGGGTGTGAAGCTCGTGGTGGGGACCGGTATGGCGATCGGCACGGTCGGCGTCCTGCTGCTCACGCGGATCGAGTCGGGCTCGACGTACACCGACTTCCTGGCGCCTCTGCTGCTGCTCGGCTTCGCGATCGGCCTGAGCCTGTCCCCGGCCACCGACACCATCATGGGCTCCTTCCCCGAATCGGAGCTGGGCGTCGGCGGCGGCGCCAACGACACCGCGCTGGAGCTCGGCGGCTCCCTGGGCATCGCGATCCTCGGCTCGCTGCTGGGCACCGCCTACCGCGACAAGCTGACCGACCTGGTCGGCGGCCACCTCCCGGCCGCCGCGCTGGACACCGCCAAGGACTCGGCGGGTGGCGGCCTCGCCGTCGCCGAGCAGGTCGCGAAGAACCCGCAGGGCGGCCCCCAACAGGCCCAGGCCCTGGTCGACGCGGTCCACGAGTCCTTCGCCCACGCCGTCGCCCACACCAGCCTGATCGGTGCCATCATCATGGCCGCCGGAACCCTGGTCGTCGTCGCGGTCCTGCCCGCCCGCAAGGCCGCGGGTAAGCACCGCCAGGAGGCGCCGGCGGCGGCGGAAGTCGACCCGGACGAGGCGTACGAAGAGGAGGCGCACGAAGGACAGGAGTGGGCCGACGCCGTCCGCTGATCCGCCCCGCCCCCGGGATTCCCGCCCGCCCCCGTTCGCCCGGCCGTTTCTCAGGCCGGGCGAACGGGGGCGGCGTCGTTTTCAGCTCAGCGTTTTCGGTTCAGCGTTTTCGGCTCAGCGCAGGTGGTCCGCCGTGGCCGCTGCCGCCAGGGCGAGCAGGGCGGCCGTGTCGTCCAGGGTGGCCGGGTCTTCGGAGAGCCTGCTGGTGGCGACCCGTATGTGGGGCTGGGAGTAGGAGACGCAGAAGCGGCCGCCCGGTGAGACGGTGACGCCCCGGGCGGCCAGGGTGACCAGTGCGGAGGTCTCGTCGGCCACGGGCACCCAGAGCATGAGGCCGTCCTGGTTGAGGGTGGGCACGCCGAGCCCGGCGAGCCGCTCGGCGAGCGCGCCGCGGCGCAGCCCGTACCGCTCGGCGGCCTCCTGGACCCGGCGGGTGGTGGCGGCGTCGGTGAGCAGGTGGGCGAGCGCGTCCTGGAGGATGCGGCTGGTCCAGCCGGAGCCGAAGGTCCGCAGGACACGGGCGCGTTCGACCAGTTCCCCCGGGCCGCCGACCACGGCCAGGCGCAGATCGGGCCCGTACGCCTTGGAGTAGGAGCGGACCAGGGCGGTGCGCCCCGGGAGGTGCGTTCCCATGCTGGCGCCCGGGAGTGTGGCGAGCGGGCCGATGCCGTCGTCCTCGATGACGGTGATGTTCGGGGCGTCCTCCAGGACGGCGGCGAGGGCCGCGGCCCGTTGTTCGCTGAGCGTCCAGCCGCAGGGGGCCTGGGCCCGCGACTGATGCAGGAACAGGGCGGGGCGCTGGTCGAGGGCGCGCGCCAGCGCGTCGGCGCGCGGGCCCTCGGCGTCGCAGGCGACCGGCACGACCTGGGCGTCGAGGGCTTCGAGGATGTCCAGCAGGCGGGCCGCCGTGGGGTCCTCCACCATGACCCGGTCGCCGGGGACGATCAGCGCCTGGCACAGCAGTTGTACGCCCGCGTAGCCGCCGTCGACGGCCATCCACGCCTCGGGCGCGAACGGCCAGGTGTCCCGCACGGCGTCGAGGAGCCCGTCCGTGATGGCGGTGCGGGAGTAGTCGTTGAGCAGGGGGGTGCGCGCCCCGGCGAGCAGGGCGTCGGCCGGCGGGGGCAGCAGGGCGGGGTCCGGTGCGGCCACGGCGAGGTCGAGGGTGAGATGGGTGCCGAAGTCGCCGACGCGTTCGTAGCGCACCGGGTGCGGGACCGACGGGGGGCCGCTGACCACGCTTCCGCGCCGGCCGAGCGTGGTGATCATCCGGTGCCGGCGCAGCACCGCCCACGCCTCGGCCACGGTGCTGGGGCTGACGGCCAGTTCACCGGCCAGGGCCCGCACGGTGGGCAGCGAGCTGCCGGGGGCCAGCTCCCCTGACCGGATCAGATCGGTCATGGCGACCGCGATGCCGCGGGCGCTCGCGTCCTTGATGTGCCCCGCCAGCTTGCTGGTCGACCAGCTGCCGCCCGGTCCCTCGGCTCTGCCGTTTCCGTCGCTCACCAGCTCGTTCCCCCACATCTGCGCCCGCATCCGCGCTCCGTCGCCGCTTGTGTGCCCACAGGTTACGACACGGAAAAACTATGTTCAGTAACAAACTAGATCTTGTTTGGCCTCTGTTCTGAACAATAGCCTGCCGGTCATCGCATGGATGAAAACAAGCCATGTGCGTCATGAATGAGCTTTGCGTGTCATGTACCAACCGCTAGGAGTGCGTGCTGTGTCATCGCCCACGATCCGTCTGGGACTCCGCGACTGGGACCACCTGGTGCCGCTGATGTCCGGGCGGGTGCAGGTGCCGGGCTTCCGGGTCGAGATCGACGCGCGGGACGTCACCCCCGACGTGCTCGCCGAGCCTGGCCTCGACGGCGGGGAGACCTCCTTCAGCCGCTACGTACGGGCCCGCGCGGCGGGCGACGACCGGCTGGTCGGCCTGCCCGCGTTCGTGATGCGCGGCTTCCGCCACCGCTGCGTCCTGGTGCGCGCCGACAGCCCGCTGCGCTCGTTCGACCGGCTGGCCGGTGCCCGAATCGGCCTCACCGGCTGGCCCGACTCCGGCAACACCTGGACCCGGGCGCTGATCCGGGCCGCGGGCGTGGACCTGTCCGGCATCGAGTGGCGGGTGGGGCCGCTGGCCGCCGGGGAGGTCGGCAAGGACCGGCTGGGAGACCGTCCGCTGCCGCGACACGTGACAGCCATGGCCGAGGGCGAGTCCCTGGTCGGGGAGCTGGCCGCGGGGCGACTGGACGCGATCCTCACGCCGTTCATGCCGCCGGAGTTCTTCACCCCCGACAGCCGCTTCCGGCATCTGCTCGACGATCACCCGGCCGCGGAGCGCGCCTACTGGGCGGCCACCGGGTTCGTGCCCGGGATCCACCTGGTGACGCTGAAGAAGGAGGTCGTCGAGGCCCATCCGGAGCTGCCCGCCGCCCTTCTCGCGGGCCTGGAGACGTCCAAGCGCCACTGGTTGGAGCGGCGGCGGCTGCTCGCCGACACCACGCCCTGGCTGCTGCACTCCCTCACCGAGTCGGCCGAGGTCTTCGGCGCGGACTGGATGCCGTACGGCACCGAGAACAACGCCGCGATGACCCGGGCCTTCTGCGCGGAGCTGTACGCGCAGGGCATCGCGCCCGAGCCCATCGACCCCGCCGTCGTCTTCCCGCTGCCGCCGGCCTCAGCCACCGTCGCCGCCGCGTGACGCCGCCGGCCCTGCCCACCTCACCGACCGACACTTCTTGGAGCACCGCCCCATGCGCATCGCCGTAGGACAGTTCGCCGCGAGCCCCGACTGGAAGGAGAACCTGGGCGCGTGCCTCGACCTCGCCGCCGAGGCGGACCGGGGCGGCGCGGACCTGCTCGTCCTCCCCGAGGGTGTCCTGGCCCGCTTCACCGAGGACCGCCACCGCATCCGCGAGGTCGCCCAGCCGCTGGACGGCCCGTTCGTCACCGAACTGGCCGCCGCCACCGCGCACAGCTCCACCACCATCGTGGTGGGCATCCACGAGCCCTCCGACGACGGCCGGGTCTTCAACACCCTGGTGGTGCTCCGCGCGGGCGAGCTGATCGCCCGCTACCGCAAGATCCACCTCTATGACGCCTTCGGCGACCAGGAGTCCGCCAACGTCCGCCCCGCCGACGAACCGCCCGTCGTCGTCGAGGTGGCCGGCACCAAGGTGGGCCTGATGACCTGCTACGACGTCCGCTTCCCGGAGCTGGCCCGGCTGCTGACCGACGCGGGCGCCGAGGTGCTGGCGCTCCCGGCCGCCTGGGTGCGCGGCCCGGCCAAGGAACGCCACTGGGAGGTCATGATCGCCGCGCGGGCCCTGGAGAACACCTGCTGGGTCGCCGCCAGCGGCGAGTCCGGCCCGCGCAACATCGGCAACAGCCTGATCGTCGACCCGCTCGGCACCGTGCGCTCCCGGCTCGCCACCGGCCAGGGCCTGGCCTGGGCCGAAGCCGACCCGGGCGTCACCGCCGCCGCCCGCTCCACCCTCCCCGTCCTCGCCAACCGGCGGTTCGCCATCGACCCGACCGTCCGTCCCCTGGGCACCCTTCCCCTCGGCACCCTTCCCCTCGGAGCCTGATATGTCCCCCAGACGACTCGTCCTCGCCGCCGGCGCCGCCCTGTCCTGCACCGTCCTGCTCGCCGCCTGCGGCGCCAACCCGCCCCAGGCCGACGGCGCGGTGAGCGAGAAGACGGCCGCCGCGGCGGGGTCCCAGCTCACCGAGGACAAGGAACTGCACGACCAACTGCCCGAGAAGGCGCGCAAGTCCGGAAAGCTGGTGTCGGTCAACAACGGCTCCTTCCCGCCGTACGAGATCGCCGGCTCCGACGGCCACAACCTCACCGGAGCCTCCGCGGACCTCTCGGCCGCGCTCGGGAAGGTCCTCGGCGTCACGATCGAGCATGTGACCGCGGACGGGCTGCCCAGCGAGCTGACGGGCATCAAGGCCGGCCGCTACGACTTCGCCATCGGCCCGATCGGCGACTTCAAGGAGCGGCAGGGCGCCAACGACTTCGTGGACTGGGTCCGGGAGTTCGTCGTCTTCGCCGTGCCCAAGGGCAACCCGAAGAACATCACCTCCCTCGACACCGCCTGCGGCCGGAAGGTCGCGGTCATGGCCGGCGGCTCCGCCGAGGGCGTCATCAAGAAGCAGTCCGAGGCGTGCACGAAGAAGGGCAAGGCCGCCGTCCAGGTCCAGTCGTACAAGGACCAGCCGTCCTCCATCCTCGCCGTGAAGTCCGGCCGCGCCGACGCGTTCTTCTCCTCGCAGGCCCCGCTGACGTACTTCGTGCAGCAGTCCAAGGGAGAGCTGGAGCTGGCGGGCACCGGGCAGTCCAACGGGTTCGACGACCTGTACCAGGGCGCCGTCGTCCCCAAGGGCGGACCGCTGCGCGATGTCCTGCTCAAGGCCATCCAGAAGCTCATCGACAACGGCAGCTACGACCAGATCATGCAGAAGTGGGGGCTGAAGGACAACGAGCTCAAGCAGGCGGGCGTCAACCTCGCCAAGTCCTAGCCCCGGCGCCGGATGACTCACGACGGATGACTCACGACGGATGACTCACGACGGATGACTTACGAAGGATGACTCACGAAAGGAGGTGAGCCGCCATGGCCACCGCCCCCTCCCCGGATTCCCCGGACCACCCCCCGGCGGTCGTCGCCGTCAAGGAACGGACGGAGCACCCGCACGCGCCCGACCAACCCGTGGACGTGGCCCACGCCGTTCCCGTACGGCATCCGCTGCGCTGGCTTTCCGTGGTGGTCCTGGCCGTGCTCGCCGCCCAGCTCGGGCACTTCCTGATCACCAACCCCAATTTCGAATGGGGCACGGTCGGCGCCTACTTCGGCGCGCGGGTCTTCGGCCAGGGCATCGCCACCACCATCGAACTCACCGTGGTGGCCATGGCGATCGGCACCGTGGGCGGCGTCTTCGTCGCGGTGGGCCGCATGTCGGAGAACCGGGTGCTCAGCACGGTCTGCGGCGCCTACGTCTGGTTCTTCCGCGGCATCCCGGTCCTGGTGCAGCTGATCTTCTGGTACAACCTCTCGGCGCTGCTGCCCCGGATCTCCTTCGGCATCCCGTTCGGCCCCGAGTTCATCAGCGCCGAGACCAACACCCTGATCAGCCCCTGGCTCGCCGCCATCCTCGGCCTCGGCCTCAACGAGGCCGCGTACATGGCCGAAATCGTGCGCGGCGGTCTGCTCGGCGTCGACCACGGTCAGACCGAGGCCGCCTCCGCGCTCGGCATGGGCCGGGCCCGCATCCTGCGCCGGATCGTGCTGCCGCAGGCGATGCGCTTCATCGTGCCGCCCACCGGCAGCCAGGTCATCAACATGCTCAAGGCGACCTCGCTGGTCAGCGTGATCGCCCTCGCCGACCTGCTGTACACGGCGCAGTCGATCTACAACCGCACCTTCGAAACCATCCCGCTGCTCGTCGTCGCCTGCCTGTGGTACCTGGTCATGACCTCCGTGCTCTACATCGGGCAGTCGTTCATCGAGCGCTACTACGCCCGCGGCAGCAGCCGTAACTCCCCTCAGAGCTTCTGGGACTTCGCGCTCTTCCGCCGCCGTACGACACGCAAGGCAGGGCCGGAACCCGTATCGGAGACCCCCTCATGACGACGATGACGACCAAGGCGGCGGACCCGGCCACCACCTGGCCGATGGTGCGGGCGCACCAGGTGCACAAGCGGTTCGGACACGTCGAGGTCCTCAAGGGCATCGACCTGGAGGTCCACTCGGGCGAGGTGGTGGTGCTGCTCGGCCCGTCCGGTTCGGGCAAGTCGACCTTCCTGCGCTGCGTCAACAACCTGGAGCGGATCGACTCCGGCTCCGTCCACGTCGAGGGCGAGCTGATCGGGTTCCGCCGGACCGGCTCCCGCGTCCACCACCTGCGGCCCCGCGAGGCGACCCGGCAGCGGCGCGACATCGGCATGGTGTTCCAGCACTTCAACCTGTTCCCGCACCAGACGGTCCTCGGCAACGTCATGGAGGCCCCGGTGGGCGTCCTGGGCATGCCAAAGGCTGAGGCGCGGGAGACGGCGCTGCGGCTGCTGGAGCAGGTGGGTCTCGCCGAGAAGGCGGACGCCTACCCGCGCCAGCTGTCCGGCGGCCAGCAGCAGCGGGTGGCCATCGCCCGCGCCCTGGCCATGCGGCCGAAACTGATGCTCTTCGACGAGCCGACCAGCGCCCTCGACCCCGAACTGGTCGGCGAAGTCCTCGCCACCATGCGGGACCTGGCGCGCGGCGGCCTCACCATGCTGGTGGTCACCCACGAGATCGGCTTCGCCAAGGAGGTCGCCGACCGGGTGGTCTTCATGGACGGCGGTCGCATCGTCGAGAGCGGCAGCCCCGAGGAAGTGCTGGACAACCCGGCCAACCCGCGCACCCGGGCGTTCCTCAGCCGCTTCCTGTGAGCGGGTGCCCCCGCCACCACCACCTCGCCCCGTGCCGGGATTCCCGGCGCGGGGCGAGGCGTGAACGGTCAGGGCTTGGTGGCGTACGCAGCTACCCGCTCAAGGCCACGCAACGGAAACGACGTTGGCGAAAGTCCGTCTACCCCATCGGGTAGGGTCTACTTCGCGCGCGTGAAGACCAAGCGCGCTCGACGCGCTGAGCGAGGACCAAGCCGGCGCAACCCAACGCATTCGGGCGACCAGGTGGATTATGTCCCGGTTGGTGTTGGGGGAGTAATTTTTTTCGGGTCGCTGACCTACGGGGGCTTCATGAGTCAGGAATCCCCTTGCTTCAGCTGACAATCCATCGCGATCATCTGACGAATCAAGGAGACGAGAAGTGCGAATTGCCCGGCGAATAGGCGCGGCTGCCGCATCCGCTGCCGTAATCCTCGGTGGCGCCGTGCTCACCGCCCCGACCGCCTCGGCGGCATCCCTGCCGAGGGCGTGCAACCTGATCAATACGCAGACCAAGGACGTTTCGGAGGCCGTGAACCTGCGCAGCGGCCCCGGGACGAGTTATTCCTCCCTTGGAGTCCTGTACAAGGGTACCGATTTCACCGAGTACTGCACCAAGGACTACAAGTGGAGCTACGGCAAGGTCACCAGCGGGGCCAACAAGGGGAAGAAGGGCTGGGTCAAGTACTCCCTCCTCAACCCCGTCGAAAAGCGCTGATCCGCGCCGTAATTCCGTCACGCGCGCAAAACACTTTCTGAAGCCATAGCAGAGCCAGGTCAAAGCCCAACGTCGTTTCCGTTGAGTGACCTTGTCGCTCGGGGCGGCCAGGCTCCGCTCGCCTGCGGCGAAGGGACCCTGGCCGCCCGCCTGCCCGCCGCATCTGTCTCCATCGCGTGCCGGCCGGGAAACGGTCCGTGCCGAACTGGACTGCCTCGCTGACGGGCCTGCGCGGCTCACTCCTACGGGCTGACCTCGCCCGTCACTCCTCGCGCAGGGCGTCCCGCGCCGCGTCGATGAAGTCCGTGAGGGCGGCCCAGAACGGGCGGTAGGAGGCCTCGAAGCGGCGTACGGCCTCGGAGTGGTCGGGGTGGTCGTCGGAGCGCATGACCCGCAGGGCCCGGTGGAACGGGCCGGTCGCCCTCTGCAGGGCATTCGCCGCCGTGGCCGCGGCGGGCGGCCCTTCCAGCTCGACCACGCGCACGCGTCGGCGCAGCTTCCCGTACGCCTCGAGCTCCCGCTCGACCAGCTCCTCGAGGGCGGCGGCCCGGCGCTCCGCGTCGGCGTTCCGCTGGACGGCCGATATCTCCCAGTACACCTCGACCGTCTGGTGGGCGTGTTCGATCAGATCGAGGTACGCGGTGCGCCTGCTCTCGCGCCGCCGCTCCGACTGCTGTGCCCGTGCCGCGGTGTCCGCCTGGATCCGGGCGGCCCGGGTGTTGCCCCGGCTGGTGACCCAGCTGGCCAGGACTGCGGTGCCGCCGGTGAGGGCGGCGATCCAGAACGTGCTGTCGGACACGGTGCAAAGCTCCCGGGGTTCGTCAGGCCATTCGTCATGTCAGGTGGGCGGTCACTATCGCCCGATCGTAGGAAAATAAAGAAGATGCGGAAGACGGAACGGTTCGGCGGTGCGGCGCGGGAGATACGTTCCCGGGCATGAGCGCATCCGGACTGCGGCCGGTCGTCACGGAGTTGAGGCTGTCGGCCTTCAAGACGCACTGCCGCGCGGCCTTTCCCCTGGGGCCGCTGACCTTGATCGCCGGGCCGAGCGGAAGCGGTAAGTCCGGCGTGTTGGAGGCGTACGCGGCGCTCGCGCGCCTGGCGGGTGGCCAGCGGCTGGAGGAGGTCTTCCGCGACCCCGCCGGGTACATCCCGCGGCGCGCCCGGCCGGACGGGCAGGGGCGGCGCGGCTTCCGGATCGGCTGCACGGTGGACGGCCCGGTCGGGCCGGTGCGGCTGGATGTGGCCGTGCAGGCGGAGCCCGAGCTGCGGATCGTGGGCGAGCGGATGACGGGTGCGGGGGAGACTCTGCTGGAGACAGCGCTGCGCGACCCGGGGCGGCGACGGGTGCAGGCCGCCTGGCATACGGCGGGGGCGGTCGCGGTCACCCGCGCCCCGCTGCCCGACGACCGGCTGGCCACCGCGCTGCTGCCGCTGCGGGTGGCGGGCAAGACCGAGGGGCAGCGGCTCGCCCTGGCCGCCGCCGAGCAGGTCGTCGTCGCGCTGCGGTCCGTCTTCGTCTGCGATCCGCGCCCGGAGCGGATGCGGGCACCGGCGCCGCCGCGGGACGGGCGGCTGCGCGGCGGCTGCGAGAACCTGGCGGCGGTGCTGCGGCGCACCAGCCGGGAGTGCGGCTCCCGGCATGCGGCGCTGGTCGCGGCGGTGCGGGCAGGGTGCACCGGGCCGGTGGAGGACCTGGTCACGGAGGGGCCGGCGGGCGGGGTGGTACGGGCCCTGCTGGCGCAGGGGGAACTGGGGGCGATGCCCGTCGAGCGGCTGGGGGACGGGGAACTGCGCTATATCGCGCTCGCGCTGGTGCTGCTCACCGGGCCGGGGGTGCTGGAGATGGACCCGGCGGCGGATGTGCTCTCGGCGCGGCAGGTGCTGACGGTGCTGGCCGACGGGTTCGACCGGTGCCTGGACCGGCGGCAGGCGCGGGCGCTGCTGAGGGTCGCGGCGCGGATGTGCGCACGGGGGCACATCCGGCTGGTGGGGACGGTGGCGGAGCCGCCGGTGGCGGATCTGCCGGGTGCGGAGGAGGCGGCTGGGGCGACAGTGGTACACCTGGGGTGTGAGCGAGGCACGAGAGTACCGACAGCCCGATGAGTCGCAGGCCGGGGAGTCGCAGGTCGAGGGGGCGCAGCCCGGTGAGTCCGCGGTCGGGGGGTCGGAGGCTGAGGGATCGCAGGCCGAGGGGCGGGATGTACGGGCGCTGCAGGCTCGGCTGGCCGCGTTCGCCGCGGCGCGCGACTGGCAGCCGTACCACACGCCCAAGAACCTGGCCACGGCGCTGAGCGTCGAGGCGTCGGAGCTGGTGGAGATCTTCCAGTGGCTGACGCCCGAGGAGTCGGCGCGGGTGATGGAGGAGTCGGGGAGCGCGGCGCGGGTCGAGGACGAGGTCGCCGACGTACTGGCGTATCTGCTCCAGTTCTGCGAGGTGTTGGGGATCGACGCGCTGGCGGCTCTCGCGGCCAAGATCGACCGCAATGAGGTCCGTTTTCCGGCCACCAGGCGTTAGGGATCTTCGTTTCGTCACTCTCTGTAGTGAAAAAGTTATCCACAACGCAACTGTTGTCAACAGATTCCTGAATTCCCCTAGCTTTTCTGCCTGTTAGTCATCACTCTGGGTAGTGGAGGAGTGACGGGTGTGGGAAGTCCGTTTGAGAGGGGAGCGGGGCATGGACGCGATGCGGCTGATCGGTGTCACGCGGCACGCTCTGGCGCAGGCCGGGACCGTGCATGACATCGTGGCCGAGGCTTGGCAGATACAGGCCCTTGCGGAGGCGATCGGTGGCCACTTCGTCGTGAGTGGTCCGGCGGCCGCGCGCGCGGAGGCGCGCGGCCTGTGTGAGGCGGGAAGCAGGGCGCGCGGCGCCCTGTTCCACCCCGCGCTGCATCACCCGGCTTTGCACAGCGGGGGCTTACGGGCCGGCCAGCTGTCCGAGGTGAGGGATCCGAGGGAGGTGTTGCTGGCCCTCGGTGATCTGCTCGCGGAGGCGGGTTTCGCGCTGGTCGGCGTCGCCTCCAACACAGACGAGGAGGCGCTGTACTGGCAGTGCGTCGAGGCGATCGACGCGGCGGACGAGGCGAGGGACCGGGTGCACGGGATGCTGAGGCACATGACGGTGCTGGAGTGGGGTGGCGCGGCATGACAGTGCAGGATGGGATCCATGGATCTGCGAATCTTCACCGAGCCCCAGCAGGGGGCGAGCTACGACACCCTGCTCTCCGTCGCCAAGGCCACCGAGGATCTTGGATTCGACGCGTTTTTCCGCTCCGACCACTATATGAAGATGGGAGACGTCGACGGGCTGCCCGGCCCCACCGACGCGTGGATCACCCTGGCCGGGATCGCCCGCGAGACCCGGCGGATCCGGCTCGGCACCCTGATGACGGCCGCGACCTTCCGGCTGCCTGGCGTGCTCGCGATTCAGGTCGCGCAGGTGGACCAGATGTCCGGTGGCCGTGTGGAGCTGGGCCTGGGCGCGGGCTGGTACGAGGAGGAGCACCGGGCGTACGGCATCCCCTTCCCGGCGGAGAAGTTCGCCAGGCTGGAGGAGCAGCTGGCCATCGTCACCGGTCTGTGGCGCACGCCGGTCGGCGAGACCTTCGGATACGAGGGGACGCACTACCAGCTCGCCGACTCGCCCGCGCTCCCCAAGCCCGCGCAGGACCGGGTGCCCGTGCTGATCGGCGGCCACGGCAAGACCCGCACCCCCCGCCTCGCGGCGCAGTACGCGGACGAGTTCAACATGCCGTTCGCCTCGGCCGAGGACAGTGAGCGGCAGTTCGGCCGGGTGCGGGCGGCGGCCGAGGCCGCGGGACGCAAGGGCGACGACCTGGTGTACTCCAATGCGCTGGTGGTCTGCGTGGGCAAGGACGACGCCGAGGTCGCCCGGCGGGCCGATGCCATCGGACGCAAGGTGGACGAGCTGAAGGAGAATGGTCTGGCGGGCTCGCCGGCCGAGGTCGTCGACAAGATCGGCCAGTATGCGCAGGCCGGCTCGTCGCGGATCTATCTCCAGATTCTGGACCTCGACGACCTCGACCACCTGGAGCTGATCTCCTCGCAGGTCCAGGCCCAGCTGGGCTGAACCACCCGCACCACCGCATGACTGCGCCACCGCACCACCCTGAGCAAGGAGCACCCGTGATGTCTGCCCGCCGTACGCCACTGGCCGCCGCCCTGGAGCTCGGGCCGCTCGTCCTCGACGGCGGGCTGTCCAATCAGCTGGAGGCGCAGGGCTGCGATCTCTCCGACGAGCTGTGGTCGGCCCGGCTGCTGGCCGATGACCCGCGGCAGATCGAGGAGGCCCATGCGGCGTATGCGCGGGCGGGCGCACGGGTGCTGATCACCAGCAGCTATCAGGCGACCTACGAGGGCTTCGCCCGTCGGGGCGTGCTGGAGAAGGAGGCCACGGCGCTGCTGGAGCGCAGCGTGGAGCTGGCGCGCCGGGCGGCCGAGGGCGCGGGCGGCACCGCCGACCGGCCGGTGTGGGTGGCCGCCTCCGTCGGTCCGTACGGGGCGATGCTGGCGGACGGCAGCGAGTACCGCGGGCGCTATGGGCTGGGCGTCGGCGAGTTGGAGCGGTTCCACCGGCCGCGGATCGAGGCACTGGCCGCGGCCGGACCCGATGTGCTCGCGCTGGAGACGGTGCCGGACACCGATGAGGCCGAGGCGCTGCTGCGGGCGGTCGAGGACTGTGGGATACCGGTGTGGCTGTCGTACAGCATCGCGGGAGAGCACACCCGGGCCGGGCAGCCGCTGCGCGAGGCGTTCGCCCTGGCGGCGGGGAACGACCAGGTGCTGGCCGTGGGCGTCAACTGCTGTGAGCCGGGCGACGCCGACCGGGCGGTGGAGATCGCCGCGACGACCACGGGCAAGCCGGTGGTGGTCTATCCGAACAGCGGCGAGGAGTGGGACGCCAAGGCCCGCGGCTGGCGCGGCCGGGCGACGTTCGACCCGGCACGGGTGAAGGCGTGGCGCGACGCGGGCGCGCGACTCATCGGCGGCTGCTGCCGGGTGGGGCCGGACCGGATCGCGGAGCTGGCGGCAGTGATGGCCGACGAGCGGAAGTGACTGAACATATGAAAGCGGCGAGCGGAAGTGGCCGGCGTCAGTAGCCGGCGGAGGGGGGGAGAGCGTGGGACTAAACCATTAGAAACGCGGTGGTGGTCCGGCGATACTCGGACGGGTGTTCTTGACGATAACCACCACCGGTACCGCCGAGCGCCCCGCGACCGACCTCGGGTTCCTGCTGCATAAGCACCCCGACAAGGCGCAGCGGTTCTCGACCTCCCACGGCACGGCGCACGTCTTCTACCCCGAGGCGGACGTCGAGCGCTGTACGGCGGCGCTGCTGCTGGAGGTGGACCCGGTGGCGCTGGTGCGCCGGGGCCGGGGCAAGGGCCGGGGCGGCGCCCCGGACGCGGCCCTCGGGAACTACGTCAACGACCGCCCCTACGCCGCCTCCTCGCTGCTCTCCGTCGCCCTCAGCAGCGTCTTCTCCAGTGCCCTCAAGGGCCGTTGCAAGGCGCGGCCCGAGCTGCCGGAGCGGGCGATGCCGCTGCGGATCGAGGTGCCCGCTCTCCCCGCGCGGGGTGGCGCAGAGCTGGTGGTGCGGCTCTTCGAGCCGCTGGGCTGGGAGGTGACCGCCGAGCCGGTTCCGCTGGACGAGCAGTTCCCGCAGTGGGGCGACTCGCGGTACGTACGGCTGGTGTTGGAGGGCGAGCTGCGGCTGGCCGAGGCGCTGCGCCATCTGTATGTGCTGCTGCCGGTGCTCGACGACGCCAAGCACTACTGGGTGGCCCCGGACGAGGTGGACAAGCTGATCGACTCCGGCGAGGGCTGGCTGGAGCACCACCCCGAGCAGCGGCTCATCACCAGCCGCTATCTGGCCCGCCGTTGGACGCTCACGCGCAGCGCCCTGGAGCGTCTTGAACTGGTGCGGCTCGCTGAGGCGGACGATACGGAGGTGGAGGAGATCGACAACGCGGTCGACGAGCGGTCCGACACCGAGGACAAGCCGGTGCCGCTGGCCGTGCGGCGGCGCGAGGCGATCCTCGACGCGCTGCGCTCGGCCGACGCCGCCCGGGTGCTCGACCTGGGCTGCGGGCAGGGGCAGTTGGTGGGCGCGCTGCTCAAGGAGACGCGGTTCACCGAGATCGTCGGCGTCGATGTGTCGATGCGCGCGCTGAACGAGGCGGCCCGGCGGCTGCGCCTGGACCGGATGGGCGAGCGCCGCTCGGCGCGCGTGAAGCTGCTCCAGGGGTCGCTGGCGTACACCGACAGCCGGCTGCGCGGGTATGACGCCGCGGTGCTCAGCGAGGTGGTCGAGCATCTGGACCCGCCGCGGCTGCCCGCCCTGGAGTACGCGGTGTTCGGCGCCGCCCGGCCCCGTACGGTCGTGGTGACCACGCCGAACGTGGAGTACAACGTGCGCTGGGAGACCCTGCCCGCCGGGCGGGTGCGCCACCCCGACCACCGCTTCGAGTGGACGCGAGAGGAGTTCCAGGGCTGGGCGCGGACCGTCGCCGAACGCCATGGGTACGCCGTGGAGTTCCGGCCCGTCGGCCCCGACGACCCGGAGGTCGGCCCGCCGACCCAGCTCGCGCTGTTCCGCCTCGGCAGCGGGACCGGGACCGGGACCGACACAGAAACCACCCCTGAGACCAACACCACGACCGCGAAGGAGACGGCCGCATGACTTCCGCCAAGCGCGGCCTCGCCGTGCCCGACCTGGCTCTCGTGGTCCTGATCGGCACCACCGGCTCCGGCAAGTCCACCTTCGCCCGCCGCCACTTCCTGCCCACCCAGATCGTCTCCTCCGACGTCTGCCGCGGGCTGGTCGCCGACGACGAGAACGACCAGAGCGCCACCCCCGACGCCTTCGCCCTGCTCCACTACATCGCGGGCAAGCGGCTCGCCGCCGGGCGGCTCACCGTCGTCGACGCGACCAACGTCCAGTCCCAGGCCCGCCGCAGCCTGATCGAGCTGGCCCGCGAGCACGACGTACTGCCTGTGGCCATCGTCCTGGACGTGCCGGAGAGCGTCTGCGTGCGGCGCAACGCCGAGCGCCCCGACCGGGCGGACCTGCCCGCCCATGTCATCCCGCGTCAGCGCCGCGAGCTGCGCCGATCGCTGAAGTCCCTGGAGCGCGAGGGCTTCCGCAAGGTGCATGTCCTGCGCGGCGAGGAGGAGGTCGAGACCGCCGGGATCGTCACCGAGCGCCGCTACAACGATCTGCGCCACCTCACCGGCCCGTTCGACATCATCGGCGACATCCACGGCTGCCGCTCGGAGCTGGAGACCCTGCTCGGCCGGCTCGGCTACGCGCTGGACCGCGACCCCCTCGGCCGCCCCGTGGACGCCACCCACCCCGAGGGACGCACGGCCGTCTTCGTCGGCGACCTCGTGGACCGCGGGCCCGACAGCCCCGGTGTGCTGCGCCTGGTGATGGGCATGGTCGCCTCGGGCGCGGCGCTGTGTGTGCCCGGCAACCACGAGAACAAGCTGGGCCGCTACCTGGGGGGCCGCAAGGTCCAGCACACCCACGGCCTGGCTCAGACCATCGAGCAGCTGGAGAAGGAGGACGCCACCGACCCGGCCTTCCGCGACCAGGTGCGGGACTTCATCGCCTCGCTCGTCAGCCACTACGTGCTGGACGGCGGCGCCCTGGTGGTCTGCCACGCCGGGCTGCCCGAGAAGTACCACGGCCGCACCTCAGGCCGGGTCCGCTCGCATGCGCTGTACGGCGACACGACCGGCGAGACCGACGAGTTCGGGCTGCCCGTGCGCTACCCGTGGGCCGAGGACTACCGCGGCCGGGCCGCCGTGGTCTACGGCCACACCCCGACCCCTCGGGCGTCCTGGCTGAACAACACCATCTGCCTGGACACCGGCTGTGTCTTCGGCGGCCGGATGACCGCCCTGCGCTGGCCCGAGCGCGAGCTGGTGGACGTCCCCGCCGAGCGGGTCTGGTACGAGCCCGTCAAGCCGCTGACGACCGAGGGCCCGGGCGGAGCCGACGGCCGGCCGCTCGACCTGAAGGATGTGCACGGCCGCCGTGTCATCGAGACCCGGCACATGGGCCGCATCGCGGTGAAGGAGGAGAACGCGGCGGCCGCGCTGGAGGTCATGAGCCGCTTCGCCATCGACCCGGGGCTGCTGCCCTACCTCCCGCCGACCATGGCCCCCTGCGCCACCTCACGGGAGGAGGGCTTCTTGGAGCACCCGGCGGAGGCGTTCGCCGCCTACCGGGCGGACGGGGTGCGCCAGGTCGTCTGCGAGGAGAAGCACATGGGCTCGCGCGCGGTGGTGCTGGTCTGCCGCGACGAGGAGGTCGCGCGCGAGCGCTTCGGCGCGCCGGAGGGCGTGTCCGGCGCGCTGTACACGCGTACGGGCCGGCCGTTCTTCGACGACCCGACGGTGACCGAGCGCATCCTGCACCGGCTGCGCGGCACCATCGGCCGCGAGGGCCTGTGGGAGGAGCTGGACACCGACTGGCTGCTGCTCGACGCCGAGCTGATGCCGTGGTCGCTGAAGGCGGAGGGGCTGCTGCGCAACCAGTACGCGGCCGTGGGCGCGGCCTCGGGCGCCGCGTTCCCCGGGGCGCTCGCGGCCCTGGAGTCGGCCGCCGCGCGCGGCGTGGAGGTGGCCGCCCTGCTCGGCAAGCAGCGTGAACGCGCCGCCGACGCGACCGCGTTCACCGAGGCATACCGGCGCTACTGCTGGCCGGTGGGGGATCCGCGGCGCGGCTGGCCGGGGGAGCGGCAGGAGACCGGCAGGCGCCGTACGGTGGGGGCGCGCGGCACGGACGGCCTGGACGGCATCCGGCTGGCGCCGTTCCAGATCCTGGCGGTGCGCGGCCGCAGCCTCGCCGCGCTCCCGCACGATCAGCAGCTCGCGCTGATCGACCGGATCGTCGAGCGCGAGGAGCTGGACGCCGATGCGAATAACGGCATCTGCGCCTACGTCCCGAAGTATGTGAACCGGCTGCTCGCCCCCACCCGCCGGCTGGTCGTCGACACCGAGGACGAGGCGTCGGTCGCCGAGGGCGTGCGGTGGTGGCTGGAGCTGACGGAAGCGGGCGGCGAGGGCATGGTGGTCAAGCCGCTGGCGGGGCTGGTGCGCAAGGACGGTACGGACGGTCGGCTCGTCCAGCCGGGCGTCAAGTGCCGTGGCCGCGAGTACCTGCGGATCATCTACGGCCCGGAGTACACCCGACCGGAGAACCTGGACCGGCTGCGGGAGCGGCACCTGGGCCACAAGCGGTCGCTCGCGCTGCGTGAGTACGCGCTCGGGTTGGAGGCGCTGGACCGGCTGGCGGAGGGGGAGCCGCTGTGGCGGGTCCACGAGGCGGTGTTCGGCGTGCTGGCCCTGGAGTCGGAGCCGGTGGACCCCCGGCTCTAGCGCCACCTGCCGTCGGGCCATTGGGGTGTCGGACGGTCGGGGTGCCGGGGTGCCGGGGTGCCGGGGTGCCGGGGTGCCGGGGTGCCGGGGTGCCGGGGTGCCGGGTCAGGTCTGCTGGGCCTCGGCCGGGCGGCGGGCGCGGAAGGCGCGGCGGTAGTCGTGCGGCGGCACCCCCACCGCCCGGGTGAAGTGGCGCCGTAGATTCGCCGCCGTGCCGAGCCCGCACAGCTCCGCCACCCGGTCCACCGGCAGGTCCCCGCCCTCCAGCAGCTCGCGGGCGCGCGCGATCCGCTGGGCCTGCAGCCAGCGCAGCGGCGTCGTACCGGTCGCGGCGTGGAAGCGGCGGGCCAGGGTGCGCGGGCTGGTGTGGGCGCGCCGGGCCAGGTCGGCGACGGTCAGGGGGGTGTTCAGGCGCTCGGCGGCCCAGTGCAGCAGCGGGGCGAGCGAGTCGTCGGTGCGCTCCGGCAGCGGCGCCTCGATGTACTGGGCCTGGCCGCCCGGCCGGTGGGCGGGCGCGACGAGCTGCCGGGCCAGGGTGTTGGCGGCCGCGCTGCCGAAGTCCTCGCGCACGATGTGCAGACACACGTCGATGCACGCGGTCGACCCCGCCCCGGTGAGGACATCGCCGTGGTCCACGTACAGCACGATCGGGTCGAGCCGCACCGCCGGATAGCGCTCGGCGAACAGCGCCGCGTACATCCAGTGGGTGGCCGCCGTACGGCCGTCGAGGAGGCCGGTCGCGGCGAGCGTGAACGCGCCCGAGCACAGCGACACCACGCGGGCGCCGCGCCGGTGGGCCTCGCGCAGGGCGTCGATGAGTTCGCCGGGCGGATCGCCGCGTACATCGGCGGAGGCGGGGACGATCACCGTGTCGGCGGCGATCAGCTCCTCGGCCCCGTACGGCGTATGCGCCGCGAACCAGGAGCGGGTGGCGACCGGGCCGCTGTCCGGGCCGATCGCGCAGACGCGCAAGTCGTACCAGCCGTCGGGGAGTTCCGGCCGGTCGGTGCCGAAGACATGGCAGGGCACGGCCAGATCGAAGATCGGCATACCGGCGGTGACGGCGACGGCTATCGAAGGCATGGCAGAAATGTAGCGGGTGCTGTCACTCTTGCCGCTCGTGAGCCCGTGCCGCGCCGTCGATGCTGGATGGGCATGACGATCCCTTCCACAAAGGCCCAGGGGAGCGGTGTGCCCGAACCCGCGATCTCCCCGGGCCCCGATCCCCGCCGCTGGCTGATCCTCGCCGTGGCGTCCGCGGCCCAATTCCTCGCCGTACTCGACCTGATCGCGGTCAATATCGCCTTCCCCGCGATCGGCGCCGACTTCCGCTCGGCCTCCACCGCCGCGCTCTCCTGGGTCCTGAACGCCTACACCATCGTGCTCGCGGCGCTGCTGGTCCCGGCGGGCAGGCTCGCCGACGAGACGGGCAGGCGCCGTTCCTTCCTGCTGGGCATGGCCCTGTTCGGGGTGGCCTCGCTCGGCTGCGGGGCCGCCCCCGGCCTCGGCTGGCTCATCGCGGCACGGGTGGTGCAGGGGGTCGCGGCGGCGGTCGTGGTGCCCACCTCGCTCTCCCTGGCGCTGCCCGCCTTCGCGCCGCACGAGCGGGCCACGGCGGTGGGGGTGTGGACCGCGGTCAGCGCGGTGGCGGCGAGCTCGGGACCGGTGGTGGGCGGACTGCTCGCGGCCTCCGACTGGCGGTGGATCTTCCTGATCAACGTCCCGGTGGTGTTGGTGGCGGTGGCGGCGGGCGTACGGATCCTGCCGCGCGGCGAGCCGATGCGTACCGAGTCAGTGCGCGCCGAGTCAGTGCGCACCGAGTCCGTGCGTACCGAGCCGGTGCGTACCGAGCCGGTGCGTACCGAGCCGGTGCGTACCGAGCCGGTGCGTACCGAGCCGGTGCGCAGCCGTGCCCGTCGGCTCGATCCGCTCGGCACCCTACTGGTGCTGCTGGTCACCGGCTCCCTGACCACCGCCTGCGTCGAGGCGCCGGACTGGGGGTACGCCGCGCCCGCCACCCTCGCCTTCCTGGCCGCGGGCCTTGCGGCCGCCGCGCTGTGCGTGGCGCATATGCGGCGGCACCCGGACCCGGTGGTGGACCCGGCGCTGTTCGGCACACGCGGGTTCACCACCGCCGCCCTCGGTCTGCTCAGCTACTTCCTCGCCTACTCGGCGATGCTGCTCTCCGCCACCTGGCTGTTCACCGGCGTCTGGGGCTACTCGACGCGCCGCGCGGGTGTGGCCATCGCCGCGTGGCCGCTGACCGTGCTGGTCGTCTCGATGCTGTCGGGGCGGATCGTCCGGGCGCTGGGGGAGCGGCGCAGCGCCGTGTTGGGTGCCGCCGCGTTCACCGCGGCGCCGGTGTGGTGGCTGGTGGCGGCGGGCCCGTCCGGCGACGGGGCGCACTACGCGGCCGACTTTATGCCCGGGCTGGTGCTCGCCGGGATCGGCGCCGGGCTGTACCAGCCGGTGATGTTCGCGGCGGCCGGTCTGCTGCCCGCCCACCGGCTGTCCCTGGGCTCGGGGGTGCTGATGATGTCGCGTCAGGGCGGCACCGCGCTGGGCGTCGCGGCCCTGGTGGTGGTCACCGGCGGCGCCCGGCAGCCGGACCTGGGGGCGCTGCGCGCGGGCTGGGTCTTCGCGGCACTGACCGCCGCGGTGGCGGCGCTCGCGGGCGCGGTGTTCCGTACCGGGCAGCACCGGGCGGCGAGGCGCCATTGACGTGCCTGTGACATGTGCCTACCGTGCTGTCGCTCATGTCTCGGTCGCAGGGTTCTCGCCGGACTGTTTCAGGACTGTCGCGGGGTTCCGCAACACCCGCCCGCCGCGCCTATAACTGGAACAGCCCCGAATAACTGAAACAGCGAGGGCGTGCTCCGCGAGCCGGACGACGCACTTGTATCGATATGCGGCTCCGCCGCGTGGCACCGAGCGGGGAGGGCGGATGAGTCTCTTCGAGGGCGGCAGGCCCTTCCTTGACGCACTCCCCGCACAGGACCGGCGCGCGCTGCTCGCGCTCGGCAGACACCGGACGTACGAGCCCTCGCAGGTCGTGCTGCGCGAGCACGACCGTACGACCTTCGTCGTCGCCATCACCTCCGGCTGGGCCACCGTCTCGGTGGAGACCGAGCGCGGTGTCCGCCTGATACTGGCCCTGCGCGGGGCGGGTGAGGTGGTCGGCGACCAGGCCGCCGTCGACCACGGCTCGCGCAGCGCCACGGTCACCGCGCTCGGGCGGCTGGAGGCGGTCGTCGTCTCCGGCGACCGCTTCCGCGCGTATCTGGCCGCCCGCCCCACCGCCACCGTACTGATCATGCGCCAGCTCAGTTCCCGGCTGCGCAGCTCCGACGGCGAACGGCGCTCCCTGGCCTCCGAGAAGGTGCTGCAGCGTCTCGCCGCCCGACTCGTCGAACTCGCCGAACGCACCGGCCGCCCGGAAGCCGACGGCGGTATCTCCGTGGATCTGCCGCTGCCACAGCACGACATCGCCGCCGCCGTGGGCTCCACCCGGGAAGCGGTCGCCAAGGCGCTGCGGCTGCTGCGCGACCAGGGCGTGGTACAGACCGCCTCGCGCCGCTTCGTCGTCGTGGACACCGCACTGCTGCGCCTGCTGGCCGAGGGGCGCGCGACGGGGTGACCGGCCGCGGCCGGCCCGCGAGCGCGCGCCCGCGCGTGAGCCCCCGGCAATTTCCGCCGACTGTGTAAACGGCTACAGCCGCCCGAGCCCCGGGCCGCGACTCTGAAGAAGGTACGGGGAGCGGGACCGTGTGCGACGGGGGTGCACGCGGCCCAGCGCCCGGCACCGGAGGAGGGCGGCGGAGCGGAGCACGGGGGCAGAGCCCCGCCGCCCACTTCGGCCAGAGCCAGAGCCCAACGACAGGCCGGCGACAGCCGAATGACGGCCGCGCGACGGTCACCACAGCCGTACGACAGCCACCACAGGACAGCCGTACGGCGCTGACGGATCAGCGGACCCGCCCCCGAGCCGCGACACACGGACTGCACCAGGCACGAAGGACGGCGGGGCGATGAGCGGACCGGAAGCCACTCACACGGACAGCTGGGCGCGGCGGACCACTCCGGGCACTCCGGGCACTCCGGAGGAGGAGCGGGCCGGCGCACGGCTGGACCTGCCCATGGGCGGTATGGACAGCCCGTTGGGCACTGTAGGCGAGGCGGGCGGCGCCCGGGCGGCCCGCGAGGCATGCGCGAATCTGCACACGGACGCACATCCCCGCACCGCCACGGATCCGCGTACCGGCACACATCCGCACACCACCGCGCAGCCCCACGAGCACGACCACGACAGCGACCACGGCCACGCCGCCCGCCACCCGTTCGAGGGCGCCCCGGCGGGCCCGCTCCCCGAAGGGCCGGTCGCCCACGACGAGCTGGCTCGTCTGCGCCGGATCCACCGCCGGGGCCCGGGCTACGTGGCCATGCGCGAACACCTGCGCCGCACCCACCTCCTCGCGCTGTGCGGCGAGCCCGGCTCCGGGCGCGGCTGGACCGCGCTCGCGCTGCTGGCCGAGCTGGCCGAGACGACGGGCGGCGGGGTGTGGCGGCTCGGTACGGCGCCCGGCCCGGGCGCCGGTTCCGGCGCCGAACACCCCGCCCCGGTGGGCGAGAAGACCGCGCGGGGCCACGGCTATCTGCTCGAACTGCCCACCGAGCTGCCCGACTTCGGGGCCACCGGCCCGGAGGCCCGGCTCGACCGGCTGCGCGCGCACTTCGCCGAGCACGAGGCGTTCTGCGTCGTCCTTGTTTCCGGAGTCTCCGGCGGCGAGGCGGCCGACCGCCTGCTGCGCGGTCGCCGGCACGCCATACCGTACGAGCCCCCGGCCGCCGCCGACGTGCTCGACGCCCACCTGGCCGACCTGCTGGCCGACGAGCCGCCGGAGCTGATCAGCCGGGCCCGCGCGAGCGCCGTGAGCGCCGAGGTGACCGAGGCCCTGGGCCTGGATGAGCCGCTGCCCGGCGAGGCGGCCCGGCTGGCCGGCCATCTCGCCGAGCACGCCCGGGGCGCGCTGTCCGAGGCGGAACTGCTCGCGCGCTGCCGGTCGTTCGCCCCGCGCCAGGCGCGCGAGTGGTTCGCGGACGCCGCCCGGCCCGGCACGCTGCCCGCCGCGCTGCCCGCGCTGCGCCGGGCGGCGCAGCGCATCGCCCTCGCCGTCTTCAACGGCTCGGCCCACAGCCTCACCGCCGAGGCCGCCGAGCTGCTGGCCTGGGAGCTGGCGGTCACCCTCGACCCGCAGTACGCGCCCGGGCGCCCGCCGTTCACCGCGCCCGCCGACGCCCTGCCGACCGCCGCCCGCGCGGTGCCGGGGGAGGGCGTGGAGGACCTGGGCGAGGCGGCCGTGCCGGTCCGTACGGTGTGGTTCCAGGGGCGCGGTCTTGCGCCCGCGGTGCTCTTCGAGGTGTGGGACCACCACCACAACACCCGTGGCCCGATGGCACGCTGGCTGCGCGGCCTGTGCGACGACCCGCGGCCCCAGGTGTGGGTGCGCGCCGCCGTCACCGCGGGCGTGCTCAGCGCACGTGACTATCTGTACGGCCTCACCGAACTGCTGCTCCCGCTGGCCCGCGGCGACAGCCCGGTGCAGCGCATGGCGGCGGCGACGGCGCTCGCCGAGGCGTCGCGCGACGCCGATGTACGGCCCGCCGTGGCGGGCCTGCTGAGCGGCTGGGCGGCGGGCGGCGACGAGCGGGAGCGCGAGACCGCCGCGCTCGCCCACGGCTACGGCCTTGCGGCCGGCTCGGTCACCGCGTCCCTGGAGGAACTGGCCCGGATCGCCGCCACGGACGGCGGCTCCACCGCCTCGTACAGCGCCGTGCGGCTGCTGGCCGGGGCGCAGCCCGGGACCGTACTGGCGCGGCTGACCCACTGGCTGGGCGACACCCGCCGCTCCCGCCGCGACCTCGCGCTGCTGACCGTGTTGCGCGCGGTCGGGACCCGCACCTCACATCTGTGGGGGCTGCGGGAGGTGCCGGAGCTGGCGCCGTACGCCGCCTGGCCGCTGGCCACGGCGCTGCTGGCGGCCCGTCCGCAGTGCCGCGCGGCGCTGGCGGAACTGCTGCGGGCCGCGCTGACCTGGGCCAGATCGGCCGAGGCGGCCGAGGACGCGCTCGTGGGCTGGATGCGACGGGCGGCCGGTGACGAGCGGCAGTTGGCGGTGTTGTGCGACTTCCTGCCGCTGCTGGCGCAGGAGGGTCATGAACCGCTCGACGCACGGGCGGCCGCACGGATACGGGAGGTGCTGGAAGCGCTGTGAGGAGAACGACGGCGATGGTGGATGAGGAGATGTTGGACGAAGCAATGCTGGAGGAGCAGGGGGCAGACCAGGCGGCGGAGCAAGCGGATCAGGCGCGTCCGGCCGCCCCGGTGGCGGGAGCGCGGAGACTGCGTGAGGCGCTGCGCCAGGGCGGCGAGGCGTTCCCCGCGGCGCTGCGCGAGGCCGACGACGGCCTGCTGCTGAGCGCGCTCGACGACGGGATGCCCGCCGACCGGGCCACCCGCGTCGTCGTGGAGCTGGTGCGCCGCGCCCCCGAGCGCGGGCCGGAGCTCGCGGACGCGGTCTGCGAGAAGGTGCTGCTGGCCAGGCTCTACCTCGACGCGGGGGAGCCGTCGGGCGCCGACGACCGGCTGCGGGTGCGCAATGCGCTGATGCTGTACGACGGCCTGGTCCGCCCCTGCGCCCAGCGCGGCGGCACCCCGGAACTGCTGGCCTGCGTGGTGCCCGCGCTGTGGGCCGCACGGGGCGGCGCGGGCCGCGAGGTGGTGCGCCGCATCGTGGACTCGCGGCAGTCCACGGGCTTCGGCGAACGGGCCTGGAAGGAGCTGTTCACCAGCGCGGCCGAGGAGTGCCGCGAACACGAGGCCGCGGCGGCCACCGCCGCCCGGCGCGGGATGCGCCGCCGGCGGCCGCGCCGCGGTGAGGACGGCGGCCGGATCGATCTCCAGCCCGGCCAGCTGTGGGTGTCCGTCCTGCTGGGGGTGATCTCCGTGGCCCTGGTCCTGATCGTCGTCCTGGCCGCCCGGTAGCGTCGGTCCAGAGGGGCAGTACACCGGCGGCACATCGCCGGGACGCCCGTACGGCCTTCACCGCGGGGCCGCAGTGGTTCACCGCGGGCCGCAGTGGTTCACCGCGGGGCCGCAGCGGCGAAGATGGAGGCATGGGTTTCCATGTGGACTCCGAGGCCGGGCGGCTGCGCCGCGTCATCCTGCACCGCCCCGACCTGGAGCTGAAGCGGCTCACCCCCTCCAACAAGGACGCGCTCCTGTTCGACGACGTCCTGTGGGTGCGCCGCGCCCGCCAGGAGCACGACGGCTTCGCCGACGTACTGCGCGACCGCGGCGTCGAGGTGCATCTCTTCGGGGATCTGCTGGCCGAGAGCATGGCCGTCCCGGCGGCGCGGGCGCTGGTGCTGGACCGCGTCTTCGACGAGAAGGAGTACGGTCCGCTGGCCACCGACCATCTGCGGGCGGCCTTCGACGAACTGGGCGGCGCCGAGTTGGCGGGGTCGCTGATCGGCGGGATGACCAAGCGGGAGTATCTGGAGCGCTATCCGGAGCCGGTCTCCATCCGCTTCCACACCATGGAGCCGGACGACTTCGTGGTGGACCCGCTCCCCAACCACCTCTTCACCCGGGACGCCTCCGCCTGGGTGTACGACGGGGTGTCCATCAACGCGATGCGCTGGCCCGCCCGCTGGCACGAGACGGTCCACTACGAGGCCGTCTACCGCCACCACCCGCTCTTCGCGGACGGCGGCTTCCACGTCTGGTCGGAGGGGCAGGCGGCCTATCCGTCGACGATCGAGGGCGGCGACGTCCTGGTGATCGGCAATGGCGCGGTGCTGATCGGAATGAGCGAGCGGACCACGCCGCAGGCGGTGGAGATGCTGGCGCGCGGGCTGTTCGCGGCCGGCTCCGCCCGGACGATCGTGGCGCTCGACATGCCCAAGGCACGGGCGTTCATGCACCTGGACACCGTGATGACCATGGTCGACGGGGACACCTTCACGCAGTACGCGGGCCTGGGGATGCTCCGCTCGTACACCATCGAGCCGGGCGGCGCCGACCAGGAGCTCAAGGTCACCGACCATCCGCCGGAGCATATGCACCGGGCGATAGCGGCCGCGCTCGGCCTGGACGCCATCCGGGTGCTCACGGCCACACAGGACGTGCACGCGGCGGAGCGCGAGCAGTGGGACGACGGCTGCAATGTGCTGGCCGTGGAGCCGGGGGTGGTTCTCGCCTACGAGCGGAACGCGACCACCAACACCCATCTGCGCAAATGCGGGATCGAGGTCATCACGATCCCGGGCAGCGAGCTGGGACGGGGGCGGGGCGGCCCGCGCTGTATGAGCTGCCCGGTCGAGCGGGACGCCGTCTGACGTGGTCCAAGGGCACGGCTACGATCGCGGAGCCGAACGGGCTTCCGTATATATACGGTGGCTCGTATAGACTTCCATCGTTCCTCTCGCGATCGCACCCTAGGAGCCCGATATGGCGACAGATCTCACCGGCCGCCACTTCCTCAAGGAGCTGGACTTCACCGCCGAGGAGTTCCGCCACCTGATCGCCCTGGCCGCCGAGCTGAAGGCGGCCAAGCGCGCGGGTGCCGAGGACCGGCGGCTCACGGGCAAGAACATCGCGCTGATCTTCGAGAAGACCTCCACCCGCACCCGCTGCGCCTTCGAGGTCGCCGCCGCCGACCAGGGCGCCTCCACCACCTACCTGGACCCGTCGGGCTCCCAGATCGGCCACAAGGAGTCGGTCAAGGACACCGCGCGCGTGCTGGGCCGGATGTACGACGGGATCGAGTACCGCGGCAGCGGACAGGACGTCGTCGAGGAGCTGGCCGCGCACGCCGGAGTGCCCGTCTACAACGGCCTCACCGACGAGTGGCACCCCACCCAGATGCTCGCCGACGTGCTCACCATGACCGAGCACAGCGACAAGCCGCTGGCGGAGATCCGCTTCGCCTACCTCGGCGACGCCCGGTACAACATGGGCAACTCCTACCTGATCACCGGCGCGCTGCTGGGCATGGACGTACGGATCGTCGCCCCCCGCGGGCTGTGGCCCGACGAGGCGGTCGTGGAGCGGGCCCACGGGCTCGCGAAGGAGTCGGGCGCCCGCGTCACGCTCACCGAGGACATCGCCGAGGGCGTGGCCGGGGCGGACTTCGTCGCCACCGACGTCTGGGTGTCGATGGGCGAGCCGAAGGAGGTCTGGGACGAGCGCATAGCGCTGCTCGGCCCGTACGCGGTCACCATGGACGTGCTGCGCGCCACCGGCAACGACGACGTGAAGTTCCTGCACTGCCTGCCGGCCTTCCACGACCTGGGCACCGCCGTCGGCCGCGAGATCCACGAGCGGCACGGGCTGACTTCGCTGGAGGTCACCGACGAGGTCTTCGAATCCGCGCACTCCGTCGTCTTCGACGAGGCCGAGAACCGGATGCACACGATCAAGGCGGTGCTGGTCGCCACGCTCGGGCGGCCGTAGCGCGCCCAAGGCGAGGCCCGTATAACCCTTTAACCCTTCGCACCTGCTCGCCTCGCCCGGTACGGTCTCGATCTCGAGAGCAGTTCCCACGCTGAGAGTAGGTTCCATGGCATGTCGTATCAGTGAACTCGTGCTCGAATGCCGCGACCCCGAGGCGCTGGCGCGGTTCTGGTGCGAGGTCCTGGACTTCGTGGTGCTCGATCGCGAAGAGGAGGGCTGCATCGAGATCGGGCCCCGCGAAGGGTTCGGCGGCCCGCAGCCGACGATCATCCTCAGCCGCAGGGACGAGCCGGAGCAGGGGAAGCCCCGGCTGCACATCGACGTCAACGCCACCGACCGCGATCAGGACGCCGAGCTCGAACGCCTCCTGAAGCTCGGGGCGCGCCCGGCCGACATCGGCCAGACCGGCGAGGAGTCCTGGCACGTTCTCGCCGACCCCGAGGGCAATGAGTTCTGCCTGCTGAGGCGCCGCCTCAACCCGCTCTGACGGCTAACGCGCCCCGGTCGGGAGCGTGAACCAGACCGCCTTGCCCTCGGGGGTGGAGCGGTAGCCCGCCTCCGCGCTGAGGGTCCGGAGCAGCTGAAGGCCACGGCCGCGCTCGGAGACCTCGCGCGGGTCGGGGGCGCCGCTGTTCGGCGTGTCCGGTCCGTCCTGTGTGCCGGGTCCGTCCTGTGCGCCAGGGCCGCTCTGCGCGCCGGGGTCGCGGAGGGCGGCCGGTGGGGCCGGGTCCCGGTCGTGCACCTCGACCTGCCACTGGCCGGTCGGCGCCAGCCCCATCACCAGCTCTATGGGCTCGTCGCCGTCCGTGTGCTGCACCGCGTTGGCGACCAGCTCGGCCGTCAGCAGCTCCGCGGCATGGCGGTCCACCGGTGTGCCGGTGTCCGCGAGGGTGTTGCGGACCAGCGCGCGGGCCAGTGGGACGGCCACCGGGGTGTGGGGGAGGGCGAAACGCCAGGAGGCGATCGCGGAGGCGGGGTCGGGCACGGGCACGGCTCGGTCCAGTCGGTGTCGAAACCTCGCGGTCTTAGGGCAACGGTCTTAAGGCAAACGGTGGGCGTCCTCCGTCCTTCGACCCTGGGGGCGCCTCCCCGCGGTGGGCGGCCGGGGAAGGTATGAAGCGGACGATAGCGCCGTAAGAGGCTATGGACCACTCTTGATGTGACTTATTACCACTCACTTGACGGGGTGCGGCCTCTCCGGCGGTTCTCCTGCCCGTATTTATCGCGCACTCGTGACGATAGTCACAGTCGGGTGATAACTTCGGAGGGCAGGCACCAGCCGCCCGGCTCAAGGAGGCCCTGGCCCATGAGTCCGTTCACCGGCTCCGCGACCGGGACCAAGGAGTGGCGCCATCTGCGCCTGACCCTCGACGCCGGAGTCGCGACCGTCACCCTCGCCCGTCCCGAAAAGCTCAACGCGCTCACCTTCGGCGCCTACGCCGATCTGCGCGACCTGCTCGCCGAACTGTCCCGCGAGGGCTCCGTACGGGCCCTGGTGCTGGGCGGGGAGGGCCGCGGCTTCTGCTCCGGCGGCGACGTCGACGACATCATCGGCGCCACCCTCGCCATGGACACCCGTCAGCTGCTCGACTTCAACCGTATGACCGGGCAGGTCGTACGCGCCCTGCGGGAGTGCCCCTTCCCCGTCGTGGCCGCGGTGCACGGGGCCGCGGCGGGCGCCGGCGCGGTGCTGGCCCTGGCCGCCGACTTCCGGGTCGCCGACCCGTCGGCGCGCTTCTCGTTCCTGTTCACCAAGGTCGGGCTGTCCGGCGGCGACATGGGTGCCGCGTATCTGCTGCCGCGCGTGGTGGGCCTCGGGCACGCCACCCGGCTGCTGATGCTCGGCGAGCCGGTGAGCGCGGCCGAGGCCGAGCGCATCGGGCTGATCAGCAAGCTCGTCGACGAGGGCCGGGCGGCGGCCGAGGCCGCGGCGCTGGCCCGGCGCCTCGCCGACGGGCCCGCGCTCGCCCTCGCACAGACCAAGACGCTGCTCACGGCGGAGCTCGACATGCCGCTCGGCGCTTCGATCGAGATGGACGCGGCCACGCAGGCGCTGCTGATGAACAGCGCGGACTACGCCGAGTTCCACGCCGCGTTCACGGCTCGGCGCCCGCCCGGCTGGCAGGGCCGATGACCCAGCCGCCCCGGCCAACTCAGCCGGCTCAGCCGCCCCGGCCGCCCGAGCGGGCCGAGCCGACGCCGCCGTCCGAGCGGGTTCAGCGGGCGCAGCCGCCCCGGCCGCCCCGGCGGCCTCCGCAACCCGAGCGGGCCGAGCCGACCCAGCGGGCCC
The DNA here is from genome assembly GCF_044334165.1 of Streptomyces sp. NPDC020845. Classification (NCBI taxonomy): domain Bacteria; kingdom Bacillati; phylum Actinomycetota; class Actinomycetes; order Kitasatosporales; family Streptomycetaceae; genus Streptomyces; species Streptomyces sp. NPDC020845. Next base: position 436,758 of record NZ_JBIRSJ010000006.1, on the reverse strand, counting down.
AGCCGACTCCGTCGACCCAGCCGCCCCAGGGGGCGCAGCCGCCGCCTCAGCGGGCGCAGCGGACTCCGCCGCCCCCGCTGACCGAGGCCCCCGTCGGCCAGGCGCGCGCCCGGCCGCCGCAGGTCCCGCGGCCCGCCCGGGCGCCGCAGGCCCTGCCGGGCGGGCGGCTGTCGCCGCCCCAGCGGCCCAGGGCCCGCCCCCTCCGGATCGCCGTCGTCGGCGGCGGACCCGGTGGCCTGTACGCGGCCGCGCTGTTGCGCCGGCTCACCCCCGCGCCCGAGGTCACCGTCTGGGAGCGCAACGCCCCCGACGACACCTTCGGCTTCGGCGTCGTCCTCTCCGACGAGACCCTCGGCGGCATCGAGCACGCCGACCCCGCCGTTTACGCCGCCCTGCGCGAGGACTTCGTCCGCTGGGACGACATCGATGTCGTGCACCGCGGACGCACGCTGACCTCGGGCGGCCACGGCTTCGCCGCCCTCGGCCGGCGCCGCCTGCTGCGGATCCTGCACGAGCGCTGCCGCGCCCTGGGCGTCCGGCTCAACTTCCGTACCCACGCGCCCCCCGCCGCCGAACTGGCCCGCTCGTACGACCTGGTGATCGCCGCCGACGGGGTGCACAGCGCGACCCGCCAGGACTGCGCCGACGTCTTCGGGACCCGGCTGACCACTCACCGCTGCCGCTACATCTGGCTCTCCGCCGACTTCGCCTTCGACGCCTTCCGCTTCGAGATCGCCGAGACCGAACACGGCGTGCTGCAACTGCACGGCTACCCCTACGCACCGGACGCCAGCACCGTCATCGTCGAGGCCCGCGAGGAGGTCTGGCGCCGGGCCGGACTGGACCGGCTGGACGAGCGGGAGTCCACGCGGCGTTGCGCCGAGCTCTTCGCCGACGCCCTCGGGGGCCGCCCGCTGCGCGGCAACCGCTCCCAGTGGACCGCCTTCCGTACGGTCGTCAACGAGCGCTGGTGGCACGGGAACACGGTGCTGCTCGGCGACGCCGCGCACACCGCGCACTTCTCGATCGGCTCCGGCACCAAGCTCGCCATCGAGGACGCCGTGGCGCTCGCGAACCATGTCGCGAGCCATCTCGCCAACCACCCCGGGGGCCATCGCGCGGGCCACTTCGCGGACCACCGCCAAGAGCGCTCCTCGGTGTCCGAGGCATTAGCGGCGTACGAGGCCGAGCGCCGCCCGGCCGTCGAGTCGACCCAGCGCGCGGCCCGCGCCAGCCTGGAGTGGTTCGAGAACCTGTCGCTGTACGTGGACCAGCCGCCCCGCCGGTTCGCCTTCAACCTCCTCACCCGCAGCCGCCGGATCACCCACGACAATCTGCGGCTGCGCGACGCAGCCTTCGTGACGGCGGTCGAGCGCGAGGCCGAGCTGCCCCCGGACACCCCGCCGATGTTCACCCCCTTCCGGCTGCGCGGACTGACGCTGCGCAACCGCGTGGTCGTCTCGCCCATGGACATGTACTCGGCCCAGGACGGCACGCCCGGCGACTTCCACCTCGTCCATCTGGGCGCGCGGGCGCTGGGCGGCGCGGGCCTGGTGATGACGGAGATGGTGTGCGTCAGCCCCGAGGGCCGTATCACCCCCGGCTGTACGGGCCTGTACGCCGACGCGCACGCCGCCGCCTGGCGCCGGGTGGTCGACTTCGCGCACGACGCCTCCCCGGGCACGGCCCTCGGCGTCCAACTCGGCCACAGCGGCCGCAAGGGCTCCACCCGGCTGATGTGGGAGGGCATGGACGACCCCCTCCCCGGTGGCAACTGGCCGCTGGCCGCTCCCTCCCCGCTGCCCTACCGCCCCGGCGTCAGCCAGGTCCCCCAGGCCCTGGACACCGCCGGGCTCGCCGCCGTCCGCGAGCAGTTCGTCGCCGCCGCCCGGCGCGCCGCCCGCGCCGGCTTCGACCTCCTCGAACTCCACTGCGCCCACGGCTATCTGCTCTCCAGCTTCCTGTCCCCGCTCACCAACCACCGCACCGACGCCTATGGCGGCACCCTCGCGGCCCGGCTGCGCTATCCGCTCGAAGTCTTCGACGCCGTCCGGGAGGTGTGGCCCGCCGACTCCCCGATGACGGTCCGCATCTCCGCCACCGACTGGGCCGAGGGCGGTACGACCGCCGATGACGCGGTAGCCGTCGCGGCCGCCTTCGCCGCCCACGGCGCGGACGCCGTCGACGTCTCCACCGGCCAGGTCGTCCCCGACGAGCGCCCCGACTTCGGCCGCTCGTACCAGACCCCGTACGCCGACCGGATCCGCAACGAACTCGGCGTCCCCGTCATCGCGGTCGGGGCCATCTCCTCCTGGGACGATGTGAACTCCCTGCTGCTGGCGGGCCGCGTCGACCTGTGCGCACTCGGCCGCCCCCATCTCTACGACCCGCACTGGACCCTGCACGCCGCCGCCGAACAGGGCTACACCGGCCCCGGCGCGCCCTGGCCGCTCCCGTACCGCGCGGGCAGCCGCAGACCCCCGACGGGCCGCGCCGATGGACGATGATGAGCGGCATGACGATACGCAGAAGGGCCGAGCTGTTCGTCCCCGAGGAGCAGGACCGCAGGCTCGACGCCCGTAGGACCGGTGACGAACGGGGCGTCCTCGTCGACTTCCTGGCCAAGCAGCGGGCGACCCTGGAGCTGAAGTGCGCGGGCGTGGAGGACGCGTTGTCCCAGCGCTCGGTGGAGCCCTCCACGCTCTCGCTGCTCGGACTGGTCCGGCATCTCGCCGATGTGGAGCGCCGCTGGTTCCGGCGGGTCATGGCCGGGCAGGACGTGCCGTTGCTCTTCTCCACCGAGGACAACCCCGACCAGGACTTCGACGGCGCGGTGCCCGGTCCGGCGGTCGTCGCGGAGGCGTGGGAGGCCTGGCGCGCGGAGGTGGCCTTCGCCGAGCGCTTCGTCGCCGAGGCACCCGACCTGGACATCACGCGCGACGACGGGTGGCTCGGGGCGGTTTCGCTGCGCTGGGTCATCATCCACATGATCGAGGAGTACGCCCGGCACAACGGCCACGCCGACCTGCTGCGGGAGCGGATCGACGGCGCGATCGGCGTATGAGGCAAGGCGTTCGGCGTCAGGTGTCAGGTGTCAGGCGCGCGTCGCCGTCAGCACCTCCCGTACGTACCCGGCGCCCGCGTCGTACAGCCGGTCGTGCAGCGCCGTGAACACCTCCGCCGCCCGGACGCCGGGCCAGGCCCGCGGCAGCAGCGCGGGCGGCAGGCCGGGGTCGGCGTAGGGGAGGAAGCGCCAGGAGTCCAGGGCGAGGACGTAGTCGCGGTAGGCCTCCTCGGGGTCCGGTATGGCGCGTCCCGCCCAGCGCTCCAGCACCGGTTCCTGGGCGTCCAGGTAGGCGCGGTGCAGCTTCGCCAGCTGCTCCAAGTCCCACCAGCGGCGCACCGCCCGCTCAGTCGGCTCGAAGTCCGCGTGGGCGCCGCGGAAGAGGTCGACGTACGGGGAGAGTTCGAGGCGGGCCAGGGTGTGGCGGGTCTCGTCGTAGAGGTGTTCGGGGGCGAGCCACACCCCGGGCGCGGCGGTGCCGAAGCCGAGCCGGGCCAGCCGCGAGCGCAGCAGATGCCGCTTGTGGCGCTCCTGTTCGGGGACCGAGAAGACGGCGAGCAGCCAGCCGTCCGTATTCTCCTCCGCCCCCGGGCGGCCGTAGATGCGGCGGTCGCCGTCGTCGAGCAGCTGGCGGGCGTCCTCGGAGAGCGCGTATCCGGCGGCCCCGGCGTCCGTGCGGTCGGCGACCAGCAGCCCGCGCCGCTTGAGGCGGGAGACGGCGGACCGTACGGAGGGCGCGTCCACGCCCACCGCGCCCAGCAGCCGGATCAGCGCGGCGATGGGGACGGGTCCGGCGGGGCGGTCGGCGCCGCCGCGGCCGTAGGCGCCGTAGAAGGTGACGATCAAGGAGCGAGGGGTGGGCTGGCCGGTCACGCGCTTACTGTAAGGCGCCGCTCGCACCTCTACTTCCCGCGCTGCGCTGTCCCGTCCCGCAGCAGATAGCGCTGGAGCTTGCCGGTGGGGGTGCGGGGCAGGGCGTCCAGGAAGACGAACTCGCGCGGGCACTTGTACGGGGCCAGCTCGGCGGCGATGAACTCCCGCAGCGCGGCTTGCCACGCGGCGGTAGCCGCATGTTGATCACAGCCGTCCGTACTCGTGACGCCCGGCCTGAGCACCACATGTGCGACCACGACCATGCCCCGCCGCTCGTCCGGCCGCCCGGTCACCGCGGCTTCCACGACATCCGGGTGACGCAGCAGCGCCTCCTCGACCTCGGGGCCCGCGATGTTGTACCCGGCCGAGATGATCATGTCGTCGGCGCGCGCCACGTACCGGAAGTAGCCGTCCGGGTCGCGGATGTAGGTGTCTCCGGTGAGGTTCCAGCCGTCCCGTACGTACTCGCGCTGCCGCTCGTCCGCCAGATAGCGGCAGCCCGTGGGCCCACGCACCGCGAGCAGCCCGGGTCGGCCGTCCGGAACGGGCTGCAGCCCGGCGTCCGCGTCTGTGCTTCCGAAGTCCACCACCCGCGCCTCGAACCCCGGCACCGGGACCCCGGTCGTGCCCGGCCGGATCGCGTCGTCGGCGGCGGAGATGAAGATGTGCAGCAGCTCGGTCGCCCCGATGCCGTTGATGATCCGCAGCCCGGTCGCCCGTTGCCATGCGTGCCAGGTGCCGGCGGGCAGGTTCTCGCCGGCCGAGACGCAGCGGCGCAGCGAGGAGGTGTCGTACGCGCCGCCGTCCGGCGCCGTGCCGTCCAGCCGACCCAGCATCGCCCGGTAGGCGGTCGGCGCGGTGAACAGCACGGAGATCCGGTGGCGTGCGATATCGGCCAGCAGCCGCTCCGGGCCGCCCCAGTCGGACAGCAGCGCGGAGGCGCCCGCGCGCAGCGGGAAGACGACCAGGCCGCCGAGGCCGAAGGTGAAGCCGAGCGGAGGGCTGCCCGCGAACACGTCCTCGGGGCGGGGCCGCAGCACCTGCGCCGAGAAGGTGTCGGCGATGGCCAGCACATCGCGGTGGAAGTGCATACAGCCCTTGGGCCGCCCGGTCGTCCCCGAGGTGAAGGCGATCAGCGCCACGTCGTCGGCGGAGGTCTCCACCGCCTCGTACGACGCGGGCGCGGTGGCCGCGAGCCGCAGCAGATCCTCGGGGCCGTCCCCGCCGTAGTACGTCGTCCGCAGCCCCGGCACCCCGGCCTTCACCAGATCGTCCGCGCACCGTACGTCGCACAGAGCGTGCCGTACCCGGGCCAGCTCGCAGATCGTCGCCAACTCCCGGGCCCGGTGGGCGGCCAGCACGGTCACGGCGACCGCCCCCGCCTTCAGCACCGCCAGCCAGCAGGCGGCCAGCCAGGGCGAGGTGACCCCGCGCAGCAGCACCCGGTTGCCGGGCACGACGCCGAGCGCGCCGGTGAGGGTGTGCGCGATCCGGTCGACGTGGGCGCGCAGTTCGCCGTACGTCCACACCTCGCCCGTCGCGGCGCGCACCGCGACCCGGTCGGCGCCGAACCGCTCGACGGTGCGATCCAGCAGCTCGGCGCCGCAGTTGAGGCGGTCGGGGTAGGGCGGTCCTGGCAGGTCGAGGCGGAAGGCGGGCCACTGCTCGGCGGGTGGCAGATGGTCCCGGGCGAAGGTGTCGATGTGCGCCGAAGGCCTGAGCTCCATCGAGGACGCGCCCCCTATGCCTGCCCGGGCATACGCCCGGTGTTCGCACATGCCGTGCCTGAAGTCGCCTTGCCAGCGTAACGTGATGGTGACGACAGTCAACAGACCGCGATAAACACTCCAATGGGAGGGTGACCGGTGCCGTCGTTCGCACTTGATCCGAAGCAGCGCCGCTGGTGCGCCGGGGTCCGGTCCCTCGCCCGCGACCTGCTGCGCCCGCTCGCCGAGAGCGGCCCGCCAGGCCGGGTCAACCGGCCGCTGACCGCCGCGCTCGGCGAACTCGGCCTGCTGCGGCGGCTGTTCCCCGACGACGGGCCGGTGCGCGCCCTCGACCTGTGCCTGCTGCGCGAATCGCTCGCCCGGGAGTGCACGGAGGCCGAGACCGCGCTCGCCCTCCAGGGTCTTGGCGGCTACCCGATCGTGCTCTCCGGCAGCCCCGAGCAGTACGCGCGCTGGATGCCCGAGGTCCGGGCGGGCCGCGCGGTCGCCGCGTTCGCGCTCAGCGAGCCGCAGGCCGGCTCCGACGCCGCCGCGCTCGGCCTGCGGGCCGACCCCGACGGGGCGGGTGGCTGGCGGCTGGAGGGCGAGAAGTGCTGGATCTCCAACGCCCCGGAGGCCGACTTCACCGTCGTCTTCGCCCGCACCACCCAGGGCGCGGGCTCGCGCGGCGTCACCGCCTTTCTCGTCCCCGCCGACCGGCCGGGGCTCAGCGGCGAGCGTCTTGACATGCTCAGCCCGCACCCCATCGGCAGCCTCACCTTCGACGGCGTCCCCGTCACCCGCGAGGACGTCCTGGGCGCGCCCGACAAGGGGTTCGGGGTCGCCATGCGCACCCTCAACCTGCTGCGGCCGAGCGTCGGCGCGTTCGCCGTCGGCATGGCCCAGGCCGCGCTCGACGCGTCCGTGGCCCACGCCGGGGAGCGCACCGCATTCGGCGGGCCGCTGAAGGACCTTCAGGCCGTCTCCCACCAGCTCGCCGAGATGGCCACCCGCACCGAGGCCGCCCGCCTCCTGGTCTACGCGGCCGCCACCGCGTACGACGAGGGCGCGCCGGGCATCGCCAGGAGCTCGGCGATGGCCAAGCTCCTGGCCACCGAGACCGCCCAGTACGTCGTGGACGCCGCCGTACAGATCCACGGTGCGCGGGCGCTGCGCCGCGGGCATCTTCTGGAGCACCTGTACCGCGAGGTGCGCGCGCCCCGGATCTACGAGGGCGCGACCGAGGTCCAGCGCACGATCATCGCGAAGGAGCTGTACCGGTGACCGAGCCGCAAGAGCCGCAAGAGCCGCAAGAGCCGCAAGAGCCGCAAGAGCCGCAAGCGTCGTCCGAACTGTCCACGCTGCTGCGCACCAACCCGCCCGAGCTCTCCCCGCCCACCGGCTTCAGCCACGCCGTCACGGCCACCGGCGGCCGTCTGGTCTTCCTGGCGGGTCAGACGGCGCTGGACGGCGCGGGCGCGGTCGTCGGTGCCACGCTTCCGGCCCAGTTCCGGCGCGCACTGGCCAACCTGCTCACCGCCCTGACCGCGGTCGGCGGCACCCCCGCGGACCTGGCCCGGCTGACCGTGCACACCACCGACGTCGCGGCCTACCGCGCGTCCGCCCCCGAACTCGGCCGCATCTGGCGGGAGCTGGCGGGCCGCGACTACCCCGCGATGGCGGTCATCGGCGTCGTCCGGCTGTGGGACGAGGCGGCGATGGTCGAGCTGGACGGCATCGCGGTGCTGCCGTAGCGGCGCGCCCGCCCATCGTTCCGCTCGTCACACCGGTTGGTGCGGTATTGGCCAGGCCCGCGCCACGCGGTACCGTCGGTGCGATATCGACGACGGCAAGACGGAAGCCGGTGGGAACCCGGCACGGTCGCGCCACTGTGAACGAGACGTTCCACACGATCCAAGGGACGTCTTGTGAGTCAGACCCGTAGCCGTCGTCCAGTGCACCACCGAAATGGGACGCGAACTCCCTTAAGGAGGCCCTGCCATGGCGCAGCATGTCGCACAGCCGACCGCCACCACCCCCGCTCTCCCCGCCAAGCTGCCGATCGGTGCGATCGTCCCGTGGGCGGTGTTCTTCGGCATCCTGATGCTGGTCCTGCTGTACTTCGTCGGCGCCGAACAGGGCGCCACCTCGGTCGTCTCCGGCGAGGACGTCCACGAGTGGGTGCACGACGCCCGCCACCTGCTCGGTTTCCCCTGCCACTGACGCCAGGGACGCCGACACCCTCATGAATTCCGCAACGGTACGGAACCTGCTCGTCCGTGGCATGCTCGCCGGCCTCGGGGCCGGCGTGCTCGCCCTGATCGTCGCCTATCTCCTCGGGGAACCGAATGTCGACAAGGCGATCGGCTTCGAGGAGTCCCACGCCCCGGCGCATGAGCACGAGGTCGAACTCGTCTCCCGCAGCCTGCAGTCCACCGCCGGCCTGGCCACCGGTGTTCTGATCTACGGGGTCGCCTTCGGCGGCATCGCCGCCCTCGCCTACTGCTTCGCCCTGGGCCGCATCGGCCGCTTCACCCCGCGGGCCACCGCGCTGCTGCTGTCCGGCTGCGCCCTGCTCGCGGTCTACGTCGTGCCGTTCCTGAAGTACCCGGCCAATCCGCCCGCCGTCGGTGACCCCGACACCATCTCCCAGCGGACCAATCTGTATCTGCTGATGATGGTGGGCAGCGTGCTCCTCGCGATCGCCGCGACCATCCTCGGCAAGCGGCTCGCCCCGAAACTGGGCACTTGGTACGCCACCGTAGCCGCGGTGGCCGCCTTCGCCCTGCTGATCGGCCTGGCGTTTGCGTTTCTGCCGGCCGTCAACGAGGTGCCCGCCGATTTCCCGGCCACCGTGCTGTGGCGGTTCCGGCTCTCCGCGCTGGCCGTCCAGGTCACCCTGTGGGGAGGCTTCGGGCTGGTCTTCGGCGAGTTGGCCGAGCGCCTGCTGAGTCCCAAGCCCGCCACCAGGGCCCCGGCATCGCCGGTGGCCGCCCCCAGCCGACCGTGATCCGACCGTCGCCCTGACCTCACCGGTCGGGGCCCTCTTCAGGGGCGGTCGAGTGGCCGCCCCAGCCCGAGGTTCCAGCGTCCGGCCCGTCCGCTGATCCCGGTCACGGTCAGCGGCGGCACGTCGGCACGCCAGAAGGCCGCCGCGGGCGCGCCCAGCACATGCACCACCGCGGCCCGCACCACGTCCGGCTCCACCACGGCGAGCGTATGGCCGTCCGTCAGCGACGCCGCGTCGAGCCACCGTCCGATCCGCAGGCACAGGTCCCGTACCGACTCCCCGCCGTGGGGCGCGGCCGCCGGGTCGGCCAGCCACCGGGCCACCGCCTCCGGTTCGGCGGCACCGACCTCGTCGAGGGCGAGGCCCCGCCAGCGGCCCGCGTCCAGACCGGCCAGCTCCGTACGGGGCTCGGCCACGCCGAGTCCCAGCGCGGCGGCGGTCTCCCGGCAGCGCAGGCTGGGGGAGGTGACGGCGCGGGCGGCCGAGGGCAGCGCCCCGGCCACGGCGCGGGCCCGCGCCGCGCCGCCGTCCTCAAGAGGGGTCGTGCCGTCGTCGAACCGGGCCTGGCGCAGCGATGGACTCATCGCGGCTGAGATGAAGGTGACGCGGCTGGTCACGCGCTCGCTCCTCCTACCTGTGCCATGGGCGGTACGGCACATACGTAACCACCGGTGGGCCCGCACCTGCCACACATCCGACCGCAGGCCGGGCTTGATAGCCTCTGGGGGCCAGTCGAGCCACATCCGAGGCCAGGGAATCCGGTGCGAATCCGGAACTGACGCGCAGCGGTGAGGGGGACGGGCGGGGCACAGCATGCCACTGGGAGGGGAACGGGCCGGCCGAAGGGCGGGCGCGGGACCGTGCCGGGAAGGCGCCTCGTCCGGGCGAACCCGAGTCCGAAGACCTGCTGGCACCTCCGCGCCCCGGCGGGGAGGCCGTCCGTAGGCCAGGCTCCGCGTACGAGCCCCGACCACCGAGGCATGCCCGTGCTGCTCCGTACCGCTCTCCGTCCCGCGGCTCTGCTGCTCGCTCCCGCCCTTCTGCTCACCGCGTGCGGTGGCTCGGGAGGCGGTGCCGAGGGCGCCGGGAAGTCCGCCGGCTCGACCGGTTCGGGCTATCCGCGCACCATCGACAACTGCGGCCGCAAGGTCACCCTGAAGTCGGCCCCCGAGCGGGCCGTCTCCCTCAACCAGGGCACCACGGAGATCCTGCTCTCCCTCGGCCTCGCCGACCGTATGGCCGGTACGGCGACCTGGACGGACCCGGTGCTGAAGGGCCTGGAGAAGGCCAACGCGTCCGTGCCGCGGCTGGCGGACAACGCGCCCTCGTTCGAGAAGGTGCTGGACGCCGACCCCGACTTCGTCACCGCCTCGTTCGTCTCCACCCTCGGCAAGGGCGGCGTGGCCACCCGTGAGCAGTTCGAGAAGCTGGGCGTGCCCACGTATGTCTCGCCCTCCGACTGCTCGGCGGGCAAGGACAACGACAGCGGCGGCGACGGATCGCGCTCCACCCCGCTCACCCTCGACAGCGTCTACGGCGAGATAGCCGACCTGGCCCGGGCGTTCGGGGTGGCGGAGCGGGGGAAGAAGCTCATCGCGGAGCTGAAGGGGCGGGTGAGCAAGGCCACCGCCGGGCTCGACGCCTCCGATGTCTCCCTCATGTACTGGTTCGCCAACTCCCAGTCGCCCTACCTGGCCGGCTGCTGCGGGGCGCCGGGCGCGATCACCCGGGCGGTCGGCGCGGAGAACGCCTTCGCCGACACCCACGACGAGTGGCCCCAGATCAACTGGGAAACCGTCGCCGACCGCGACCCCGACGTCATCGTCCTCGGCGATCTGACCCGTAAGCAGCAGACCGCGGAGACCGCCCAGGCCAAGATCCGTTTCCTGGAGAGCAACCCCGCCACCCGCAACCTGACGGCCGTGAAGAAGAAGCGGTACGTGCTGCTGAGCGGGCAGTCGATGAACCCGTCCATCCGCACGGTCGAAGGGATCGAGAAGGTCGCCGCGGGGCTGCGCGACTTCGGGCTCGCCGAATGAGCGCCCGTACGCTGCTGCTGACCGGCGGCGGGGTGGCCGCGCTGCTGATGTCGGTCGCCGTCGCGGTGACGATCGGACCCGCCGACATCTCCACGGGCGATGTGTGGGCCTCCGTCGCCGCACACCTCGGCGTGGGCGAGAGCACGCTGACGCCGCTGCGCGACGGCATCGTGTGGAATCTGCGGATGCCGCGCACCCTGCTCGCCGCCGTATGCGGGGCCGGGCTTGCCGTATGCGGGGCGGTGATGCAGTCGTTGCTGCGCAATCCGCTGGCCGATCCGTTTGTGCTCGGGGTGTCCTCCGGCGCGTCCACGGGGGCCGTCGCGGTGGTCGTGCTCGGGGTGGGCGGGGGAGCCGTGTCGCTGTCCGCGGGCGCCTTCCTCGGCGCGCTGCTCTCCTTCGCGCTGGTGCTGCTGCTCAGCCACGCCCTGGGCGGCAGCACGGACCGGGTCGTGCTCTCCGGGGTGGCCGCCATGCAGCTGTTCTCCGCGCTGACCTCGTTCACCGTGCTGACCTCCGCCGACGCCGACACCACCCGGGCCGTGCTGTTCTGGCTGCTCGGCTCGCTCACCGGCGCCGGCTGGGGGCAGGTGCTGCTGTGCGCCCTCGTCCTGGCCGTGGTCCTCGCCGTCTGCCTCGGATACGCCCGCACTCTGGACGCGTTCGCCTTCGGCGACGAGGCCGCGGCCGGACTCGGCGTCCGCGTCGCCCGTACCCGTCTGGTGCTGCTCTCGGCGACCGCGCTGCTCACCGCCGCCCTGGTCAGCTGTGCCGGGGCGATCGGCTTCGTAGGCCTGGTCCTCCCGCACGCCACGCGCGCCCTCACCGGCGCCGGCCACGCCCGCCTGCTGCCCGTCACGGCGTTGACCGGAGCCGTCTTCCTGGTGTGGGTGGACACCCTCGCCCGCACCGCCCTCGATCCCCAGGAGGTCCCGGTGGGCGTGGTGACGTCCCTCATCGGCGTACCGGCGTTCGTGGCCGTGCTCTACCGCGGCCGGAGCAAGGCATGACGGCCCTGCCGGAGCGGGACATGACCGGCCGAGCGGAGCAAGACATGACCGGTCGACCGCAGCCAGGCATGACCGGCCGAGCGCAGCCAGGCATGACCGGTCTGCGCGCGGACCGGGTCAGCCGCCGCACCGCCGACAAGGTCATCGTCGACGGCCTCACCCTCACCCTCGGCCCCGGCGAGACGGTCGGCCTGCTCGGCCCCAACGGCTCGGGCAAGTCGACGCTGCTCAGACTGCTCGCGGGCGTCCTCGCCCCCACCGCCGGGGTCGTCACCCTGGACGGGCGCCCGCTGCCGGAGGTCGGCCGCCGCGCCACCGCCCGGCGTATCGCCACCGTCGAACAGCACGCCCACACCCAGACCGAACTGACCGTCCGCGACGTCGTGGCCCTCGGCCGGATCCCGCACCGCCGCGCCTGGACCCCGCCCACGGCGGCCGACGCCGAGGCCGTCACCGCGGCCCTGGCCCGCACCGGACTGACCGACCGGGCCGCCCAGTCCTGGCACACCCTGTCCGGCGGCGAACGCCAGCGCACCCAGATCGCCCGCGCCCTCGCCCAGGAACCCCGCGAACTCCTGCTCGACGAGCCCACCAACCACCTCGACATCCAGCACCAACTCGACCTGCTGGAACTGGTCGCGGGCCTCCCGGCCACCACCGTGATCGCCCTGCACGACCTCAACCTCGCCGCGATGTACTGCGACCGGCTGCTGGTCCTCCGCGACGGCCGCGCCGTCGCGGAGGGCACCCCGGCCGAGGTCCTGACTCCCGCCCTCATCGAGCAGGTCTACGCCGTCCGCACCGAGGTCACCACCGAACCCGGCCACCCCGTGATCCGCTTCCTGCGCCGCGGTGCCGGAGGGGCCCAACCGTCGGCCCGGCCCGCCTGATCGACGGGCCGGGGCGGTTGGGGCACGCCGGCCGATCAGATGTCCCGGAAGATCTCGATCTGCGCGCCGATCGAGTTCAGCCGCTCCGCCAGGTCTTCATAACCCCGGTTGATCACATACACATTGCGCAGCACCGACGTCCCCGGCGCCGCCATCATCGCCAGCAGCACCACCACCGCGGGGCGCAGCGCCGGCGGGCACATCATCTCGGCCGCCCGCCACCGCGTCGGGCCCTCGACCAGTACCCGGTGCGGGTCGAGGAGCTTGACGTGGGCGCCGAGGCGGTTCAACTCGGTGAGGTAGATGGCCCGGTTGTCGTAGACCCAGTCGTGGATCAGCGTGGAGCCCTGCGCGGACGCGGCGATGGCCGCGAAGAAGGGCACGTTGTCGATGTTGATGCCGGGGAACGGCATCGGGTGGATCTTGTCGATGGGCGCCTGGAGCTTGGAGGGCCGTACGGTCAGGTCGATCAGCCGCGTACGGCCGTTGTCCGCCGCGTACTCGGCGCTGCGCTCGTGGTCGAGGCCCATCTCGTCCAGTACGGCCAGTTCGATCTCCAGGAACTCCACCGGCACCCGCCGGATCGTCAGCTCCGACTCCGTGACCACCGCGGCGGCCAGCAGGCTCATCGCCTCGACCGGGTCCTCGGACGGGGCGAAGTCCACGTCCCGGTCGATATCGGCGAGGCCGTGCACGGTGAGCGTGGTGGTCCCTATTCCTTCGACCTTGACCCCCAACTCCTCCAGGAAGAAGCACAGATCCTGGACCATGTAGTTGGGGGAGGCGTTGCGGATCACGGTGACGCCGTCGTGCCGGGCCGCGGCCAGCAGCGCGTTCTCGGTGACGGTGTCGCCGCGCTCGGTCAGCACGATCGCGCGGGTCGGGGACACCTCGCGGTCCACCCGCGCGTGGTACATCCCGTCCGTGGCGGTGACTTCGAGGCCGAAGGGGCGCAGCGCGGTCATGTGGGGCTGCACGGTGCGGGTGCCGAGGTCGCAGCCGCCCGCGTACGGGATCTTGAACTGCCGCATACGGTGCAGCAGCGGGCCGAGGAACATGATGACGCTGCGGGTACGGCGGGCGGCCTCGGTGTCCATGGAGTCGAGGTCCAGTTCGGCGGGCGGCACGATCTCCAGATCGGCCCCGTCGTTGATCCAGCGGGTGCGGACGCCGATGCTGCCCAGCACCTCCAGGATGCGGTAGACCTCCTCGATCCGGGCGACCCTCCGCAGGGTCGTACGGCCCGAGTTGAGCAGCGTGGCGCACAGCAGAGCGACGCATGCGTTCTTGCTCGTCTTGACGTCGATGGCGCCCGAGAGACGCCGGCCGCCGACGACCCGCAGATGCATCGGCCCCGCGTATCCGAGCGAGACGATCTCGCTGTCAAGGGCCTCGCCGATCCTGGCAATCATCTCAAGACTGATGTTCTGGTTGCCTCGCTCGATGCGATTGACCGCGCTCTGGCTGGTGTTGAGCGCTTCCGCGAGCTGCGCTTGGGTCCAGCCGCGATGCTGGCGGGCGTCGCGGATGAGCTTGCCGATACGGGAGAGGTAGTCGTCAGTCATACGGCAGAGGCTATCTCAAATATGAGATGCGTGCGCGACGGGGGTGGCGTTCGGGTGAGGGGCCGGCCGGCACCCTGCCCGGCAAACCAGTTGTTCTAATTGAATGCGAACAACTACGATGCGAACAGCTGATACGCGAACGGCTCAGCGAACAGCTCGGCGAACGACTCAGTGAACGACTCGGCGCACGCCGCGCCCGACCCACGGCGGCAGCTCACAGGAGGCATCCGTGCATCAACCGCTACGTCGCACCTTGGTGGTCGCCCTCCCCTTCGCCCTCGCCTGCGCCGCCGTCCTCACGACGTACGCGGCCCTGCGCGACCGGCTCCCCGACCCGCTCGCCACCCACTTCCCGGCGAGCGGCAAGGCCGACGGCTTCTCCAGCGCGGGCTCCTTCGTCGGGGTGGCCCTGACCCTGCTCGGGGTCCAGGGGGCGGTCTTCGCCGTCCTCGTGCACCGCTCGAGCCGGGGCAGCCGGGGCATCGGCTCGCTGCGCCTGATGGCCGCGTTCGCGTACGGGGAGTCGGGGCTGCTGGGCTACCTCTTCCCCGCCACGCTCTTCGCCAACGCCGACGTCCCCGACGCCGCCGACGTCCGCCTCCCCATGTGGCAGCTGGCCGTGGCCCTGGCCTGCGCGCTGCCCGCCGCGGCGCTGGGCTGGCTGCTGGCCGGGGCGGACGCCACGCCCGCCGACGAGCCCGCCGAAGAGCCGCACCGCCTGCCGCTCCGCGAGAGCGAGGTCGCCAGCTGGACCCGCACCGTCACCTCACGCGTGCTGCTCGGCGTCGGGCTGGCCCTCGCGTGCGTGGGCGCGGTGCTGGCCTTTACGGTGAGCCCAGGAAGCGGGCTGCCGATGGCCGTGATGGGGGTGATCGCCGTGTTGCTGTCCGGCTGCCGGGTCACCGTCGACCGGCGCGGCCTGACCGTGTCCCCGCCCGTCGTCCGGCTGCCCCGGCTGCGGGTGCCGCTCGGCCGTATCGAGGAGGCCACCAGCCGACAGGTGAGCGCGTACGACGACTTCGGCGGCTGGGGCTACCGGATCAGGGCGGGGCGCAGCGGCCTGGTGCTGCGCTCCGGGGACGCGCTGTGTCTGCGGCTGACCACCGGCAAGGAGTTCGTGGTGACAGTGGACGACGCCCGCACCGCCGCGGCGCTGCTCAACACGCTCATCGACCGGGCGGCCCGCGGCGCTGGCCGCCCCGTGGACGCGAGCTGACATGCTGTTCACGGTCGATCCCGGCTCCCCGGTCCCGCTCGGCGATCAGATCGCCGCCTCCGTACGCCGCGCCATCGCCGACGGCACGGTCCACCCCGGCGAACGCCTCCCCGCCGCCCGCGCCCTCGCCGACTCCCTCGGCGTCAATGTGCACACCGTCCTGCGCGGCTACCAACGGCTCCGCGAAGAGGGCCTGATCGAACTGCGCCGCGGCCGCGGCGCCGTCGTCACCGGCACCCCCACCTCCGCCGGCCGCGCCCGCCTCGTCGAGGGCGTCCACGGCCTGGTCAGCCAGGCCCGCGCGATCGGGCTCTCCGACGACGAACTGCTGGCCCTGGTGCGCAACGGCCTCACGGGCGGTTGAGGCGGTGAGAGCGGGGGTCAGAACTCGGAGGTGTCCAGCTCCAGGTCGAACGGGTCGGGGAGGTGGATGGGTGTCCCGAACGGATGCGGGCCGTGCACCTCGGTGTAGCCCAGATCCCCGGGCTGGCTGTAGAGGGTGCAGGTGCGCTCCTGCCGGTCGACCAGCAGATACAACGGGGCGCCGTACTCGGCGTAGCGGCGGCGCTTGACGATCCGATCGGTGTCCCCGTTCGAGTCTGAGGTGACCTCGACGACCAGTAGGGTCTGGCCGGGCAACAGCGCTCCGGCGCCCTTTGCCAGATCTCCGGGCACGACGGCGAGATCTGGTACGAACCAGTTAGCGGTGCCAGGGAGATCGAGATCTCCCGAACCTGTCAAGCACTCCAGTTTGTCGACTACAGGACTGATCTGCCGACGGATCTTGTCAGCGACATTTTCATGATCCCACGACGGCACGATGTGTTGGATGACCCCCTCGACGATCTGCACTCGGTCTCCCTCGATGTGCTGGATCGCGTACTTCAGCGCGGTTTCGGGGTCGTCGGCCACGTACGAAGCCGTGTCCGAATGGGGTTGTGCGCTCATCGGTCCTCCACCAGGCGACGTAACTGCAGCATGACGACTGCGCAAGGTCTATCGCAATCCTTCACGACCTGGGGTGTTTCGCCCCGGCGATCACTCGTACAGGTGACCACCCGCCCTCATCCCCGCCACCAGCTCCGCGAAGTCCGCGGCCGGGTCGTCCAGGGGCGTCCCGTGGAGGAGTTCGACGCGGTGTACGAGGCGTGGGGAGACCAGGGGGATCGCGACGATGCCGGGGGCGCCCTTGGTGGCCGAGTGGGGGAGGAGGGTCAGGCCGTGGCCCGCTGCGACCAGGGTGAGGAGGGCCCGTACGTCGGTGCCCTCGTACCGCAGGGCGGCGCGGAAGCCGTCGGTGCCGCCGACGGCGCGCAGGTGGCGCAGGGGGACGGCGGCGTCGGGGGCGTCGAGCCAGCGCCAGCGGGGGCCGGCGAGGTCGGTCAGGCGCAGGCCGAGGCGGCGGGTCAGGGGGTGGCCGACGGGGAGGGGGACGACGAGCGCGCCCTCGGCGATGGGCAGGGTGGACAGCGGGCCGAGGTCGGGCAGCGGCAGGGGGTCGCCGGGCGCCGTCAGGCCGTCGGTCAGACCGAGGTCGAGCTGTCCGGTGGCCATGGCCGCGGGGATCTCGTCGCGGCCCAGGAGCCGTACGGCCGTCCGCACGCCCGGGTGGGCCCGGCGCACCTCGGCCAGGGCCGCCGCGACCCGGGGCGTCATGGCGGGCGGCGAGGCGCCGAGCGTAAGGCGCGCGGTGGTGGCTCCGGCGAGGCGCTCGACATCCGCGCGGGCCGCGTCCAGCCGGTGCAGCAGTGGGCCCGCGTGCTCCAGCAGCCGCGCGCCCGCCGCGGTCGGCGCCACCGGACGCCGGGTCAGCAGCGGGGTCCGCAGATCCGCTTCGAGCGTGGCGATGTGCCGGGACACGGCTGACGGGGGGAACCCCAGGTCGCGCGCGGCCTCCGAGAAGGACGCGCGGCGGGCCACGGACACGAAGGTGCGGAGCAGGTGCGGATCCATCGCTTCAGTATTCCGGCTCGCCCGGCACCCGATGACCTCATCTCCGGGCGCCTGACGCTCAGGGAGCGTCAGGTGGGCGAGCGTTCGAATCCGGGGTGTCCGGCGGCCGGGCGACCAGCCGCGCGTACCAGGCGGAGGAGGCCACCAGCTGGCCGATCGCCAGTCCCGCCACCACGATCAGAAACACCACGATGAGCCAGGACAGCAGCGTGAAGACGGGGCCGAGGGGGCCGAAGTCGGCGAGGCTGCGGTCCATGGCACGCGGCATGACCAGACGGGAGGCATAGCCCAGCGCGACGGTGCCGGTGCCCGCGAGCACCGCGCCCGGCAGCAGCGGCAGCCATCCGACCCGGCCGCCCAGCAGCAGGTGCTGGGTCCACCACCACAGCAGGACGGCCGACAGCAGGGACAGCACGAGCCCCGAGACGATCCCGGTGCCGAAGCCCCTGCGCACCGGCGCCTGGACGAACAGCACCGCCAGCCAGACCAGCACCCACAGCAGCCAGCGCCACGCCGCCACGCGCATCCTCGCCCTGGGCAGGTTCCAGCACCGCTCGCAGACCGTCTGCAAGGCCCGGCTGAAGGCCGTGGCCGACACCAGCGCGACCAGGAGACCCACGGCGCCCGAGGGTTTCCTCGTCGTACCGGACGCGGCGAGCGCCCGGCGCAGCTCTTCCAGCGCCTTGCCGCGCACACCGACCACCGAGCGCACGGAGTCCGCCAGCAGGCCCTTCCAGCCCTCGGGAGCGAAGGCCGCCACCACCATCAGCAGCGGCAAGGCAGTCAGGAACGCCTGCGCGGCCAGTCGGCTGGCGGCCTCCAGAGTGTTGACCGCCAGCAGCCGCTCCGTCAGCCGGGCGACCGGCCCGGCGACTGACAGGGAGCGCGCCGCGGCCAGGACACTCCGTGCTCCGCCGAACCGGGGTGGCCGGTGTTCGTCTCCGTCGGAACTCACCGCCTGCCTCCTGCGTTCCAGGCTGCCACCTCGGACGGTCCCAGGAGTTCACCCCAGCTGCCGCCACCGCCGATAACGGGTGCTTGTGACCGCCGTTCGCCGCCGCCGCGGCGACGCCCAGCAGCACCAGGACGAGGACGACGAGGCCCAGGACGAGCGCCACGGACGCCGGGGTGGGGTGGTTCCACAGGACGAGGGCGAGCGCGCCGCCGCCGATGACGACCCCGGTGGTCCAGCCGCGGTGGCCGTCCAGCCAGCGGCCCGTAACGCCCGTACGCACACCGGCGCGGGCCAGGGCCCGGCCGGTGGCGCCTGTGGCGCGGGCGGCCCCCGAGCGCACGGCGCGGGCGCCGCGCCCGGGGCCGTACAGATAGCCGGACAGCACGGTGATGACCGCGATGACCAGGATCGTGCGGGTGCTCTCGCGCAGAAAGCGCACGAAGGTGTCGTAGATGGTGGCGGCGGCGTCCTCGGGCAGCGTGGTGGGCGGGACGGAGTCCAGATAGACCCGGCGCACTACGGCGAGGCCGACGAGCAGCACCAGCATCATCACCGCGACGCCGATGCCCACGCTCATCAGCGCCACCCGGTGCGCGGGGGCCGTCCCCACGGCGAGGGCGGCGAGCACGAGCGCCGTGATCGGCAGCCAGACGCCCAGTACGTTGAGCAGCCGCATGGCGTCCTGCGCCTTGTCGAGCTTGTCGGTCCGCAGCAGCGGAACCGTCCGCTCCACGGTGGGGATGTGCGCGGCCTTCTCGTAGCCCGCGTCGACCAGTCTGCGTTTGACGTTGTCGATGAGGGTGCCGATGTCCAGGACGATGGTGTTCCCCCTGGCCTGGACGGCGCTGGGCCCCTCGCCGGTGAGGACCTTCACCACGGCGGCGTGCGCCCGGCGGTTGGCGGCGGTCCACACCTGGGCGAACTGGTCGCTGTGCACCACCTTGGCCACCACGTCGTGGACGGCGGTGGTGAGGGCCGTCTTCAGCGGCCCGGTCAGCAGCCGGGCGCTGTCGGCCACCCGGGGCGGGGCGCCGACCCGGTCGAGGGCCTTGGTGAGTGAGGCGGTGACCCCGGCGACGTCGACGTTGTCGACGACGCGTTTGGTGAGCCGGTCGGTCACGGCGTTCTGTACGGAGGGGTCGTGGGCCAGCGGCGCAACGGTCCGTACGTACTGGTCGGTGTCGGAGACCTCCTCATGCGCCCAGGTGGCGACCATGGCGAGCGGTGCCAGCAGCACGGCAAGTACCAGCAGCACCGACGCGCCCGCGTACCGCAGTCGGCGGTGGCGGACGGCGACCGCCTTGCGCAGCCGCTCGTACTCCTGGCGCTCGGTGGCGCTCAGCGGAGGTTCTGAAGGCGGTTCTGAAGGCGGTTCGGAGGGAGTGCCCGAGGAGTCCATGCGGTCCTCCTTCGCATGATCCTCATGGTGCGCGGAGGCGCGGGTGATCGCCACGCGGGGCGCCCGCGGGCCTACGGCCGCCGGGTTTCACTTCGCGGGGTGCCCGCGGACCGTGTCGCGGAAGGCGATCGGGGCCTGTCCGGTGCGCTGGTGGAAGTACTTGCTGAAGTGGGTCGCGCTGGAGAAGCCGAGGTGGCCGGCGATGCGGGCGGCGGTCCGGTCGCTGTGGGCCAGGAGGCGCTTGGCTTCGAGGACGACGCGACGGTCGATGAACTCCTTGGCGCCGAGGCCGGCGGTGGCGAGGGTGGCGCGGGAGAGGGTGCGGGCCGAGTAGCCGAGCGCCTCGGCGTAGTCCTCGACCCGGCGGGTGCGGGTGAAGTCCTTCTCCACGGCGTCACGGAAGCGCAGGTAGGTGGGGTCGGGTTCGGGTGCGGGACTGCCGGCGGGCGTGGTGAGGTGGGTCAGGCGCAGGACGAGGACGGCCAGCAGGTGGCGCAGGACCGCGGTGTGGACCTCCAGGGGCAGCTGTCCGAGTGCGTGGAACTCGGCGGTGAGGTGGTCGGCGGCCAGCCGCAGGGCCGCGGCGTCGTCGGGAAGGGGCCGGCGCAGGACCGGGGCGTGCGGGTCCTCCGTGCGGGCGCCGTCGGTGGTGGCCGGATCGAGGAAGTCCTGGCGGAACAGGAACAGGGTGCCTTCGGCGTGGGTCAGGTCGCCCCACTGCTGGACCTGGCCGGGGCGCACCCAGAGCCAGGAGCCGGGGTCGAGGGCGTAGGCGGTGAAGTCGACCGTGTGCCACAGGGTTCCGCCGGTGAGGGTGAGCAGGTGGTGGAAGTCCGGGCGCTGGGGGGCCGTGAGCCGCTCGGCGCGTACGCGGTGGCGCAGGCCGGCGAGGGGCAGCACTTCGACGCCCGCGGGGGTTCCGGCAGGCGCGGCGAAGGAGATCTCCGGGATGCCGCGATCGGCATCATGTCGCTTTTTGACCATCGTGAGTCGTCAGCGTATCTGATTCGGCCTGTTCATCGCCCCTAACTTGGAGGTGTCAGCCGATCCGGCATCGAGACGATGTCGGAAAGCAGTAAGGGAAAAGCAAGAGACGAGAGGGGAGGAGTGTGATGCCTTCGGCGGAGCGAGCCTCGCTGACGTACGCCTTCGACGCGTACTGCCCCTGGTGCTACGGCTTCGGCCCGGCCCTGCGGGCCTTCGCCGAGGACAACGCACACCGCATCCGGCTCGATGTCCTGTCGGCCGGCCTCTACACCGGTGCTCGAGCACGGCGGGTGGCGGACTACCCGCACCTGCCGGCCGAGCACGGCCGTATCGCGCGGTTGACCGGTGTCGTCTTCGGCGCGGGCCATGAGCGCGCGCTGTCGCAAGGGACGGCCGTGCTGGACTCGGCCGCCGCGGCGGCGGGAGTGTCCGCGCTGCGCGACCAGCCGGGCATCAGCGAACTGGATGTGGCCGAGGCCGTGCAACGAGCGTGGTTCGTCGACGGCCGAAGCCTGTCCGACGCCGAGGTCTACCGGGATATAGCCGACGAGCTCGGCGCGGACGCGGACGCCGTGACCACGGCATACGCGTCCTCGGGCGGCCGGGAGAAGGCCCGCGCCGACT
This sequence comes from Streptomyces sp. NPDC020845, assembly GCF_044334165.1. Lineage (NCBI taxonomy): Bacteria > Bacillati > Actinomycetota > Actinomycetes > Kitasatosporales > Streptomycetaceae > Streptomyces > Streptomyces sp. NPDC020845. Next base: position 415,467 of record NZ_JBIRSJ010000006.1, on the reverse strand, counting down.
TCCGTGCGCTGCGCCGCCTGCGCGTCACCTCCTACCCGACGCTGCTGCTGCACACCGCTGACGGCGCCGACCACATGGGCGGCGCGGCGTCCACGGCAGCTGCCCTGACCGCCGCACTCGACCAGCGCCTGACGACAGCCGTCCGCAAGCCCTCCACCCAATGACCTGACCGCACAAGGAGACGACCCGTCATGAGCAACGCCAAGAACACCGTCCTGTCCGCCGCCGGCGAGCTGTTCGGCCGGAAGGACCCGAGCGCGGTGGACCGCTGGGTCGCCGCCGACTACCGCCAGCACAGCGCCCTGGCCGCCGATGGCCCCGAGGCCCTGCGCGGGCTGGTGGCCGGGCTGCCGGAGGGCTTCCGTTACGAGGGAGCCCGGGTGATCGCCGACGGCGACCTGGTGGCCCTGCACGGCACGTACCACGGCTTCGGCCCCGAGCCGCTGGCCGCCTTCGACATCTTCCGCGTCGACGCCGACGGCAGGCTCGCCGAGCACTGGGACGCCCTGACCCCGGTGGTCGAGGACACCGCCTCCGGCCGTTCGCAGACCGACGGCCCCGCCGAGGTCACCGCGCCGGAGACAACCGAGGCCAACCGCGCCCTGGTCGCCGAGTTCGCGCAGAAGGTCCTGGTCGGTGCCGACTACTCGGTGCTCACCGACTACATCTCGACCGAGACCTACCACCAGCACAACCCGGAGGCCGCCGACGGCCTGGACGGTTTCGGGGCCGCCGCCGCGAAGTGGGCCGAGCAGGGCAAGAACCTCGCCTACAAGACCGTCCACAAGGTCATCGCCGAGGGCGAGTTCGTCCTGCTCCAGTCCGAGGGCGAGTTCGGTGTCCCCGTCGCGTACTACGACCTCTTCCGCGTGGCCGACGGCAAGATCGTCGAGCACTGGGACGTCATCGCCCCGATCGCGGCCGAGCTCCCCCACGACAACGGTCTGTTCTGACGCCCGCGACCGGGCGGGCGGCGGCCGCGTCGCCGAACTCCACACCAAACCCTCGAACCCGCGAACCCGCCCGAACGAACGGACGCGCCGCCGCGCCGACCAGGCAACGCCGGGTGGCCGCGGCGGCGCGTCCCCACTGCCGGAGACTCCCGTGTACACCACCGCACTGCCGCTCGATGCCTACACCACCGCCATCACCCTGGATGAACCCTTCCGGCCCGTCGCCCGACATGCCCCGGCCACTCACCCCGCCGACCAGGTCCGCGAGGTCCTCGGTCTGCTGGGCGACGACCCGGCGGCAGCGCGGGCCGGATGGCGACCCGGCGCGGCGGACCGGGTCGACGAAGCCACCGCCCGGCGGCTGCTGCGCGCCGTGCTGACCGTCCGGGAACCTGACCCGCTGCCCGCCGGGGCCGCCCGGGTGCTGGACGCGCTCCTGGCTGGTGAACGCCTGGCGCGCGACACCACCGGCGCGGCCTCGCTCCCCACCGTCCGCGACACGCTTCCCGGCACCACGTACTCGGCCGCCGACCGTACGGCGCTGTGGCAGGGCGACATCACCACCCTTGACGCGGACGCCATCGTCAATGCCGCCAACAGTGCCCTACTGGGCTGCTTCACCCCGATGCACCCGTGTATCGACAACGCCATCCACGCCGCGGCAGGCCCCCGCCTGCGCGCCGACTGCCACACGATCATGTCCCTGCAGGGCCACCCGGAGCCGACCGGCACCGCCAAGATCACCCGGGGCTACCACCTGCCCGCCCGCTACGTCCTGCACACCGTCGGCCCGATCGTCGACGGCCCCGTGCTCCCGCGGCACCAGCGAGCTCTGGCGGCCTCGTACCGCGCCTGTCTCGATCTCGCCGCTGAGGTGGACGGCCTGCGCACCGTCGCGTTCTGCGGAATCAGCACCGGCGTCTACGGCTACCCCAAGACGCCCGCCGCCCGCATCGCCCTGGACACCGTGGCCGACTGGTTCGACCGCCACCCCGCCCGCCTCGACCGCGTGATCTTCAACGTGTACACGGACGACGACCGCGCCGCCTACGTCCGTGCGCTGACCGAAGGGATCCAGCCCCGATGAACCATCCCACCTTCGACCCGGAAGGCGCCGCCGGCACGATACGCAGCTGGCTCGCCGAGGCCGACCGCGTCCTGATCACGGCCGGGGCCGGACTCAGCGCCGCCGCCGGATACGACTACGGCGACGAAGACCGCTTCCAGGAGCTCTTCCCCGCCCTGCACCGCCTCGGCCTGCGCTCCCGCTACCTGGTCGGCGTGCCCCTGCCGCCCGACCTGCTGTGGGGCTACTGGGCCGTCCACATCGACGACATCCGCTTCTCGCCCACCCCCAACCCCCTCTACCAGCGGCTGCGCGAACTGGTCGGCGACAAGGACCACTGGGTGATGACGTCCAACGTGGACGGCCTCTTCGCCCGCAACGGCTTCGCTCCCGACCGGATATTCACCCCGCAGGGCGACTACGGCCGATACCAGTGCACCACCCCCTGCGCCCCCGCCGTCTGGGACAGTGAGCCTCTCGTCGCACGGCTCCTCGCCGCGTACGACCCGGACACCGGCGCCGTCACCGACCCCGACGCCCTGCCCCGCTGCCCCAACTGCGGCGGCGAGGTCGAGATCAACGTCCGCGTCGGACCCGAGTTCATCGACTCCCCCTATCTCCCCGCGGGCCGCCGCCTCCAGGACTGGCTGGGCACGGCCCCCTCCGGCACCCGTCTGCTCATCCTGGAGTTCGGCGCCGGATTCAACACCCCCGGCGTGATCCGATGGCCCGGCGAACACCTCACCCGCAGCCTCCCCCATGCACGCCTCGTGCGTATCAACCCCGCCCACCCCGAAACCCCCGCCGACCTCGCCGACCGGGCCCTGCCCGTCCCCGCCGACGCCCAACACCTGCTCGGAATGGCCGGCAGTCAACGGCAGTGCGAGCCCGCCGTGCGGCGGTCCATGTATTAGGGTTATCTTGACATCGAGATATCCGCCGGAAGGCGCACCGCGGCCGCGCCAGTAAGGCTTGCCTAACTAAGCCTGACCTTACCTGATGGGCGAGGGCATGGGGCGGCAGGATTGCGGTAGTACGCGCGAGATCATGCATGAAGGAGACTGTCGTGTCGGCGAACAGCTTCGACTCCCGTAGCACACTGCAGGTGGGCGACGAGTCGTACGAGATCTTCAGGCTGGACAAGGTGGAGGGGTCCGCCCGTCTGCCGTACAGCCTCAAGGTGCTGCTGGAGAACCTGCTCCGCACCGAGGACGGCGCGAACATCACCGCCGACCACATCCGCGCGCTGGGCAACTGGGACCCGAGCGCCCAGCCCAGCCAGGAGATCCAGTTCACGCCGGCCCGCGTGATCATGCAGGACTTCACCGGCGTGCCGTGTGTTGTGGACCTCGCCACCATGCGCGAGGCCGTCAAGGAGCTGGGCGGCGACGCCGCCCGTATCAACCCGCTCGCCCCCGCCGAGCTGGTCATCGACCACTCGGTCATCGCCGACCGCTTCGGCACCCCCGAGGCCTTCACCCAGAACGTGGAGCTGGAGTACGGGCGCAACAAGGAGCGCTACCAGTTCCTGCGCTGGGGCCAGACCGCGTTCGACGAGTTCAAGGTCGTCCCGCCGGGCACCGGCATCGTCCACCAGGTCAACATCGAGCACCTGGCCCGCACCGTCATGGTCCGGGGTGGACAGGCGTACCCCGACACCCTGGTCGGCACCGACTCGCACACCACCATGGTCAACGGCCTGGGCGTGCTGGGCTGGGGCGTCGGCGGCATCGAGGCCGAGGCCGCGATGCTGGGCCAGCCGGTCTCGATGCTGATCCCGCGCGTCGTCGGCTTCAAGCTGACCGGCTCGCTGCCGACCGGCACCACCGCCACCGACCTGGTGCTGACGATCACCGAGATGCTGCGCAAGCACGGTGTGGTCGGCAAGTTCGTCGAGTTCTACGGCGAGGGCGTCTCGTCCATCCCGCTCGCCAACCGCGCCACCATCGGCAACATGTCGCCGGAGTTCGGCTCCACCGCCGCGATCTTCCCGATCGACGGCGAGACCATCAGCTACCTCAAGCTCACCGGCCGCAGCGAGCAGCAGCTCGCGCTCGTCGAGGCGTACGCCAAGGAGCAGGGCCTGTGGCTGGACCCGGCCGCCGAGCCCGACTTCTCCGAGAAGCTGGAGCTGGACCTGTCGACGGTCGTCCCGTCGATCGCCGGCCCCAAGCGCCCGCAGGACCGGATCGTGCTGGCCGAGGCCGCCGAGCAGTTCGCCCAGGACGTGCGCAACTACGTCTCGGAGGACGAGGAGACGGGCAAGGAGTCCTTCCCGGCCTCCGACTCCCCGGCCATTGACCACAACGGCATGCCGACCAAGCCGACCCCGGTCATCGCCCCCGACGGCAGCCAGTACGAGATCGACCACGGCGCCGTCACCGTCGCCGCGATCACCTCCTGCACCAACACCTCCAACCCGTACGTCATGGTCGCCGCCGCCCTCGTGGCCAAGAAGGCCGTGGAGAAGGGCCTGACCCGCAAGCCGTGGGTCAAGACCACCCTGGCCCCCGGGTCCAAGGTCGTCATGGACTACTACGACCGCGCCGGCCTCACCCCGTACCTCGACAAGCTCGGCTTCAACCTCGTCGGCTACGGGTGCACCACCTGCATCGGCAACTCCGGCCCGCTGCCGGAGGAGGTCTCCAAGGCCGTCAACGAGGCCGACCTCGCCGTCACCTCCGTGCTGTCCGGCAACCGCAACTTCGAGGGCCGGATCAACCCGGACGTCAAGATGAACTACCTGGCGTCCCCGCCGCTGGTCGTCGCGTACGCCATCGCGGGCTCCATGAAGGTGGACATCACCAAGGACGCGCTCGGCACCGACCAGGACGGCAACCCCGTCCACCTGGCCGACATCTGGCCCTCCGAGAAGGAGGTCGAGGAGGTCGTCGCCTCCGCGATCGGCCAGGAGATGTTCAACACCAGCTACGCCGACGTCTTCGCGGGCGACGCGCAGTGGCAGGCGCTGCCCATCCCGACCGGCAACACCTTCGAGTGGGACCCGGAGTCCACCTACGTCCGCAAGCCCCCGTACTTCGAGGGCATGACGATGGACCCGGCGCCGGTCCAGGACGTCACCGGCGCCCGGGTGCTCGCCAAGCTCGGAGACTCGGTCACCACCGACCACATCTCCCCGGCCGGTGCCATCAAGGCCGACACCCCGGCCGGCAAGTACCTCACCGAGCACGGCGTCGAGCGCCGCGACTTCAACTCCTACGGCTCGCGCCGAGGCAACCACGAGGTCATGATCCGCGGCACCTTCGCCAACATCCGGCTGCGCAACCAGGTCGCGCCGGGCACCGAGGGCGGCTTCACCCGCGACTTCACCCAGGACGGCGCCCCGGTCTCCTTCATCTACGACGCGTCGCAGAACTACCAGGCCGCGGGCATCCCGCTGGTGATCCTGGCGGGCAAGGAGTACGGCTCCGGCTCCTCCCGCGACTGGGCCGCCAAGGGCACCGCGCTGCTGGGCGTCAAGGCCGTCATCGCCGAGTCGTACGAGCGCATCCACCGCTCGAACCTCATCGGCATGGGCGTGCTGCCGCTCCAGTTCCCGGAGGGCGCCTCGGCGCTCTCGCTGGGCCTGACCGGCGAGGAGACCTTCTCCATCACGGGCGTCACCGAGCTGAACGACGGCACCACCCCGCGCACCGTCAAGGTCACCACGGACACCGGCGTCGAGTTCGACGCGGTCGTACGCATCGACACCCCCGGTGAGGCGGACTACTACCGCAACGGCGGCATCATGCAGTACGTGCTGCGCTCGCTGATCCGGAAGTAAGTCCCGGGCGGAAGCCAGACGGACGGGCCGCACACCTCGGTGAGGGGGTGCGGCCCGTTCGCCGTTCGCTGCCGGGATCAGGGGCGGAGGTCCCCGACCGTGCGGGCGTCATCGGCGGGTCGGCCGGTGTCCTGGCCGGTCCCGATGAGGTAGCCGCCGAGTGCGGCAGCCACCATGAACGTGGTCAGGACCAGCGGCCCGGCGAGTCGCCCCAGCCACGCCGCAGTGCGCCGCCAGCAGGGGCCCCAGCGTCCGGGGGCGCGGTGCGCGGCGGGCGCCGCCCGGCCGGCGGTGCCGGCACTGCGGGCCGGGGGCAGCATGGCCGTGCCGTGGCCGTCCGGGGTGCGTACGGGGTCCACGCGCCAGTGACGCTCAACAGTCACGAGGAACTGCCCATGATTCAGCCCTTGTTGCTGGGCGTGGAGGATGGCCCAGCGCGCGACGGGACCGGGATCGCTGTCCACCCGCCCCGACGTGGCCGGGCACGTCATGCACTCGGCGAGATAAATCCCGTCCGGCGCACCCTGCGCGCGTTCGGCACTGAGCACCAGATCCGAGCCTTTCAGGATGGTTCGCGTCACTGCCACGCCCCTGGCTCGAACCGGCAGGGACGGGTGATGATCTCCCGATAGGTGTAGTGCTCCGGCTGCGCTTTCAGATGGCCGGTCGCCCAGGTGTGCGCGGCGGCCTGCTCGTCGCTGGGGTCCCCGGTCTGCTCGCACACCGCGCACTGCATGGCGAACGTGAGCGGTTCGGCGTCAGGCTCGGTGTCGGGGATGAGCTGGAACTCACGGAATCGGTAGACAGCCCGAGTCATACCCGCTCCCCTCCAGCGCGAGCGCTCTCCTTGCCGTGGTCCGGGTGCCGCCTCAATAACACGGCACAGTCGGTGACCTTGCTCAGGTCTCCGGCCCTGCGCGCCGCTTCCTTCTCGCGCTCCAGGCGGGCGCACTCCGCACAGTTCGCGCTCATGACGCTCCCGCCGCACGCCGCGCCTCTTCCAGCCGACGCGCTATGGCGCACGACTGGTCGGGCGTGCACGTCTCGCACTCGGCCCGGTGCATGAGGTACGCCGCTTGAAGTTGCTCAATGTCAGCGGCGCGGGGGTGCTCGGAGACTTCGCGCTCAGGCAAGGCAACCCCCCCCCGCGCGCAGTGCATGTCCAGCGCCGCACGCAGCTCATCCAGTGCGCGGTGTGTCTCTTGCCTGGGGGGAGTCGTCGACGGGGGAGCGGTTTCGAGGGTCACGGGTGCCTCCCTGAGGGTCGGGGTAGCCCCAGGGTGACGAAACCCACTAATCATGTCACTGGTAGTTGGAGCGCCCGCCGGTTCGAAGTACCAGTGAATGCATGAGCTACAGGGGCAGACGGACAGCCATAGCCAACTCGCGCATCTCCGGCGTCAGCGTCCGGCGCTTCTCAACAATTCTCCCGAGGATGTCACGTGCGTACCGCTGATTTGGCAACCACTGCGGGGACGCGACTCGGATTCGCGTCAGTGTGTCGATGGCTTCCGAATATTCGCGCATCTGCGAGTGCGCGTCAGCGACATCTAGTAGATGCCGGTTACGGTTATTCGACGTTGAGCTGAGCCGTTCGGCCGGATTGCTGCACGCAATCCGCAGGACCTCGTCCGGATGATCTGACACCATCGCATTTTCGGCACGCTTCAAGTCCACAGTCACGGGCCCAAATGCCCTGAGGAAATCCTGGCTAGGAACTGCTTCCTTTCCCATGGCTACGGCTGCTGACTTAGCCAGCCGCAAAGCTGCCTTCGCCTCATCATCCCGGCCGTCTCGGATGCTGGCGGCTGATACCCGCAACAGAAGCCAACCCCAAGCGGACAGTTCATCCGTCGTTGCTCGGGACATGCGTGGCTCGACATCATCGGCCCACCGAATCGCCAGTTCCCGAGCATCAGCCAATCGCCCCCTCCGCAGGAGTAGCCAACATTGCGTGCTTACGGTGGTAGCTGCGTGAAGTGCGTCGGGAGCTGCATCGAACGCACGGCTCAGAGCGACTTCCGCAGCATCGAACTCGCGGGATTGCGTCAGCAACCAGCCGGTCAATTGCAACAGCCTGGCATGCACCGACTGTCCAGCCGGTTCGAGTTCCGCAAGTCTGTCCGCGTCTCGTAGCAAGTGCGGGAGAATTGCGCGAAGTTCACTGAAGGCGTCATCCGAGAAGAGCGGAGTAGCAGCAGTCAGCGCGTCCCGCACACCTTCGACGGTGGGTGGTTGGGCAGGTTCCTCGGGGACGCTGAGCGGGTTCAGGATGGCAGCGCTTACGGGCTCCCACTGGGCGGCAGTCGCCGCGTCCGCCGGTTCCTCGGCGTGATCTTTTATCAGCGCCGTTGTGGGAACGCCGACAGCCGCCGCGATCTTGCGTGCGGTCTCCAACCGGGTGTCCGTGTAGGCCCCCTGTTCCAGCGCTCGAATCCAGGACAGGGACACGCCCGACAGCCGCGCCAACTCCTTCTGTGTCAGTCCAGCGCGCTTCCGTGCCTCTCTGACTCGCCTTGCCAGGTCTGCACTCATGTGTCCAGCGTAGCCCTGGTATTGGGCCATACATGCCTCCGATGTTCCGAACGCGAGACCAGCGCGTAACCCGCAGGCTGCCGTGGTCAGTGGCCTCCTGCGAGTGGCGGCTTCCTCGGCGTCCGGCGGTCAGCGCGGCAGCTCGACCTTCACCGGGCCGCAGCCGAGCCGCTCCGCCTCGGCGGCGGCGTAGCGGGGGAGGAGCCTGCGCGGAAGGTCGTCCATGCGGGTGCCCTCGTCCTGGACGAGGAAGACGACCAGACCGGTCTGGCACGAGGTCTGGTACAGAGCCAGGCCCGGGCCGGCGGAACTGCCGCCTCTCTTGTCGAACTCGCGCCGCCCGAAGGCCGCGCCCAGGTCGGCGAGGACCTGGGCGAGCCGCGGGTCCTCGATGGTGACCAGCCGCAGCCGCGCCCGGGTCGCGGCGGCACCGAGACCGACGCCGCAGACGCGGGCCGTCCCGGGGCTGTGCGCGAGCAGCGTGCCTTCGAGCTGGTAGCGCTCGTCCTTGGAGAGGGGGGCCAGTGCCAGCCCGTCGACGCCGCAGAGCCGTCGTGGCTCGGTGTCCTTCTCGCGCGGGGTCGCGGGAAGTTTCCCGGGGAGCGGGAGCGTGCCGTCGCAGTGCAGGGCGCGCATGGCGCCGTTCGCGAGCCGGACGGTCGCCCGCGCCACCGCATCCCGCCAGCGGGGCTTGTCGCGGGAGCTCATCGGCAGCCTGCCCCAGGACGCGTCGACGACCGCGGGCCCGTCGGAGAGCCCCCCGTCGGAGCAACCGCTGGGGAGCGCGACCCAGGTCCGGTTCTCCGAGGTCATCCCGACGAATCCCTTGCCGAACGGAACCGCCAGCGGGGAGAGGAAGTCCGCCAGCCAACCCGTGGCCTGCGGGTCGTACCGCCCGTCGAGCTGGTGGAGCCGGAAGTCGATATGCGCGACGGGGCTGCCGTCGCGCAGCGCCACCAGCCGGCAGGCACCCTGGGCATCGGGCGAGCTGTCGTTCCCGTAGTCCGGGCGGATCTCCTCCGCGCGGACCGAGAGCTCGGAGCGGAACAACGCCTCCGCGTCCTTCTTGGGGAGTGTCCCCCAGCACACGGTCTCATTCTCGTCCGACCACCGGAGGCCGGTCGTCTGCCAGGCGGTCAGCAGGCCGCCGATGAGCGCGCCCACGACCCCCACGGAGATCAGCTGACCGGGCCGCGACCGCAGCAGGCCCCAGGCTCGTCGGCCACGCCGCGCCCACCGGCCCTTGCGCGCCGCCTCGGTGGCGAGGCGGATGTGCTCCTGTCGCTGCCACTCGTCGGGGCTGCTCATGCCGGCTCTCCGTGTGGTGTGACGGCGGCGCAGCCGAGGCGCTTGGCCACCGCGGCGGCGTAGACGGGGAAGACGCGGGACGGGGTGGCGAACGGGGTGCTCTTGGCGATGGCCGTGTTCTGCATGAACATCACCGTCGTACGGCCCGCGCACCGGGTCCGGACGAGCGCGCCATCCGCGTCCGTATAGCCCTGGCCGCGCCAGCCCCGGGCGAGCGGGGCGCCGCCGGTGAGGCCGTCGAAGAGCTTCAGCAGCCGGGGGTGGGCGGTCATGCTGAACTGGGCGGCCATGTTGTCGGACCAGTAGACGACGCAGGTCTGCAGGTCGTCGCCGACCGGGCCCACGGCGGAGTGCAGGCCGTCCTCGTCCTCCTCGCCATGGCGGGGTGCGGGTCCGAGCCCGTCGATCCGGCAGGCGCCCGGGGCGAAGCTGGTGTCGAAGGTGCCGTCAGGCGCGTGTACCGACACTATGGGCGCGGTGAATCCCAGCGGCTTCTCCGGCGCGCAACCGGCCTTCTCCATGCCCCGGTTGGCGACGTCGACGAGCACCTGCCCCGCCTGCCACGGCTCGGAGGAGACGCCCGGCAGACTGGCGGTGTTGCCCTCGTTGTCGCTCTGCACGCCGCTGACGGTCACGACCGAGGGGCGGCCGTCGACATCGCACTTCTCGGGGAGCACCAGCGCGGCGGAGCCCTTGCTGACGAAGCCCGGCAGCCCCTCGGGAAGCTGGTCTCTCGCGTCGGCGAAGAGCGCGGCCAGCCAGGCGCGGCGCTTCTTCGCGTCCTTCGGGCCGGTGCCGTAGCTGACGGAGATCTTTTCGTGGATGGTCTCGTCGGTGCCGTAGGTCCAGCTCGCGGTGATCGTGCACGAGCCGCGCGGGCGTTCGGGCGTCGGGGCCGTCTCCCGGAAGCTGCGGTCGTCCCTCTCGAGGAGGAGCGACGGCTCGTCGCTCTGTGACCAGGCGCCCCAGCAGTGTCTCTTCGCCGCATCGTCGCCGGCCCTGATGACCAGCCATCCCGCCACCAGCGCGGCAGCGAGTCCACCCGCCAGCGCCGCGCGTGCGCGCCGCGCCGCCAGGGCGCGGCGCAGCCGTCCGGCACCGGCATCGGCCCCGACGGTGTCACCGTCGCCCGTCGTCTGTTCGTCCATGTAGTTTCCCCCCGCAAACATGTGTGCCGTAGATCGTATCGGGCGGTACTGACATGTACATCAGAGAAAGGTGCTGGACGGGATGTACGGAGTCGGCGGCCGCATCCCGCGCAGGCACACATAGCCCCGGGTGTACAGCTCGAGCCCCGCCGCCAGACCCACGTCCACCGCCCACTCCTGCTCGGCCGTCAGGCTCGGCACCCGGGCCTCGGTGCCCTCGGGGAGGCTGAGCAGCGCGGCGGTCAGCAGCCGTGTGGCCAGCCGTCGGGAGGTCGCGGCCAGCAGTTCGACCTTGCCGTCGTCGCCGACGTAGCAGTATCCGCTGCCCGCCAGGTCGTCCGAGACGAACAGCCGGCACTGGCGCAGCAGCAGCTCGTGGTCGGGGCCGTGTGCCCCGCCCCGGGTGCGGCGGTCCACGGAGTCCATCATGTCCCGCTGCCTGGGCCCGCCCTCGAAGACCGCCCCGTCCGGCGCCGGAAGCCGCTCCTTGTTGACGATTCCGCGCATGCGGATGGCCGGGTGCAGGGTGAAACCCGCCTGCCGGTACGTGGCGGCCGCCCGCGGGTCCTCGGAGCCGACGATGATCCCGCGCAGACACGCCCGCCCGTACGCGAGCGCCGCCGCCAGCAGCTCCCGGCCCAGGCCGCGCCCCTGCGCCCGCGGCAGCACCGCGAACAGCGCAAGACCCCAGGTGCCCTCCCGTCTGTGGGACAGCGCCGCGCCGACCGGCATCCCGTCGTCGTCCACGGCGAGCCAGCAGCCGCCCGGGTCGGTGCGGGCGAGGTGCCGGTTGCGGCCGTGCACGGAGGCGATGCGGCGCGGCGGCCACTCCTCGTCGGTCTCGCCGGGGAGGGCGCGGGAGGCGCCGAAAGCGGCGGTGGCCACGGTCCGTACCGCCTCGGCGTCCTCCTCGGTGTCGCGTAGCTGGCGGACAATCATGTGTCCATGATGGCGGGCGGGTTGGCGGGCGCGCGAAGCGTGTTGTCGGTTGTGTGGACGTGGCTTGGTCGACCCACGAACGCGACAACGTTGTCAAAGGGGCTCTAGGGATCAGTACGCCGCCAACCGGCCCGCGCTGTCAAGTGCCCGTCCACCGATGGCAGTTCGAGCGGGCCAACCGGCCTGAGGCGCCCTTACGGCCGACGCGCCCCGTGCGGTACGGTCCCTGCGGCTTGCTCGACCTGGTGAACGCGGCCCTGCGCGAAAGATGGGACCGCGATGCCCTCAAGACCCCCGGCCGCCCTGGCGGCCGTGGCCCTGACCGCCGGACTGCTCGCGTCCGCGCTGACCGCCGCCCCCGCGACGGCCGCGCCGACCACCAAGCCGACCGCGGCGGCGGCCGAACTCGTCAAGGACCCCGCCGCCTACGTCGATCCGCTCATCGGCAGCCGCAACGGCGGAAACACCTATCCCGGCGCCGTCGTCCCCTTCGGCATGCTCTCCTGGAGCCCCGAGAACACCCGCGGCAACGCCACCCGCACCGCCGCCCCCGGCGGCTACCAGTACGACGCGACCCGCATCCGGGGCTTCAGCCTCACTCACATGTCCGGCACCGGGTGCGCGGGCGGCTCCGGCGACATTCCGTTCCTCCCCTTCCCGGGCGAGGTCACCTCGTCCCCCGCCGCGGACACCAAGGACGAGGTGTACGCGTCCGACTTCCGGCACGAGGACGAGACCGTCCGGCCCGGCCGGTACCAGGTCACCCTCGCCTCCGGCGCCGGAGCCGATCTGACCGCCACCGCCCGCACCGGGTCCGCCCGCTTCACCTACCCCGAGGGCAAGGCGGCCTCGCTGCTGATCCGCACCTCCGCGTCCGAAGTCGGCAGCACGGACGCGGACATCACGATCGACCCGGCGCACCGCACCGTCTCCGGCTCGGTCACCAGCGGCAACTTCTGCGGCTACCTCGACCCTGAAGGGCGCCGCAGCTACTACACACTCCACTTCACCGCCACCTTCGACACCGCGTTCACCGCCCACGGCACCTGGCAGGACGACCGGCTGCGCCCCGGCACCACGACCGCCGAGGGCGGCACGGGTGGGTACGGCACCGACGGCCGCCCCGTCGCCGGGAAGGGCTCCGGCGGCTACCTCCGCTTCCCCGACGGCACCCGCCGGGTCGGGGTCAAGGTCGGCATCAGCTACGTCGGCCAGGCGGGCGCCAAGGCCAACCTGGCCGCCGAGAACCCGCCGGGGCGCGGCTTCGGGCAGGTGCGCGACGCCGCGTACGACGCCTGGCGCCGCCGGCTGGCCGACATCAGGGTCGGCGGCGGCTCGGACACGGACCGCACCACGTTCTACACCGCGCTCTACCACTCGCTGCTGCACCCCAACGTCATCAGCGACACCGACGGCCGCTACCGGGGCAGCGACGGCGAGGTCCACTCGGTGACCCCGGGCCACCGGGCCCAGTACGGCACCTTCTCCGGCTGGGACGTCTACCGCTCCCAGGTTCAGCTGCTCACGCTCCTCGACCCCGGCCGGGGCTCCGACATCGCGCAGTCGCTGCTGAACTTCGCGCGCCAGAACGGCGGCGTATGGGACCGGTGGATCCACAACTCCTCCGGCACCCATGTCATGAACGGCGACCCGTCGGCCGCCGCCCTCGCCGGGATCCGGGCCTTCGGCGGCACCCGCTTCGACCTCGACGGCGCCCTCGACTCGCTGGTCCAGGCCGCCACCGTGCCGACGGAGAAGGACACAAGACCGGACGGCAAGCCGATCATGTCGGTGGGCCAGCGGCCCTCCCTCGACAAGTATCTGAAGCTGCGCTACATGCCGTCCGTCTCCAACGCCTGGGGCGGCGCGGCCGAGACCCTGGAGATGTCCGGCGCGGACTTCGCGATCTCGCAGCTCGCCGAGGCGGCGGGGGAGCCGGACACCGCCCGCACCTTCGCGGCCCGCGCCCAGTGGTGGCAGAACAACTTCAACGCGGCCGCCGATCCGGACACCGGCGGATACATGGCCAACCGCAAGGCGGACGGCAGCTGGGTCACCGGCTTCACCCCGGCCACCGGCAACGGCTTCGTCGAGGGCACCAGCGCCCAGTACACCTGGATGGTGCAGCACAACCCGGCGGGCCTGTTCGCCGCCCTGGGCGGCAGGGACGCCGCGGTCAAGCGCCTGGACTCCTTCTTCCACGACGCCGACGGCGGCTGGGCGCTCACCGGCGCGGGCGGCGAGAAGGCCGAACTGGACAACGAGCCGTCGATCAACGTGCCGTATCTGTACGCCTACGCCGGAGCGCCGTACAAGACCCAGGAGACCGTCCGCGCGGCGATGCGGCAGCTGTGGAGCACCGAGCCCGGCGGCATCCCCGGCAACGACGACCTCGGCGAGATGTCGTCCTGGTACGTGTTCTCCGCCCTCGGCATGTATCCGCAGGTCCCCTCCCGCGCCGAACTGGTGCTGGCCTCCCCGCTGTTCCCGCGCGTGGAGATCGAGCGCGGCGGCCGTGACATCTCCATCCGGGCCCCGCAGGCGGCGCCGGACGCGCCGTACGTCCAGTCGCTGAAGGTCGACGGCCGGGCGAGCGGCCGGCCCTGGCTGCCGGAGTCGTTCGTCAGGCGCGGCGGCACGCTGGAGTACGCCCTCGGCGAGGCGCCCAACCGTTCCTGGGGCTCGGCCGCGGCCGACGCGCCCCCGTCGTTCCGTGACGGCGAGCAGCCGTACCAGATCGGCGTGGGGCCCACCACCGGCACCGTCGCGCCCGGCGAGAGCCTGACGGTGAAGGTGGCCGCCGTCCCCGTCCGCGACGGTGACCGCCCCGAGGTGCGCTTCACCGCCGACGCTCCGGACGGGCTCACCGCCTCGCCCGCCTCCGGGACGGTGGGACCCGACGGCACGGCCGAGATCACCCTGCGCGCGGGGAAGGACACCGCCGAGGGCTTCTACGACGCCAAGGTGACGGTGACCGGCGAGGGCACGGACGTCGTCCAGCCGGTCACGGTGACCGTCGCCGGGCCCGGCAGTCTGCTCGCCGCGTACAACAACGTCGGTGCCACCGACGACGCGGGCGAGCACGACGAGGGCGACTACGACGGCGGCGGCTGGAGCTATTCGCGCCAGGCCCTGACCGAGGCCGGTCTCGCGCCGGGCGCCCGGGGCACCGTCCAGGGCCTGGAGTTCACCTGGCCCGGCTCGCCCGCCGGCCGCCCCGACAACGCCTCGGCCGACGGCCAGACCATCGACCTGCCGGCATCCACCGCCCTGTCGTTCGTCGGCAGCGCGGTCAACGGCAACCAGGAGACCACCGCCAAGATCACCTACACCGACGGCAGTTCGGACAGCGCCGAGCTGTCCTTCACCGACTGGACGGTGGGCGGCGGCGGAGGGACGGTCCAGTACGGCAACGTGACCGTCGCCAGGACCCCGTACCGCAACATCAGCGGCGGGGACAAGGACGTCGTGGACGCCTACATCTTCGCGACGAAGGCGTTCCGGGCGCCGGACGGCAAGACGATCAAGAGCGTCACGCTGCCGGACAACGCGGACCTCCACGTCTTCGCGATCGCCCGCGGCTGACGGCCGGGCGTCGAGGCTTCGAGGCGGGGTGTACGGGACGTACGGGGTGTTCACCGGCCCACCCGGCCGGTGAACACCCAGTCCCGGCAACGCCCTTGCGCCCCGGCGACGCCACGCCCTTTACTTGATCGCTGCCCGGCGGCCGCCCGCGCGACGGCCGCCACCCGTATCGCCGTACCGCCCGCCCCGCCGTACCGCCCTCCCGCGACGGCAGGCCAACACCGGAGGTGGACCACATCAGCACGCGGCCCCTGACGTTCGTCGTCGGCACCGGACGCAGCGGCTCGACCGCGCTGTCGCACGTCCTGAACCTGCACCCCGGCATCCTCAGCGTCAACGAGCTGTTCACCTCCCTCGGCGCGGAGCCCCACCGTCATCCGCTGCCCGGGCGGGTCCTGGCCGGCGCGGATTTCTGGCAGCTCATCACCCGGCCGAACGAGGACTTCGACCGGATGATCCGCAGCGGCACCCCGTCGCCGGAATTCCTCTACCCCCGGCGCCCCGGCCGCTTCTCGGCCGAGACCACCGGCATCCCCGCCCTGTGCATGATGGTCCTGCCGCATCTCACCGACGACCCGGACGCGCTCTTCGACGAGCTCGCGCCGCGCGTCTCGGCCTGGCCCGGCCGCCCCGTCGCCCGGCACTACGAGGCGCTGTTCGAGCTGCTGGCCGACCGGTTCGGCGGCGGTGTGGTCGTCGAGCGCTCCGGTGGCTCGCTGAACTGGGTGCCCTGGATCCGGGAGGCGTTTCCCGAGGCGCGGTTCGTCCATATGTTCCGGGACGGGCCGGACTGCGCGCTGTCGATGAGCCGCCACCCCGGCTTCCGGATGATCCTGCGCACCATGGACGCCAGGAGCGCGTCCGGGGCGGGCCCGCTGGTGCCCCGGCTCACCGACCAGCACCTGAAGACCCTGCCGCCGGACCTCGCGGGGCTGTTCGCCGAACGGTTCGACCCCGCGCTGCTGATGGCGGCGCCCGTGCCGGTCGCCCGGTTCGGCGAGATGTGGTCGCGCCTGATCAGCCGGGGCCTGACGGCGCTGTCACGGGTCCCGGAGGGCTCCCGTACGGCCCTGTCCTACGAGGGACTGCTCGACGCGCCCCGGTCCGAGCTGACCCGGCTGGCGGAGTTCGTCGGCGTCGAGCCCACGGAGGAGTGGCTGACGGTGGCCGAGGCCACGCTCGACCACGGCCGGCGCGGCTCCGCCCTCCGCCTCCCCCCGGACGAGCTGTCCGCCTTGCGGAAGTCCTGCGCCCCGGGCACCGAGGCGCTGCGCACGGTCCTGGCGGGGGCGTAGCGCTCCGGCTCTCCGCGGGATTCGCTCCCCGCGGGGATTCCGCCCACAGCGATTCTGCTCACAGCATGCGGCGATTCCGCCGGCGCCACCCGGCGGGCAGAGTCACCGTCATGAGACTTCTGCTGCTGGGCGGTACGGAATTCGTGGGGCGCGCCATCGCCGAGGAGGCGCTGACGCGCGACTGGCAGGTGACGGCGTTCCACCGCGGACGCCACGACCCGCCGCCGGGCGTGGCCGCCCTGCGGGGCGACCGGAGTGCCGTGGGCGGCCTGGCGGCCCTGGAGGCGCCCGGGGCGGGGGAGTGGGACGTCGTCGTCGACACCTGGTCGGGCGCGCCGTCCGCCGTGCGCGACGCGGCCCGGCTGCTGGCCGGGCGCGCCGGGAGTTACGTCTACATCTCCAGCCGGTCCGTCTACGCCTACCCCGCCCCGGCCGGGCTCGACGAGGACGGCCCGGTGGTGGAGGCGTCGCCGGACGCGGGCGAGGTTGAGTACGCCCAGGCCAAGCGGGGCGGGGAGCTGGCGGCGCAGGCGGCGTTCGGCGAGCGGGCGCTGCTGGCCCGGGCGGGGCTGATCCTGGGCCCGTACGAGAACGTCGGCCGGCTGCCCTGGTGGCTGACGCGCATCTCCCAGGGCGGCCCGGTCCTGGCGCCGGGGCCGCGCGAGCTGGCGCTGCAGTACATCGACGTCCGCGACCTGGCCATCTGGGTGCTGGACGCGGCCGAGCGCGGTCTCGGCGGCCCGTACGACCTGGTGAGCCCGCTGGGGCAGACGACCTTCGGCGAACTGCTGGAGGCGTGCGCGGCCGTCACCGGGTCGGACGCCGAGCTGTGCTGGACGGACCCGGAGGCGGTCCTGGCGGCCGGTGTCGAGCCGTGGACCGAGCTGCCGGTGTGGCTGCCACCGGGGGAGCTGTGCGACGCGATGTACGGCGCGGACGTGTCCCGGGCGCTCGCCGCGGGCCTGCACTGCCGTCCCGTAGCCGAGACCGTGGCCGCCACCTGGGAGTGGCTGCGACAGCTGGGCGGCCCGGCACCCCACCGCCCGGACCGCCCGCCGGTGGGCCTCGACCCGGAGCGGGAGGCGAAGCTGCTGAGGGCGGCCGGACACGCATAGGGGTGTCCGGCCGACTGCGCCGCCCGTGGAGGCTAGGCGGAGGGCGTCTGCCGCGGCCCCGGGACCGGGCGTACGGGGTGCTTGCTCATGATCGAGACCCGGTTGAACGCGTTCATGGCGATCGCCACCCAGATCACCGCCGAGATCTCGTCGTCGGACAGCACCTGGCGCGCCTCGCCGTAGGCCGCCTCCTGCGCGGCGGCGTCCGCGGGGGTGGTGGTCGCCTCGGCGAGGCCGAGCGCGGCCCGCTCCCGCGCGGTGAACACCTCGGTGTCGCGCCACGCGGCCAGCACGCCCAGGCGCTGTGTCGTCTCACCGGCCCGCAGCGCGGCCTTGGTGTGCAGGTTCAGGCAGAAGGCACAGCGGTTGATCTGGGACACGCGCAGATTGACCAGCTCCACGAGCGTCCGGTCGAGCCCGGCCTCGGCGGCGGTCTCCCGGACCGCCTCGGCGGTCTGCACCAGCGCGCCATAGGCCTGCGGGCTCTGCTTGTCGACGAAGATCCGCTTCCCCCGCCCCCCGGCGGAGGCCGCCTTGTCGATCGAGGTCGCCGCGGAGGTCGCTGCCGTGTCCGTCACCTGCACTCCTTCACCGGGCCGCGTCGGCCGCTTCCGGTATGTTGCGCACCTCACCGAGGTGTCGATCTATCATCGTTATTATTGTTGAGCGTACAACTATCGCCCGCTTGGGAGGCGTCGCGCCATGAGCAACACCGAGACCCAGCCCGCCGTGCAGCGCTGCGGTGTCTCCCCCGAGGGAGACGCCGCCCCGCGCGTGGAAGTGCTGACCCCGCGCGACGTCCCGCTGGGCGGCCCGCGCGCGATGACCGTACGACGCACCCTGCCACAGCGGGCCAGGTCGCTGATCGGCGCCTGGTGCTTCGCGGACCACTACGGCCCCGACGACGTCTCCGTCAGCGGCGGGATGGACGTCGCCCCGCATCCGCACACCGGTCTGCAGACGGTGAGCTGGCTGTTCAGCGGGGAGATCGAGCACCGCGACAGCCTGGGCAGCCACGCCTTCGTACGGCCGGGCGAGCTGAACCTGATGACCGGCGGCCACGGGATCAGCCACTCCGAGGTCTCCACCGCCCGGACCACGATCCTGCACGGCGTACAGCTGTGGGTGGCGCTGCCCGAGGCACACCGGCACACCGACCGTGACTTCCAGCACTATGTGCCGAGCCCCATCGCCCTGCCCGGAAACCGGGCGGCCGGGGACGGGGCGGCCGAGGGCGGAGCGGTCGCGGACGGGCCCGTGGGCGAGGCCAGGGTCTTCCTCGGCTCCCTCGCGGGCGACACCTCACCGGTGCCCACCTTCAGCCCCCTGCTGGGCGCCGAGATCATCCTCGAGCCGCACGCCACGGTCTGCCTGACCATCGACACGAGCTTCGAGCACGGCCTCCTCGTGGACCGCGGTGAGGTCCGCATGGCCGATACGCTCCTGCGCCCCGCCGAACTCGGCTACCTCGCCCCCGGGAACGGGACGCTCGAGCTGACGAACACCACGGACTCCACCGCCCGGATGGTGCTGCTCGGCGGGACGCCGTTCGGGGAGCGGATCGTGATGTGGTGGAACTTCATCGGGCGGTCGCACGAGGACATCGCGCAGGCCCGCGAGGACTGGATGACGGGCTCGCGCTTCGGCGAGGTGACGGGGTACGACGGCGACCGGCTGCCCGCGCCCGAGCTGCCGAATGCGCCGCTGAAACCGCGGGGTCAGGCGCGCTGACGGATAAGCCTAGCCACAGCACGACGCTTGCTTCAGCGGCACGTACAAAGGGTTGAATTTCTCGTGGATGTACAACACGGGATTGCCTTGCTCGACCAGGACGTACGCCTTGTAGGCGCAGGGCTCGCCGTCCAGCGATTCGTCCCACCGGTCCTCTCCTGTCGCGACGATGTGACGGGCCTGACTCAGGCCGAGTGAGACCAGCCCGCGGCCCAGCGGCGCGTGCCTGTCGCTCAACAGGCCCAGCATCGGGCTTTGGTGCTCACGTCGTGCCACGACGAGGTTCTTGGAGATCGGTTCCCCGGTCGCGGTCCGCAACCGCGACCGGCGGACCAGTATTTCGGATTCCGTGCCGACGCCGATGGAATCCGATATCTCCGGCGGAAAATCCCGGGCGTACGCCCTGCCCTGGTAGAGGACATCGATTGTGAGCTCGCCACCCGTCAGCGCCTCGAGCAGCAAGGTGGTCGAACCGTCCGAGGCCAAGAGCATGCGGGTTATCGCGGGGCTGAAAGTACGTGAAACCGATGAGAGTTTCACCACCCACCTCCTTTCCATGAGCAGCCGTGCAGTGTGGTCAGAGTGTGGATGTGAGCCATTCCTGGATCACCTGGGCGGTCTGAGACGAGTCCGTGCCGACCATGGCGAAATGGTCGGACCGTACGGTTCGGAGATCGTGTGTCCGCTCGAAGGGCTCCGCCGGCCGGCGGTCCGTATCCGGGTCATCCGCCGACAGCGGCTGCTCGGCCTGGACGAACAGGACCGGCGCGGCGACCGGATCGAAGCTCAGCTCGGACATCACCGCGAGCCAGCGCCCCATGGCGGACAGCGAGTCGCCGGTGATTCCGCCGAAGGCGTGGCCATCGGCGAATATCCGGCGCAGTACGGAGCCGACGGGGGCCGCGGCGTCGCCGGGCCGGAATGTGTCGATCATGACGACCGCGGCGGGCCGGACCTGGTGTTCCGTCTCCAGACGGCGGGCCACGGCGTAGGCCAGCGCTCCCCCCGAGGAATATCCCAGCAGGACGAATGGATCGCCGTCAGCGGCTTTCCGTACGCATTCGGCCGCCACCGAGACCGCCGCCTCAGAGGTCTCGGGCAGTCTCTCGTCCGGTGCGAATCCCGGCAGGGGTACCGCCGAGACAGGCATGGAGTTCTGGAAATGCGCGGCGAGCCGTGCGTGTTGGTGCACCCCGCCGTTCGCCATCGGCGAGCTCAGGGCGATCAGCCGGGTGCCGGGTGGCCCTTCGGCCAGGGCCGTCGGTGCGGGAAGCCGCTGGAGATCGGGGACGGAGGCGAACGTCGGTCTGAGGTCCGCCACCGCACGCATGAGGTGAAAGGCCCGCTCTGTCTTCCCTTCCTCCGCCGCGCGCCGAATCAGCAGGCAGACGGAGTCGGAGCCGGGGTCGGAGTGCGGTGCCGCCGTCGGCGGATCCGTCGACCGGAGGCCCGGGTCCGCTGCTCCGCTCATCGCGCCGCTCAGCCACTCGGCGAGTGCGGCGGGGGTCTTGGCGTCGAACACCGTCATGGGGGTCAGCCGCAGACCGGTGGCCTCGTTGAGCCTGTTGCGCAGTTGGGTCGCGGAGAGCGAATCGAATCCGTTCTGCAGGAATGGACGGTGGAGATCCACGTCGGACGCATCGCGATGGCCCAGCACGGCGGCGGCACGGGACCGCACCAGCTCCTGGAAGATCGGTATCCGCTCGGCCTCGTCGAGCCCGGCGAGCCGCCGGCGCAACGAGTCCGGTGTCTCGGCACCGGCACCCGTCCCCGTACCGGCCGCGGCGGCCGTGGTCCGTGTGCTCGGGGGCCGTACGATGCCGTGCCAGATCGGCGCCGGCAGGCCGGACCGCAGCGCCGTGAGGTCGACGCGCACCGCCGCGAGCAGCGCCGGGCCGGCGGTGAGGGCGGCGTCGAAGAGCGCGAGCCCGTCCTGGTCGGCCAGGGCGCCGATACCGCTCCGGGAGAGCCTGTGCCGGTCGGCGTCCGTCATCGCACCGGTCATACCGCTGGTCTGCTGCCACAGGCCCCAGGCCACGGACACGGCCGGCAGGCCCTGCGCCCTGCGGTGTGCCGCCAGCCCGTCCACATAGGCGTTGGCCGCGCCGTAGTTGCCCTGGCCGGAACTGCCGAGCAGGCCCGCGACCGAGGAGAAGAGGACGAACAGGTCCAGGGGGCGGTCCCGGGTGAGCTCGTGGAGATGCCGGGCGGCATCGGCCTTCACCCGCAGCACCGCGTCGAGCCGCTTCGCGCTCAGCGAGCCGATGACGCCGTCGTCGAGCACGGCCGCCGCGTGGACGACACCGGTCAGCGGATGATCCGGGTCGACGCCGGCCAGTACGGCGGCGAGGGCGGCACGGTCGCCGACGTCGCAGGCGACGATGTCCACCTGGCAGTCGGCGGCGGCCAACTCCTCGCGCAGCGCCGCCGCCCCGGGGGCGGCGGGCCCCTGCCGGGAGACCAGCAGCAGATGGCGCACCTTGTACCGGTCGGCCAGGTGCCTGGCCAGCAGTCCGCCGAGCGTCCCGGTCCCGCCGGTGATCAGTACGGTGCCGTCCGGGTCCACGGTCACCGGTTCGCCGCCCGCCGCCTGCCGGGCCAGCCGGGGCACCAGCACTGAGCCGGAGCGGACGGCGAATTCGGGCTCCCGGAGGGGCACGGCCCGCTCGAACGACGCCGGGTCGTCGGTATCGGCGAGGAGGAAGAGTCCGGGGTCCTCCCGCTGGGCCGAGCGGACCAGGCCCCATACGGCGGCCTGGGCGGGATCGACGTCCTCCCCGTCCGCGGTGGCCACCGCACGGCTGGTCAGCACCACCAGTCCGGCCCCTCGCGCCGCCTTGTCCCGCAGCGCGGTCAGCACCCGGGTGAGCGCGGTCCGCGGGTCCCGCTCGGCGCTCACGTCCAGCACCTCGCGGTCGTCGGCCGACCGGCCTGCGGCTGCTGTCCAGTCCATCCGGAACAGCGACTGCCGGGCGACCGTGTCCTGCTGGAGACGGCCGCCCGCCAGGCGGCGAGTGACCAGGGAGTTCACCCGGGCGACCGGGAGACCCCGGTCGTCGGCGATGTCCAGGGCGGTCCCACCGGTCCGCTCGTCCGGCCACAGGCGCACCCGCAGCGCCGTGGCCCCCGTCGCGAACAGGCTCACGCCCCGCCAGCAGAACGGCAGCGCGGGCCCGGCGGAGTGGTCGTGGGCCAGCGCCGTCGGGTGAAGGGCTCCGTCCAGCAGCGCGGGGTGCAAGGCGAAGGGGAGCGGGCCGTCCCGCAGGTCCTCGGGCCGGGTGACTTCGGCGTACAGCTCGCTGCCCCGCCGCCACACCGCGCGCAGCCCGCGGAAGACCGGCCCGTGCACCACACCGGCCTCGACGAGAGGCGCGTACACGGCGTCCAGCGGCACGGGCTGTGCGTCGGCGGGCGGCCAGGAGGCCGGCTCGAACCCGGCGGCCCCGGGGGGTTCCATGTCCGGCGTGACCACCCCAGTCGCGCAGGTCGTCCAGGGCTCCTGTCCCTCGTTCCGCGCGTGGACGGTCAGCGCCAGCCGCTCGCCCGGCTCCGCCGGCGAGGTGTCGCCCACCCGTACCTGCACCTGGACACCGACGTCGTCGGGGATGGCCAGCGGGGCCTGGAGGATCAACTCCTCCACCCGCCCGCGGCCGAAGTGGTCCCCGATATGGGCCGCCAGCTCCAGCAGCGCCGTGCCCGGGAGCACCGCCGTGCCGGCTATCCGGTGGTCGGCCAGCCAGGCGTGCTCGGCCAGCGAGATCCGGCCGGTGAACACCGCGCCGCCGTCGGCTCCGTGGGCGGGCTGCTCAACGAGGGCCGCGAGCAGCGGGTGGTTGACGGTCCGCTGGCCGAGTCCGGCCGCGGACGACCGCGCCGCCGTGTCGACCCAGTAGCGGCGGCGCTGGAAGGGGTAGGTGGGCAGGTCGATATGGCGGGCTCCGCTGCCGTCGAACAGGCTCGTCCAGTCGACGGCAAGCCCGCGTACGTACCCCTCTGCCAGCGATGTCACGAACCGGTCGGCGCCGCCCTGATCATGGCGCAACGTGGCCAGGGCCAGGCCGGATTCGCCCACCGTCTCGTGGATCGCGGCGGCGAGTACGGGGCGGGGGCCGGCCTCGACGAAGTGGCTGAACCCCGCTGACGCCAGGGTCTCCACGGCCTGGGCGAACCGCACCGGTTGGCGGAGGTTGTCGTACCAGTAGCGGGCGTCGGCCTCCGGGCCCGCCATCACCCGGCCGGTCACCGTCGAATACCAGGGGATGCGCGCCGGTTGCGGGCGGATGTCGGCGAGTTCTTCCAGCAGACGGTCACGGATGGGCTCGACGTGGACGGAGTGCGAGGCGTAGCGGACCGGAATGACCCGGGCCCGTACCCCCTCGGCCTGGTACTCCTCGGCCAGCGCGGTGACGGACGCGGTGTCTCCCGCCAGGACCACGGAGGAGGGCCCGTTGTACGCGGCGACGCTCACTCCCGGCATTCCGGAGATCCGTTGCTCGACGTCATGTGCCGACTCGACCGACAGCAGCAGACCGGTACCGGCCAGGGAGGAGCAGAGCGTGCTGCGGCGGACGACCGCCCGGACGGCGTCGCGCAGTGACAGCACGCCCGCGATGTGAGCGGCCGCGATCTCCCCCTGCGAATGGCCGACCACCGCGTCCGGCACGACGCCGTGGCACTGCCACAGGCGTGCCAGCGAGACCATGACCGCGAAGAGGGCGGGCTGGACGACTTCGTCTCCGCGCAGGGCCGACTCGTCGCCGAGGACATCGGTCAACGACCAGTCGACGAACTCGGCCAGGGCGCGCTCGCACTCCGCCATCGAGGCGGCGAAGGCGGGGGAGGAGCCGAGCAGTTCGATGCCCATGCCGACCCATTGCGTGCCCTGGCCGGGGAAGACGAACACCGTCCGGCCCCGCAGGTCGGCCTGACCGGTCACCGCGCCCCCGGGCGCCCCGGCGGCGAGCGCGGCCAGGTCGGCCGGATCGGCGCCCCGCACGACGGCGCGATGGTCGAGCCGTGCGCGTGTGGCGGCCAGCGAGTAGCCCACATCCGCGGGTGCGGCACCCGCTTCCAGGAGGGCGAGCACCCGTGCGGCCTGGTCGCTCAGTGCCTGCGATGTCGCTGCCGAGAGGACCAGTGGCACCGCGGAGGCCGGCTGACGGGCGAGGGCCGCTCCCTGCCCCGCCACCGTTTCGTCATCCGGTGGGGCCTGCTCGACGATGACGTGGGCGTTCGTACCGCTGATCCCGAACGCGGAGACACCGGCACGGCGCGGCCGTCCGGTCTTGGGCCAGGGCACCGGGTCGGTGACCAGGCGCACCGCCCCCGCGGTCCAGTCCGCGTGCGGGGTGGGCTCGTCCACATGCAGGGTCCTGGGCACCATTCCGCGCCGCAAGGCCATGATCATCTTGATCGTCCCGAGAACGCCGGCTGCGGCCTGGGTGTGGCCGATGTTCGACTTCACCGAGCCCAGCAGCAGCGGGCTTTCGCGGTCTTCCCCGTAGGCCGCCAGGATCGCCCGCGCCTCGATCGGGTCGCCGAGCCTGGTGCCCGTGCCGTGGGCCTCCACCACGTCCACGTCGGCCCCCTGGAGTCCGGCCTGCGCCAGGGCGCGGCGGATCACCAGTTGCTGTGCCTGGCCGTTGGGGGCGGTCAGGCCGTTCGAGGCGCCGTCCTGGTTGACGGCCGTGGCCCGGATGACACCGAGTACGCGATGGCCGGTCCGGCGGGCGTCGGAGAGGCGTTCGAGGACGAGTACCCCGACCCCTTCCGAGAAGCCCGTCCCATCGGCCGCGGCAGCGAACGCCTTGCACCGCCCGTCGGCCGCGAGGGCCTGCTGCCGGGTGAACTCCGTGAAGGTGGCCGGGGTCGACATGACCGTCGCGCCGCCGACCAGCGCCAGCGAGCACTCACCGTCCCGCAGCGAGCGCGCCGCCAGGTGCAGGGCCACCAGCGAAGAGGAGCACGCCGTGTCCACGGTGAGGGACGGGCCGCGAAGCCCCAGCACATAGGAGATCCGGCCGGATGCGACGCCGCCGGTGTTTCCGGTCACCGTGCCGCCGTCGGCGTCCTCGGCCGTTCCGGCGCAGCGCGATACGTAGTCGGAGGCCATCATGCCGACGAAGACCCCGGTTTCGCTGTCCTTGAGCGAGTCGGGGTCGATCCGGGCGTGTTCCAGCGCCTCCCACGCCGTCTCCAACAGCAGCCGCTGCTGGGGATCCATCGTCATGGCTTCCCGCGGGGCGATCCGGAAGAAGTCGGAGTCGAACCAGGCGGCGGCCGGGAGGAAGCCACCGCGAGAGGTGAACGAGGCATCCGGGTCGAGATCCCAGCCGCGATCGGAGGGAAACCCGGAGATCGCCTCCTCTCCGGCGGCCAGGAGGTCCCAGAACTCCTCGGGCGACCCGCCACCGCCCGGCAGCCGGCACCCCATGCCCACGACGACGACCGGATCCTCCTCGTCGGAGGACCACGACAGGACTGCGGCGCCGGCCTCGGCCCCATCCCCGTCTCGCTCTTCGGGCCGCTCTCCGGTGAGGAGGCCGGTCAGATGCCGGGCCAGCAGATGCGGAGTCGGCAGGTCGAAGGCGACGGTCGTCGGCAGATCGAGCCCGGTGGCCTCGACGAGTGCGGCGCGCAGCCTGACCGCGGTCAGCGACTTCAGGCCGTACTCCGTGAACACCTGGTCCGGGCCGATCCGGTCGGACCGCCCGAGCACCGAGGACAGGAGTTCGGCCACCAGGTCCAGCGCCGGCTGGAGCCGGTCGGACGGGGGCAGCGCCAGGACCCGTCGGGCCCACGGCGTGTGCTCAACCGCTCCCTCGTGGTCGAGCATCGTGGCGAGGCGGCTTTTGGCGATCTTTCCGGTCGGGGTGCACGGCATGTCGTCGAGCACGATCAGCTCGACGGGGACCTTGTACTCGGCCACCCCCTTGGCGGCCAGATGCCCGGTGATCTCGTCCAAGGTGACGGATGCGCCCTCGCGCAAGGTGACGGCGAGGCACGGATACTCGCCGAGCCGGTCGTCCGGGCGGCCGACGACGGCGAGCAGCCCCAGACCGGGCAGGTCGTCGAGCAGCGCCTCGATCTCCGCCGCGCTGAACTTCACCCCGCCGACGTTGATCACCTCGGCGTCGCGGCCCCGGAAGGCGATCGTGCCGTCCTCGTTCACGCTTGCCAGGTCACCGGTCCGCAGCCAGCCGTCGCCGGTGAACGCGTTCCGTGTCAGCTCCGGGTCCTCGAAGTACTCCTGGAAGAGGGACGGCCCGCGGAACTGGAGTTCCCCGGTTTCGCCCGTGGCGCACGGGCTGCCGTCCGCCGCGACCACGCGCGCCCGGCCACCGGAGACCGGGCGGCCGATGCTGCCGGTCGCCGCCTCCGGCGGGTCATCGGGCCGGGTGTACAGGCCCGCGCCCAACTCGGACATGCCCCAGTGCGTGACCATCCGCGCGCCCAGCAGCCGCCGGGCGTCCTCGACCAGCGTGGCGGGCACGGCCGCGCCGGCGGCCCGTACCTCGCGCAGCCGCAGTCTGTCCGCTCCGTCCGAGTCGGCCGACGAGCGCAGCCGGGAGACGACATCACGCAGCTGCGCGGGTACGGCGAAGAGCACGGTCGGCTCGCTCTGCCCGGCCAACCGGAGGAAGTCCGACACGTCCCACCGGCGCAGCAGCGTCTGCCTGCCCCGCGTCACCAGGCTGAGATGGAGCGAGAGGAGCCCGAAAAGATGGGTGAACGGGCTGCCGCTGACGATCGTGTCGGTGCCGAGCGCCTTGCCGTCGGCGGCCACGGCGGCGGCGTTGGCCAGCAGGCCGTCATGGGTGTGCACGCAGATCTTCTGGCGGAGCGAGGTCGTACCGGAGGACGGGAGGAGCACGAAAGGATCCTCCGGCGAGACCTGCGCGGACAGCGGCTCGGTCCCCCGCCACCGGCGCACCAACGCATCGAGGGACAGCACATCGCCGGTCCCGTCGCCATCGGCATCCGCCTCGTCGGCGACCAGCACATGCTGGAGCGCCGTCGATCCGTCCAGAAGCCGCCGGACGAACTCACCGCACGGCAGGCCCTGGTGGCCGGCGGTGAGGACCAGCGTCCTGGCCCGGGTGCGTTCGAGCAGCGAGCGCAGTTCCTTCACCCCCAGGCCCATGTGCAGCGGAAGCATCACGGCCCCCGTGGCGGCGACGGCGACGTGGACGGTGAGGAACTCCCAGCAGTTGGGCAGGTGCACGGCGACCACGTCACCCCGCCCGACGCCCAGCTCCTGGAGGCCGCGGGTCAGCGCGTCCGCCTCCGCACGCCACCGCGCCCAGGTCCGGTGTCCGTCGTCGGTGAACACCGCGGGTTGGTCCGCGGCGGCGTCCGCGGCCGCGGCGAACAGTGAGGGAAGCGTGTAACGCATGCTCGCTCCTGAGGTGTTCACCGGTCGGACCCGAGTGCGCCGCGCAGCACCTTGCCCATGGGGGACCTGGGGATGCGGGGCACGGCTTCGATGCGCCGGATCTTCTTGTACGGCGCCACCCGCTCCGCGACATACGCCAACACCTCGTCGAGCGGGACCGGAGCGCTGAGGGCCACGTATGCCTTGGGGATTTCTCCGACGGCCTCGTCCGGTACGCCCACGACGACGGCGTCGCCGACATCCGGGTGGCCGAGCAGGATCGCTTCGAGCTCGGCGGGCGCGACCTGATGCCCCTTGTACTTGATCAGTTGCTTGCACCGACCGGTGATCGTGACGTACCCCCGCGCGTCGCTGCGGCCGATGTCACCGGTGTGCAGCCAGCCGTCGGCGTCGGCCACGGGGACGATGCTGTCCGGCCCCCGCAGGCAGCCCGGGGAGATCTGCGGACCGCGGATCCAGATCTCGCCGGCTGCCCCGTTTCCGACGTCGAGGCCGGTGTCGGGGTCGACGAACCGCGTCTGCGTGCCCGGGATGGGGACCCCGATCGACCCCGGAGGGCTGGGGCTGCCGTCGGGCGGAGCGTGGGTGCAGCCCCCGGCCTCGGTCATGCCGTAGCTCTGGACGACCTCGGCCCCCAGGACGCGTGCGCAGGTCTCGGCGATCGCCAGGGGGAGCGGTGCCCCGCCCGAGTGCAGCATCCGCAGGCTGGAGGTGTCGTACCGCTCGATATCGGGGAACCGGGCGAGTTCGGCGAGCACGCTGGGGACCACATAGGCGACCGTGACGCGGTGGCGCTGCACGGCGTCGAGCAGGTTCTCGGCGCTGAACGGCGTGGCCAGGGAGACCAGCGTGCCGCGTGCGTGCACGGTGCGGTTCAGCGAGATCTGCATCCCGTACAGATGCCGGAACGGAGTGATGCCCAGCACCACGTCGTCGGCCGTCAGCCGGTGTACGTAGTTGACCTGGAGGATGTTCGCGGCGAGGTTGCGATGGGTCAGCACGATCTGTTTGGGCATGCCCGAACTGCCGCTGGACGCGGCCAGCACCGCCGTCCGGCCGCCTCCCTCGGCCACCGCGGTATCTGTCTCCGCGCCGAGCATCTGATCCCAGTCGGCCGCTTCGACCGTGGGGGACGCCGACCGTGTGCCGCCTTCCCCGATGACGAAGACATGCTGGAACGAGTCCGCGAAGGCCTGCCCCTCGAGCTTCTGCCACACCGCGGCGGTCACGACCGCGAACCGTGGGCGGCTGTGCTCCAGCGCCATGTGCCACTCGTTCCCGCTGCCCAGGGGCTCCAGGGGGAGGACCACGCCCCCGGCCCACAGCGTGCCGTAGTAGGAAGCGATGAATTCGCCGCTGTTGTCGCAGATGATCGCCACACTCTCGCCGGGGCGCAGTCCCCGACGCAGCAGGGCGGCGGCGAACCGCCGGCTGTCGAGCAGCAGATCCTGGTACCGGTGGGTCCGGCCGGTCGGGTGCTCGATCAGCGCGACCCCGTCGCCCTGCCCCGCTCCCCATACGATGTCGGCGAGGTTCCGCTGCCCCACGGCGGCGTCGACATTCCACCCCACGGCCGTCACCGGGGGCTCCAACCGCCGTCGGGAACCGTCATCGTGAACGCGCCGCAGCTGAAGCTGAGGCCGAACGCCACGAGAAGGCCCTGTCCCGCCGGGCGGTGCACCGGGTCGGCCACCATCAGGGGGACCGAACACCCCAGCGTATTGCCGTAGTCGCGCAGCACCCGGTACGACGAGGCGACGGATTCGGCGTTCTTGGGATGGCCGAACTGCTCGCACAGGGTGTCCAGGATGCGCACACTGCCGGTGTGCAGAAGCAGCACCGAGGCGTCACGGGGATCGGACAGGGTGCAGGACTCGTCGGCCAGCGCCATACGGACGGTTTCCCGGGCGTAGAAGGATCCGCGCGGAGTGACGTCCGGGCCCAGCGTGTAGGCCCGCCGCCCGTGCACCACCGGAATGTCCGATCCGCCGTCGGGGACGGTGCCGAGTTCGGCGTCCTCCGGCTGCTCGTTCGTCAGATTGGACACCGGCCCGAACGACGGTCCCTCGCCCTCCGCGCCGAGCAGCATCGCCACAGCCGCGTCCGCGAAGAGAAAGCCGTGCAGCACGTTCACCGTGTCCTGGTGCTCGTCCTTGCCCACCTCGGAGAAGTGCGAGTAGAAGCCCGGAAGCTCCGGGGACAGCGGTGTGATCGCTTCCATGAAGCAGACAAGGACCCGTTTGCCGGGATTGCAGCTCAGATACCAACGGGCCGTATCGACGACCTTCGACATCGCGGAGCAGCCCATGTATTCGATGCTCAGATTTGCCGCGGTCCGCGGCAGTTCCGGCATCCGCGCGAACACATCGCACACCAGGCTGGGCAGCAGTCGGCCGGGGGTGCTGCTCACGCCCAGCACCAGGCCGATCGACTCCACCGGCACATCGGCCTTGGCCAGACATTTGCGGGCGGCGCCGACCGCGAGGTCGACCGCGAGCGTGTCCAGTTTCGGTTCGGCACCTTGGAAGAGGACGTCCGTGTAATTGGCGAGGACTGAATGCCTCTTCTCCACCCCCAGGCTGCCCAGCATCGCCGCGAGCTTGTCGGAGCAGTGCCCCCGGGCGGCCGTGAGTAATTCCTCGGTCGAGTACTCGGGGCGAGGCATTTCGGTGGCGATCGAGATGAGTCGGGGATCGATTCCGGTGACGGCGGTCATGCACTCGCTCCTGTTTCTCGGGGGGAGAGCGTCACGTGTATCCGGTCGTCGGCCGCGTCGTAATGGGCCAGGGTCACCTGGTTGTCCAGGCTGTGATCGGCGGTGGGCAGATCGGGGCGGAAGAAGAATCCGCGACTCTCCCCGCGCGCCAGGGTCGACCGTGTGTATGCCTCGGCCAGGATGAGCAGATCCACGTCTTCGTTGTCCGGCGTGCCGTCCGTCCGGCGCCGCGCTCGTTCACTCCGGCACCACCGCGCGAATTCCTCGGCCGAGGCCGTGGAGAATCTGCTGTCCTGAAAGGTGTCCAGACGGTGCCGGGTCTCCTGGCGCAAGGACGCATCCGCACCCGGCTGGGCCCCGCCGGAGTCGAAGTCGGTCTCGGCGACGCCGGTCGAGTGTCGCGCCAGCGCGTCGGCGAGCATACGGCCCTTGGCGAGGAACGACGGGAAGGGTTTACCGGAAATCGAGTCGACGGCCAGGCCGTAGGCGCATTCGCCGGTGGCGTGGACGTTCCGCAAGGTGGGGGCCAACCGCGTCGCCATGCCCCCCATGCTGAATCCCCTGACCGGCCCCAGCCGGAACGAGCCGTCCGCCAACTCCACGGTGTGCGGCACATCGAGGTTGCGTGTCCAGTAGTGCGCGAAGACGTCCACGTCGCACCGGTCTCCCTGGTACGCGTCGAGCGCCTTCTCCAGTTCGCCCGCCCGTTCCCCGGCCCGCAGCAGCCGGGGCGCCCCGTCGAAATCCGAGGGGTAGAGGGGGCGGTTGCGGTCGGGGAGGCCCAGCGGGAACCGGTTGAACAGTTCGAGACTGGCCAGACGGCCGCCGTGCCGCGCATAGGTGCCCAGCAGATACCCGGTGTTGCTGCCGACCCCGTCCGCGAACAATCCGCAGAACCCGCCCGACGCGAAGACCAATTGGGTGCACAGAATCCTGCCGGGCACGCCATGGTGTTCATAACGCACGCCGAGACAGACGTCACCGTCGACGACGAGATCGGTCACCCGGCCGTGGATTGTGGTCCCGCCCAGTGCCTCGAACCGGGCCAGCACCGCGTCCACCACGCTGCCGCCGCCGCCCATATGAATACCCGGTTCGGCAAGGCGCGGGTACAGATACGGACCGAAGGGCCCGTATTCCACCAGCCGGTTCAGTTCCTCGAATTCCTCGGCGAAGTACTCGGCCATCATGGGGGCGTAGCCCGGATCCTGGGTGCCGGAGCCGTCCGCGAACACTTCTGCCGCGGGCGCGGTGGCACAGTCGAGAACCCGCTGTTCCACCAGGCCGAACGCCCACTGCCGGGATGTCGCCGGCGCATGCTCCTCCGTGGAGATCAGCACCGTCGGCACATCTCGCTGAGCCAGTCGGTAGGCCAGCCAGGCCCCCGCGATACCGCCACCGACGATGGCCACCTCGCCGGCGTGGCGACAAGCCTGGCTACCGGGCATCGAGATCACCCGCGACCTCGCCACGCGCCTTGTAAGGAGCGGCGAGCACTGCCGCCTTGGCCTCGTTGTCCACACTTTCTCCCAACGGCGGAGCAGTCGACTCAAGCGCGAGATCCCGTCCCCGGGTCTCGGCGGTGTGCCAGACCACGGTGGCGCTGACCAGGCAGGTGGCCAGCATGTACAGCGCGACCAGCCAGGGGTCGTCGCCTCCGTTGGCCGACAGCAGAAGCGCTCCGATCAGCGGCGCGAGGCCGCCGCCGACGACGGCGGCCAGCTGGTAGCCCATGGACACCCCGGTGTAGCGGGTGCTGGTGCCGAACATCTCGGAGAACAGCGCGGGCACCGGGCCGAGCAGCGAGCCCATCGGCAGCGGCGCGAGGATTCCCAGCGCGATCAGCATCAGCGGCAGCGACCCCGTGTTGATCAGGGCGAAGACCGGGAACGCCATGGCGCCGAGGGTGAGCGCCGCGCCCAGCAGGACCGGACGCCGGCCGACCCGGTCGGACCAGGCCGCGGAGACCGGTATCGCGATAGCCGCCGCAACGCCGTTGACGAGTTGGCCGATCAGGATCTCGGTGCGCCCATAGCCCACGTCCTTCGCGAAGCTGATGGCGAAGACACTGGTCAGGGCCTGGGACACGGTGGCCCCGAAGACCACGAAGCACGCCTGAAGCAGGGGCCCCGGCTTGCGCAGGATCTCGACCAGCGGTCTGCGCACCACGGACTCGCTCCGCTGGACCTCGGCGAACAGCGGGCTCTCGGCCACCTTCAGCCGTACGAACAGGCCGATCGTGAGCAGGGCTGCACTCAGCAGGAACGGGATCCGCCAGCCCCAGGACAGGAACTCGTCGTCGGGCAGGGTGGAGAACAGCATGAGGGCGAGCGTGGACAGCACCGTGCCGGCCGGCCCTCCCATCTGCACCAGACTGGTCAGCAGTCCGCGCCGGCGCGACGACGCGTGCTCGGCGGTGAGCAGCGCGGCCCCGCCCCACTCACCGCCGACGGCGACACCCTGGATGAGCCGCAGCACGATCAGGAGCGTGGGTGCCAGGTTGCCGACCTGGTCATGTGTGGGGAGAAGGCCGATGAGCGTGCTGGCGATGCCCATCATCGCCATCGAGACCACCAGCATCGCCTTGCGGCCGAGCCGGTCCCCGAAGTGACCGAAGATCGCCCCGCCCAGGGGGCGGGCCAGATAGCCGACGGCGAAGGTGCCGAAGGAGGCGATCGTCCCGGCCACGGGGGAGAGGTTGGTGAAGAAGAGCTTGTCGAACACGAGGGATGCGGCAGTGCCGTAGAGCAGGAAGTCGTAGTACTCGATCGTGCTGCCGAGCCAGCCGGACAGCACGACACGGCGGATCTGCGCACGGTTTTCCGTGCCGGATCCCGGGTCGAGCCGAGACATCGCGATACCCCTTTGCCTGTGCGGATACGGGCGTGCGTGGGCGTTGATCCGGACTGTGGGAGCGTCGGGGCGTCAGACCGGCCGGCGGGTCTCCCGGTAGTGGGCGAGGGTCCGGTCGACGAGTTCGCCGGCGGCACCGGTGTAGCGGCCGGGGTCGAGCAGTTCGGCCAGTTCGGTCGCGTCGAAGTGGCCGTCCAGATCGGGAAGGTCCAGCAGGACCGCGCTCAGCGGTCTGCCGGTGCGCGTCGTCTCCGCCGCGGCCCGGCTCATCATCGACTTCGCCGTGGCCTTGCCGACCACGGGCGCCAGCACGGCGGCCAGCCGCTCGGTGATCAGCAGACTGCCGGTCATCCCCAAGTTGTCCTGCATCCGCCCGGGGCGCACGCTCAGCCCTTCGGCCAGTTCGACGGCGGTGTGCGCGGCGCCTCCCGCCAGCCGCAGACACTCGCGCATCGGCTGCCACTCGGCGTGCCAGACCCCGGCGGGCCGCTCGTCCTCGGCCAGCATGGCCTGCGCCAGCACCATGGCCAGAGCGGGGACTTGAAGGGCGGCGGAGCGAATGAGCGTGGCCAGCGCCGGGTTCCGCTTGTGCGGCATCGCAGACGACACTCCGCGGCCTGCCGCCGCCGGCTCGGCGACCTCGGCGATCTCGGTGCGGGAGAGCGTCTGGACGTCCACGGCGAGTTTGCCGAGCGCGCCGGTGACCTCGGCGAGTGCCGATCCGATCCGGGCGATGGGGGCGCGCGCCGTATGCCAGGGCAGCACCGGCTCGGCCAGCCCCAGCTCGGCGGCGAAGGCGGCGATGAGCCTGTCCCCGTACCCCGCGACGTACCCCGACTCCGCGACGTACCCCGACTCCGCGAGGCGCGCGTACTCCAGATAGCCCGCCAGGGTGCCCGCCGCACCGCCGAGCTGAACGGGCAGCTGTGCGCGCAGCCCGCGCAGCCGCTCCCCGGCCTCCAGGACGGCCTGCAGCCAGCCCGCCGCCTTCAGCCCGAAGGTGACGGGCACCGCGTGCAGCGCGAGGGTGCGCCCCGGCATGGCGGTGTCCCGGTGGTCCTCGGCGAGCCGGGCCAGCGCCGCGGCCACCCGGCCCAGGTCGGCCAGGATCAGGCCCGTGGTCCGGTGCGCGACCAGCATCGCGGCGCTGTCCATGATGTCCTGGCTCGTGGAGCCCCGATGGACGTACTCGGCCGAGTCCGGGTCGGTCAGGGCGACGGCGGCGGTCAGCTCCTCCACCAACGCCACCACCGGGTTGGCGGCACCGCGGCTGCGGTGAGCCAGCCGTACGAGGTCGAGCCGACCGGCCTGCGCGGTACGGGTGATGGCCGCGGCGGCATCCTCGGGCACGACACCCAGCCGGGCCTGGGCCCGGACCAGGCCCGCCTCCGCGTCCAGCAGCGCCTGGAGCCATGCCTCGTCGGAGGTCGCGGCTTCCGCAGGCGCGCCCGCGCGCACCGGGGACAGCAGTCCGGAGTCCAGGCCGCATTCGACGGCCGGAGTGGGGTCGTCCTGCGCGCTCATACCGTGGCCTTCGTGGTCTCGGTTTCCGTCTCGGATACCTCGGTGGCCAGCGAGAGTGCGGCCCGCGCGATCGTATCGGCGTCGCTGAGCGTCACCGAGTTGACGCCCGGACGAATGCCCGCGGCGGTCACCCAGTGCACCGCTTCCGTGGGCACACCGAAGGCGAACCGCCTCGGATGCGGCCGGCCTGACGCGTCGAGCAGATGGAAAAGGCCCTCGGTCACGTCCAGGCCGCCGGTCTGGTAGGCAGTGCCGTCGGGGTTGGGTATCCGGTGCGGTCGGCACGCGCCGCTGACCAGCAGATACGTCAGCAGGGGATCGGCGGTCCTGCGTACGTCGATATCGGGCAGCCGGGCGTCGACGAGGGCCGTGGTCCACACCTCGGACCCCGGTACGGACCCCGCTTTGACGGCGAAGACCCCGGCATCGTCGTCGGCGTGCGCGGTCACATCGGGGCCCAGGACCTCCAGCAGGCCCGCGTCGATCAGGGCCACGGCTTCCTCGATCCGCTGGACGGGCGGGCCGATGGAGAGGAAGGCGTTCAACGGCGTGTACCACCGTTCGAGGTCCTGGTGGTGGGAGCGTCCGCTGAGACCCCGGTGGTCGACCAGCAGCCGCACCTCGTTCCGCAGATCGCGCAGCACATCCAGCGCGGCCTTCAGCGGACCGCGGACATTGCCCGCCCGCGCCTCGGCGATGTCCTGGCGCAGATGGTCCAGCAGCCAGTCGCGGAAGTCGGTGGGGCTGGTGAACTGCCGGTCGCCGTACGGGCGGGCGATCCGCTCCCAGTCCCATCTGCGGTCGCGGGGGAAGCCGAAGGTGTCCAGGAGCCGGGTCTCCTCCGGCGTGCCCCAGGGGAGGGCGAGATAGCGTCTGCGGAATGCCTCGGCTGCCCGTACGCCCTGTGCGGCGGCGAGAAAGGTGGTGTAGTAGACCGTCTCCACCTCCTTCGCCACCAGCGGCCATATGTCGCGGCGAAAGTCGATGCCACCGTTCGAGGCCCGGGCGCGCAGACCGTCGATCACTTCGGGGGTGAGTACGACGGGAATGTGCCGCCCATGCGGG
Source organism: Streptomyces sp. NPDC020845 (assembly GCF_044334165.1). Classification (NCBI taxonomy): domain Bacteria; kingdom Bacillati; phylum Actinomycetota; class Actinomycetes; order Kitasatosporales; family Streptomycetaceae; genus Streptomyces; species Streptomyces sp. NPDC020845. The sequence continues at coordinate 379,455 of NZ_JBIRSJ010000006.1, read as the reverse complement.
CCCTTCTCGTTCTCGCCCCGGGAGTGGAAGGGGATGCCGCGCCGGGAACCGGCGTACAGACGCGGCTCGTTGCCGGACGCGAGATAGGTGAGGGAGCCGTCCTCCTCACGTTCGAACCGCCCGCCGCGCCCCACGGTGAACAGGGCGATGTAGTCGAAGGCGCAGAGGCCGAGACCGAGCAGGGCGACGAGCTCCTTCGGGCGCACCTGGCCGAGATCCGCGTCCGCCGGGTTGGCCGGTGGGAAGTACAGCAGCTCGCGCTCGGCCGCGAACCGGCTCAGCGCGGCCTCGCGTCCGGTGGCGGCGGTGGGCAGATGGCCCTGGGCGAGCACCACCGCGTGCAGCCCGTCGAGCCAGCTGCCGTCGTCCAGCTGCACGGTTTGCAGATCACCGGCCCCGGGCTGCGCGGTCCGGGTGTCCTCCCCGGCCGCTGTCGTCGGGGGAGCGGCGTCGTCCAGGGCGACGGCGCGTGCCTCGTGGACCTGGACCAGGACATGGTCCGGTGCCGCGCCCACGACGCGGTGGAACACCCATTCCAGATAGTGCCCGTAGAAGGCCCGGCTCGGATACGAGTCCGGCCCCAGCGCGGCGGCCTCCTCAAGGATCAAGGGCCGGTACTGGTACCGGTCGAAGGGCCCCATCAGCGTGAGGAACCTGGCCCATTCGTACAGGCTCGGACCGGGCGCCAGCGGGCCTTCGAGGTCCACGCTGTCGTCGGTGAACATGGTCACCTGCGAGGCGACGGTGTTCATCAAGAGGTGTCGCGACTGGGCGGTGCGCCACACCTTGCCCGCACCCGCCGGGTGGGGGTCCACGACATGCACGGTGATCTGCGTATCGGGTCCCGTGTGCCGGGCGTTGGCACAGATTCTCTCCAGCACCGAGAGTCCTCGAGGCCCCATGCCGATGATGCAGATGTCGAGTCGTCGGCCAGCCATCACATTCTCCAATGGGTTGCTTGCGTCAAACCGACGGACAGCAGCCCAGAGCGTGGACGGCCGTCTGCGCACACTCCACCGCCTCGCCGCCCGGGAGTTGTCCTGGGCGGCGAGGGGCGATTCACAGGAGGTTCAATCCGAACTCTCTCGACAGCCCTTCCGCGCCCGCGGGGGTCACCACGACCGCCCGCTTGTGCTCACGCGCTCGGGCGATCCAGCCCAGCTCGAACAGCTGGTCCGTCAGGGCCGTTGCCGCGGTCCCGGCCAGGTGGTGGCGGCGCTCGCTCCAGTCCACGCACCCTTTGATCAGCGGCTGTCCCTCGATCTTCAACGGGCCGGAGGCCAGGCCGAGCGGCTTGTCCGCGTCCCAGCGCTCCGTGTCGATCTCCAGGCCGCTCTCCTCGCGGCGCACCAGCCCCCGGTCGAGCAACGCGCCCGCCAGCTCCACCCCGATGCGCCCGGCCAGGTGCCGGTAGCAGGTACGTGCGTGGCTGAGGGTCTTCAGCAGCCGCGCGGATCGCAGCGAGGTGGGAGGCCGCAGCGGTGCGATGACCGCCAGCGCCTCGATCAACTCGGCCACCTGCGGGCTCGAGATCCGGTAGTAGGCGTGCCGCCCCATGCGGTCGACGGACAGCAGACCGCGGTCCACCAGACGCGAGAGGTGTTCGCTCGCCGTGGGCCTGGAGACGCCCGCGATCGAGGCGAGTTCACCGGCGGGCATCACAAAGTCTCCCGCCAACGCGCTGACCATCGTGGCGCGTGTCGTATTGCCCAAAAGCTCGGCTACGGTCGCGATATCGGGCCGTGGCTGCCCGGGGTCCAGCATGTTTTCTCCGTTGTCACGCCGTGGGTTGTGAGGGGGGAATATGCGCTACGCACTGCACCTCCACCTGGAGGTTGGGCAGTGGTAGCCCGGAAACGGCCACCGCGGTGCTCGAGACCAGAATTTCCCCAAGGATCTCCCTTCGAATGTCGAAGAAACGCGGGGCATTGCGCATATCCGTCAGATAGATGGTCATGGACACCAGGTGTTCCATGCCACCGCCCGCCGCGCTCAGCACGCGCCGGATGTTCTCCATCGCCCGGTACGCCTGCTCGTCGAAGCTGTCACTGACCGGCTTGTAGTCCTCGTCGATCCCGAGCTGACCCGAGACGAAGAGCAGTCCGCCGGCGCTGACCGCCTGTGCGTACCCGAACCTGCGCGGATCGCCGACACCGGGCACCTCCACATACCGGACGACCTCCTCATCCGCCGCCGCTCCGGCTTCTCGACGGTCAGTGGTCATGCCTTGGCTCCGATCTCGGACTCGGGTACGGGGAGGGCCTGGATGCTGTCGGCGGGCAGTCCCGAGCCGTCCAGCGGTGCGCTGAAGCGGGTCGGCAGCCGCTCCTGGGAGCAGCATTCCGTGAGGTATTCGACGATCCGGCGCCCGGTCTCGCTCTCGGGCGCCACCGGCACCGGTTCGTTACGGGCGTCGATCAGCGCCGGGCAGAACCCGGCGGAGAGCACTCCCTCGGAGCCGACGCGGACCACGGCCACGCCGGTCATCCGCGCATCCGGGTGGAAGGGCAGCAGCGGGTATTCCTCCTTGGGGCTGATACGGAACTCGCCGAACCGGCGGCTCAGCTCGATCTCGTCCTGCGGCCGCGCCGCGCTGAGGTAGCCGTCCTTGGCCAGGCGCTGGGGCAGGTTGGGCAGATCGAAGACGTAGTGCCCGAGCCCGTAGAAGATCGGCTTGCCCTCGTACCACTCGATGCCGCGCAGCATGTGGTGGTGGTGCCCGAGGACGATGTCCGCCCCGGAATCCACGGCCAGCCGGGCCAGCCGGCGCTCGTTGTCGGTCAGTACGAACGGGCGGGTGAAGTCCCCCCAGTGGAAGCTGATCGCGACGATGTCCGCCTGCTCGCGCGCGGCTCGTACGTCACGGGTGAAAGCCTCCACGTCCTCGGGGAAGTTCTCGGTGGTGACGCGGGGGAGCAGCCCGGGATTCCACTCGTTGAGCTCCCACGGCGTATAGCGGGTGTGGGCGCGCAGCGGGGCGAGTCCCGGAACCCCGGCGCGGGCCTCATAGCCGTGGGGGAAGACCGACGAGTAGGCCAGGAAGGCGATGCGCAGCCCGTCCCGCTCGACGATCGCCGGCGTACGCGCCTCGGCGATGCTGGCGCCCGCGCCGACCGTCGCGATGCCCAGGTCGTGGAGCGTGTCCCGGGTGTTGAGCAGCGCCTGGTGACCGCCGTCCACGCTGTGGTTGTTGGCCAGCGACATCACATGGAATCCCGCTTCCGCGAGCGGTGCGGCGTTTTTGGTCGGGGCCACGACGGGAGAACCGGAACTCGGCGCCCTTTCCCAGGTGTCGCTGAAAACTCCTTCGCAGTTGCCGAAGACGACATCCCCGGCGCTCAGTACGTTTTTGGCCACATCAAACGCGGTCCCGGGATTCTCCCGGTCGATGAAGACATCGCCAACCGCGAATAAGGAGACTGCCATGCTCACTCTTTCGGACGCTGGAGACGGGCGGGACGGGCGTGGAATGTGTCCACTCCGTTTTGCCGAATAAGCCTAGTTGCTCCGTGATTCGGGGGCGGCCTAACCGTCGTCGGGCGCGGCGGTCGGTCACTGCCCCGCGGTGCGCGGGTTCAGGCGGGCAACGGGTGCCGGCCCGCGTGGCCGATCAGGAGGAGACGGTGCATCGGCGCCTCGAGCACCGCCACACGTTCGAGCCCGGCCTCCGCCAGCCACTGGTCGTAGGCGCTCAGCGTGTAGGCGTCACCGCCGCCGGTGGCCAGCATGGAGGCGGCGAACAGCATGGCGAAGCGGTCCTGCGCCGTCACCGGCCGCGCCTCGTCCACGACGATCTGGTCGGCGATGCAGATGAGGCCGTCGGGGGCAAGGACGTCGGCGGCGCTGCGCATCAGCTTCTGCACGGAGTCGGGCGTCTGCAGATGGAAGATGTTGGCGAACAGGATCAGGTCGACGGTCTCGCCCCAGCCGTCCTTCCAGAAGTCGCGGACCGTGCCGGTGAAGCGCGAGCCGACGCCGAGCCGCTCCGCTTGCGCCGTGGCCAGACGGATGATGCGCGGAGCGTCGATACCCTCCGCCTTCCAGGCGGGGAACCGCTCAAGCAGCAGCTGGCTGTAAAGGCCGGTCCCACAGCCGACGTCGAGCACCGAGACGGCTTCGTCCTTCTTCCAGCCGGTCTCGGCGAGGGCGGCGGACAGCACGTCCACGATCGGCGGCGCCCAGAAATTGATGCCGGAGGTCAGATCCTCGTAGTTGGCCTCCGAGATCTGGTTCGTACGGTCGTTGCCCGACTGGTCGCGGGTGCCGTGCCGGACGGCGTCGCCGAGGTTTCGCCACCCGGCCCAGGCGACATGCCGGTCATGGAGCATCTTGCCCACCAGGCTGAAGGTCCCGCCGGGGAGCAGCGCCTGCCGGAATTCACTCGGAAGGGAGTAGCGGACCTCGCCGTCGTGCTCGGAGCGTTCGATCACCCCGTAGGCGAGGAGCCCGCCCAGGAGGACGCGGGTGGCCCGCTGATCGGTTTCGAGCTCGGCGGACATCTCCTCCACCGTGCCGGACCGGTTGGCCAGCCAGGAGAAGACCCCGAGGTCGTGGGCGGCCTCGATGACCGCGGGCGCCCAGAGACCTATCAGATGCTCGTATATCTGATGAGCCGCGCGGACCGTCTTCTGCTCGCCGGTCGTGGCGGACAGAAAGTTGAAGTCCACCAATGTCCTGATGCTGTCGTCACGGCGGGTGGGGGCGCCGGAGGCGTACGCGCGGTCGTCGAGTCCGATGACAGAAGTGGGGGATTGCTCAACCATGTGGGTGTTCCTCTCGTTGCCGACCACACGGGCCTAAGCGGCCCCGGGGGGAGTAGGGGTGGGTTCCCGCGTCGTCTGGTGCAGGGGGCACCTCCCAGCGGTAGCTGGGGGAGCATCGCAAGGCGGAGGATCGCCCTTGGATGGGGTATCCCCTGCTCGAGCGAAGCCGAGAGCTTGGGGAAGGGCCTACTCGGGCGACTCCGACAACGCAGCGAGGTGCCGTGCCAGGCGGCGTGGGGGCCTGCCTCTACTTCCTCGGGGTCGCTTGGCCCCGGGGAATGGCCGGCGGGAAGGGACAGGCGGGATGTAACAGCCGCTGTGCGGGCAGGGAACGGCGCGCCCGGCCGCAGCCGCGGCCGCGGCCGGACACGCTGGGGTGAAGGGCGCCGCTAGGTGTTGTCGCGGGCCTGGAATCGGGTGTCGAAACGCGCGGTGCCGTCCGGAACTCGGGCGAGCCTTTCTTCACCCTTGACGTCGATGGACCACAGTCGCAGCCAGCCGTCCCGGCTCGCCGCATAAACCGCGCCGGATTCGACCCGCAGCATTCCCGGAGCATCGGGCTCGGGGAATTTACGGCCGACGTCTTCCACGGTCAGGATGGTGAGTTGGTCCCCGTGGTCGGTGGAGACATACGCACCGGGTCTGCGGTATCCCGCACGGACGGTCCTCGCGATCGCCGCACTCGACTGGGTGAAGTCCAGCCAGTAGTCACGATCCTCCGGCTTGCTGAAGTAGCTGCGCAAGTCGGCCACCTGGGGGGAGGTCGTATAATCCCGTGCGATCAGCCGGGGGAGGAGCTGCCGCAGCAGCGCCACATTGGCCATCGTATGGGATTCCCTGACCTCGAGGGCCGTTTCATGGCCGGTCAGCCGGATCGGCTTCTGCATGATGACCGGCCCACCGTCGATTTCCGGTGTCACATCGATCGCGGTCACCCCACTGTCGAGCTCTCCCTCTCTGACCATCCAGAAGAAGGGTGCCCAGCCGGCATAGCGCGGCAGCGGACTTGGGTGAAAGTTGACCGTGGTGACGGTCGGCACCGCCAGAATGTCGGGCCGGAGGATCTGCTGGTAGTTGCCGATCAGGAAGTAATCCGGCTCCAGGGCCGCCAGTTCACTGATCACCGCGGGGTCGTTGACCTTGGCCGCGCGAAACACCGGAATGCCTCGTTCGCTGGCCTGCTTCTCGAGGTCGACCTGATCCTCTTCCCCGATGAAGTAGGGGCAGAGCTTTCCGGGCGGGCTGGTGACCACACCGACGAGTTGGACCAGCGGGTGCTCGGCGAGAATGGACAGGAACGGCGAACCGAGCTTTGAGTTGACTTCGGAGAAGAGTACGACCCGGATCGGGTGTAACTCGCTCACTCAGCCCACCACTTCCCCGGGACCATCTTCGCCGTCCAGCTCACCGAGTCGAAGATGGCGTAGCCGGGCTGGACGGGGAGGGGTTCGAGGCCCGGGATCTCGAGGATCTCCAGGGCGAGCCGCTCGGTCAGGATGCCCTCGGCCATCGGCGGACAGGCGCCGAAGATGGGCATGCGCTCCATGTCGACGAACCAGTGGTCGATCATCTCGCGCCCCGGATAGGGCGGCATGACCGCGATGGCGCGCTCCACCAGCTTGTTGATGACCTCGGGCGTGAACTCGGCGTCCTCGGGGATGTCGTACACCTCCTCGATGGTCATCGAGTCCTTGGTGTACTTGTAGACGATGACCGTGTGGCCCACCGTCGGTATCTTGAGCATGAACTTGCACCGGTCGGACTTTCGGAAGGCGCGGTGCAGAGCATACCGATTCTTTACCTGGTAGAACTCCATCTGGTCCATGACGTAGTCACAGCCGTCCATGAACTCTTCGGCTGAATCGGGCGTGATCCCCTCGGGGAACACGTCGATATTCACGTCCTTGGTCAGGTCGTACGTCATTTCCGCGACGACCTCGGCCTTGTTGCGGCCGATGGTCTTGACATCCGCCCCCATCTGCCGCTGCACATTGGAGAGCTCGAAGATGTCGGGGTCGGCGAGCTTGAGATTGCGGACTCCCATACGGGCGAGCCGCATGGCGACCGCGCCGCCGATTCCGCCGGTGCCGACGATTCCGATGACGGAGTCGCGAAGCTTCTCCTGGCGAGCCCGCTGCTCTTCTGGGGTGTTGCCGAGCCAGCCGAGGTTGCGGTCGACGCGCTCCCAGTAGAATTTCTCGTCGTAGGTGCCCCGATAGGTGATCCTGTCAGCCATCGCGTGGGTCCTCTCGTGAATGAGCGGAAAACTCAACGCACCTGGGCGCGGCCAAGGGGATCGATTGCTCATTTTCCCCTGCGGCGCCTGCTGCAGAAAAGTTACCTGAAGAACAGTTAGGGAGCCGCCTAAGTGTGCGAAAGGTGCAGGGTGTTGGCCCGACTGGGCAAGCGGAATACTCTATTCCGTTCCGATGCGGGATGAATCCATCGATCTCTCTGGATTCGTTGGAAGTAAAGATTCCGTTCCTGTGGGCGAGGCCGAAAATGACTGTGGAATTCCCTACTTCGGCGTGTCGCTCAGTTGGCTTCTGTGGGGCCGAGGTTATGGTGATCGACATGGGACGACCAACGGAGTTCGGGCCTGATATCGCCACGGTGGCACAGTTGTTAGGGGATCGGACGCGTGCCCTCATGGTCGGTGAGTTGACAACCGGCCAGCCATTGTCAGCCAGTTCGCTGGCGGCCCTGGTCGGAATTTCCAGGCCGACCGCCAGCGAACATCTGGGCAAGCTGGTTGAAGGAGGCATATTGCATGTCGAGCGCGTCGGGCGGCACGCCTATTACCGGCTCGCGAGCCACGACGTCGCCACCGCGCTGGACGCCTTGGCCTCGGTGGCCCCGGATCTGACGCCGCCCGCCCCGCCGGCTCACGGTTCGAGTGTTCTGAGCGAGACAAGAACGTGCTACGACCATCTCGGCGGGAAGCTCGGGGTGGCGCTCACCGAAGCACTGCAGGAACAGGGCCTGATCCGCCGGGATGCCCAGCAATGGGAGGTCGAATTCGAGACATGGGACGAACGCCGCCCCCTGGGCATCACCTGTGAGCCGCTGAAGGACTCCCGACGGCCCATCGTCCGTGGCTGCGCAGACTGGAGCGGGCCGAGCCACCACATCGCCGGCGGTCTGGCCGCGGCCATGACCCAGCGTCTTTTCAGCCTCGGATGGCTGACGCGGGCCTCCAAGGACGACCGCACCGTCGCCCCGACGAGGGTCGGTCTGGCCGGGTTACGGCGCACCTTCGGTCTGACACTGTGCGAACTGGGGCCTGGTCGATGACCACCGTCATCGACCAGGCCCCAGTCCATTTGCCCCAGCCCATTCAGCGGCAACGCCGCGCCTGTAGCGGTCAGGCGTCGATCGTCCGCATGATTCCCTCCGGATACCGGTCTCCCGACACCGCGTCACCGGGCACCAGCGCGTCCAGTTCACCGACCTGGTCGGCGGTCAGTACGACGTCGGCCGCCGCCGCGTTCTCCTCCACGTAGCGCACTCGCTTGGTGCCGGGGATCGGAACGATGTGCTCATTCTTGGCCAGGAGCCAGGCGAGTGCGATCTGCCCGGGGGTCGCTCCGGCCTCCTTGGCGAAGACCTGGATACGGTCGAACAGGGCGAGGTTGCGGACGAGGTTTTCGCCCTGGAACCGGGGGTCGGTGTGCCGGTAGTCGTCGTCGGACAGCCCCTCCAGGGTGCGGACCGTGCCGGTGAGCATGCCCCGCCCCAGCGGTGAGAAGGCGACCAGTCCGATGCCCAGTTCCAGGCACGCCGGCAGAATGGCGGGCTCGTTGTGCCGGGCGAACAGCGAGTACTCGCTCTCCAGGGCCGCCAGGGGATAGGTGGCGTGCGCGCGCCGGAGCGTGTCCTCGTTGACCTCGGACAGGCCGATGTGGCGGACCTTCCCCTCGGCCACCAGCTCGGCCATGCCGCCGATGATCTCCTCAATGGGCATCGAACGGTCCCTGCGATGCAGGTAGTAGAGGTCGATGACATCGGCCTTCAGCCGGCGCAGGGACGCCTCGCACGCCTGCTTCGCATACTCCGGGCTGGAGTCGAGAACGAAGCTGCCGTCCTTGGACCAGCCCTTGATGCCGAACTTGGTGGCGATCGTCACCTCGTCCCGGCGTCCGGCGATCGCGTCGCCGATCAGCTCCTCGTTGTGGCCCATCCCGGACACGCTCGAAACCCCGTACATATCCGAACTGTCGAGGAACGTCATGCCGAGGTCGAGCGACCGGTGGATGGAGGCGATCGACTCACCCCGGTCGGCGGGACCGTAGTTCTGCGACATGCCCATGCAGCCGAGACCGATGGCGGAGACCTCGAGTCCGCCCAGCATGCGTGTCTTCATCGTGGTGTCCTCACTCTCACTCGGGGTGCAACTCGAGTTCGGCCGCGATCTCCACCGGTACGTCCCACGGCAGCCCGGCCACGCCGACCGCCACCCGGGCGTGGTAGCCGATGTCCTCGCCGAACATGTCGAGCAGCAGTTGCGAAGCCGGGTTGAAGACGGCGGGGAAGTCGAAGAAGCCGGGAACCGCGTTGGCCATGCAGTGCAGTCGGCACCACGCCTTCACCCGGTCCAGGTCCCCCACCGTGCGCTCGACGCTCGCGACCATGGACAGGACCGTCCGCACCGCGGCGTCCTGTGCCGAGGGGAGGCCGACGGTGTCACCGATCTTGCCGTACGGTCCGGTGAGCTGCCCCTCCTTGCTGATCGGGACATGCCCCGAGATGAAAACCCGGGAGCCGACCACCCGCACCAGCTGGGCCGGAATCTTCACATCGGGGCTGATCGGGATGCGCCAGGGTTCCGGCAGCGACAGTCCTCGCACCGCAAGCCGTTTGGACACCTCCTGGCTCGACACCCGATCGGCGGCCGGCACCTGATGGTGCACTTCCTCGCTGGTCGTCGCGCTCTGCGCCACTATGAGTTTCCTCTTCTCGGCTTCTGTGCGGCTGATGTGTGTGCGACCTCAGGCGGTGCCCTCGGAGTACCGCGCCCGCAGGGTCTTCTTGTCGATCTTGCCGATGCTGGTCTTGGGCAGTGCGGCGACCAGCTCGATGGTGTCCGGGACCCATGAGGCCGCGACCCGGGAGGCCAGGAACTCGCGCAGCCGCTCACCCGTCACCGACTCGCCGTCCTCCGCCCGGAGCACCACACAGGCCAGCGGACGCTCTCCGGTCTTGGCATCGGGGACCGCGACGACCGCGGCCTCCACCACGGCGGGGTGGTTGAGCAGCTGCTCCTCCAGCTTGAGCGAGGAGATCCACTCACCGTCGGACTTCACCAGGTCCTTCATCCGGTCGACGATGCGGATGTAGCCCAGCTCGTCGATGACGGCCACATCACCGGTGCGCAGCCAGCCGTCCATGAACTTGTCGGGCTGGGCGCCTTCGCGGGAGTACTCACGGGCGACCCAGGGGCCACGCGCCTGCAGTTCCCCCATGGTGTGGCCGTCCCGCGCCATCTCCGTCCCGGCGTCGTCGGCGATCCTCATCTCCACCAGCGGCAGCGGACGGCCTTGTGAGGTCGCGTAGTACCCGCGGGTCTCCTCGGTGGGCGCGTCGCCCACCTCCGCGGGGAGGCCGCTGAAGCTGCCGTGGCCGCTGGTCTCGGTCATGCCGAAGACCTGGACGATCGGGAACCCCACCTCTTCGTCGAACGCGCGCGAAATCGGCCGGGCGACCGGAGAGCCGCCGCACACCATGCGCTTGAGCGACGACAGGTCCGGGTGCTGGGCCCGCCAGTGGTCGAGCAGCCCGGTCAGCGCGGCGCCGAACCCGACGGCGACGGTGGGGCGTTCCTTCTCCACCAGTTCGCACACCCCGGCCGGGGTCAGATCGCGGCCCGGCAGCACCAGCGCCGAGCCGTGCAGCGCGGCGGCGAAGGGCAGCCCGACCTGGCTGAGCCCCAACGGCACCAGGGCCAGCAGGGTCTCGGACGAGGAAAGCCCCTCCGCGTCGGTGAGGCCGGTGCAGAAACTCTGCAGAACGGTGCTGCGGTGGCTGAAGACCACGCCCTTGGGGCGCCCTGTCGTACCGGTCGTATAGCTGGTGTGGGCCGGGGCGCTCTCCTCCAGCACCGGCCAGGTCTCCACCGGCTCCGCCGCGGCGAGCAGCGCCTCGTAGTCCAGCGCGTCTCCGTCCCGAGCGGTGTCGGTGGAGTCCGGCAGGACGATGACGCGTCGCGGGCGGCTCAGATACTTCTCGGCAAGCCGCCACTCGGGGAGGAGGCTGCGGTCACAGAGCACGATCGAGTCGTCGGCGTGGTCCACGATGTAGGCGACTTGTTCGGCGGGGAGGCTGGTGTTCACCGTGTGCAGCACCGCGCCCATCGACGGTACGGCGAGATAGGTCTCGACGTGCCGGTGTGTGCTCCCGGCGAAGGTCGCCACACGGTCGCCCGGCCGGATGCCCAGCTCCCGCAACGCCCCGGCCAACCGCCTGGCTCGCTCCACCACTTCGCCCCACGTCGAGCGGTGCAGGCCCTCCCCGACCCGGCTGACCACCGGTCGGCCGGCAAACAGCTTTTCGGCCCGACTCATGATCATCGACGGGATGGTGAGCGGGACCTCCGGCACTGCCTGCTGCATCCGACTACCTTTCACATGAAGAGCACTCTGCCTGCGGGGTCGGTCCTTGAGCTCCGGTACGGGGTGCGTACCGGCTGCCCGTTCCAAGTATTCGGAATTACCGTTTGGCCGGGGCCGAAGTGTGTTGGTGATGGCGCGGCGACTGCGGGTTACCGTGCGGGTTACCGCCCGCCGAGCCCGCGCAGAAAGGTGTCGACCACCATGTCGGCGGCCTGGGCGTCGCTGAGCTGGGGCAGCTGTTGTGCGGCCAGGTGCATGAGCTGCGGCAGCAGCGAACTCGCCCAGGCGACAGGGGTGTCCGCGCGGAGCAGCCCTTCGGCGGCGGCGCGCTCGAGGAAGGCGTCGACCTCCCGGATCAGGCTGTCGCGCCGTTCACGGATCGTCTCCTCCGCCCGCAACCGGGTGAGCTCCACGGGCCATTTGCGATTGACGCCGATGATCCCTTCGACATACCGGTGCAGGGCCACGGCGACGGGGGCCTCGCGCAGCCTGGAGTCCTCGATGGCCCGCGCGACGGCCTCGTAACGTGCCTCGTAGATGGCCGCCAGCAGTTCCTCACGGGAGGCGAACCGCCGATAGACGGTGCGCCGGTCGACGCCGGCCTCGGCGGCGATGGCGGCGATGCTCGCGGCCGGATCGTCGGCGAGCATGCGCGCCCCGGTCGTCAGGACGGCTTCCAGGTTGCGTGCTGCGTCTGCTCTCACGGGGCGAGCATAGCCCGGCGTGTGGAACCTACCCCAGGTACTGCCTCGCTTGCGAGGCTATGCAAGCTGTAACTGCTACATTGGAGTGACAGATAATCGGAGTGGCCCCTTCAGACCCTCGGGAGTGAACGCATGATCACCTACGACCGACTCTTCATCGCGGGTTCCTGGACCGCGCCGAGCAGCCCGGAACTGCTAGACATCCGCTCACCGCACGACCAGGCGGTCATCGGGCGCGCCGCACAGGCCCGGCCCGCCGATGTGGACCGTGCCGTGGCCGCCGCCCGCGCCGCCTTCGACGAGGGCCCCTGGCCCCGTACGGCGCCGGCGGAGCGGATCGCGGCCGTCCGGCGGCTCAACGCGCTGCGCGAGGCCGACGCCGAGAAGGTCGCCGCCCTCATCTCCGCCGAGAACGGTTCGGCCGGATGGTTCACCCGGGCCGGGCAGCCGGGGCTCACCCGGCAGGCGGGCGCCTACCTCAGGGCGGCCGAGGAGTTCGGCTGGGAGGAGGCCCTGACGCCCTCCGACCCCGCTTCCCCCACCCGGAGCGTGGTGCGCCGCGAGCCCATCGGGGTCGTGGCCGCCGTCATTCCGTGGAACTCTCCGTTCTCCGCGGCCATGGCCAAGATCATCCCTGCGCTGCTCGCCGGCAACACGGTCGTCCTCAAGGTGTGCCCGGAGAACTCGCTGAGCATGGGATTCCTCGCCGAGCTGCTGGAGCGGACCGGTCTGCCGGAGGGAGTGATCAGCGTGCTGCCCGCCGACCGGGAGACCAGTGAGTACCTGGTGTCACACCCCGACGTGGACAAGATCGCGTTCACCGGCTCGACCCGGGCCGGCCGCAGGATCGCCTCCATCGCGGGCGACCGGTTGAAGCGGTTCAGCCTGGAGCTGGGCGGCAAGTCGGCCGCCGTCATCCTGCCCGACGCCGACATCGAGGCGGCGGTGCGGGGGCTGAAGTTCGCCTCCCTGCTCAACAACGGCGAGGCGTGCATCGCGCAGACCCGCGTCCTGGCGCCGCGCAGCCGGTACGAAGAGGTCGTCGCCGCGCTCAAGGACCTCGTGGAATCGCTCAAGGTCGGCGATCCGAGCGACCCCGATACGTTCATCGGCCCGATGATCCGCCGCGATCAGCAGCAGCGTGTACGGGACTACATCGAACTCGGCATCGGGGAAGGCGCCCGACTCGTCACCGGCGGCCCCCAGGTCCCGCCGGGGCTCGAACGGGGCAATTACGTCACCCCGACCGTGTTCGCCGACGTCGACAACTCGATGCGGATCGCGCAGGAGGAGATCTTCGGCCCGGTGCTCGTCGTCATCGCGTACGACGACGAGGACGACGCCGTACGGATCGCCAACGACTCGGCGTACGGCCTCTCCGGTGGGGTGTGGTCCGCCGACCAGGACCGTGCGCTCGATGTCGCCCGCCGTCTGCGGACCGGCACGGTCACCGTCAACGGCGCGCCCATCGCCTTCGACGGCCCGTTCGGCGGCTACAAGGCGAGCGGGATCGGCCGCGAGTACGGGGCTGTTGGGCTCGCTCAGTACGTCGAGTACAAGACCGTCACCCTGTGACCGCCGCCGACAGGGCCTCCATGGCGGGAATGGCGTCACCTGTTTGACTGGTGACGAAACCTGTGTGACAGTCATCCCGTGGATCTCCTGCGACAGCAGGTCGACACCGGACAACGCGGAGGCTTCCAGATGATCAACAGGCGTACCTTCGGCACGGCCCTGGGCACGGGTGCGGCGGCCGCCTCGCTGACCGGCCCGCTGGGCCTCCCGACCGCCTCCGCCGCCGCACCGAACGCCGCCGCACCGCACCGGGCCGCGACATCGGCCGCCCCTGGCACACATACCGCCTTCCCCCGGATGAAGCAGGTCAGGGCCGGTCTGCTCGACGTCGGCTACGCCGAGTTGGGCCCCGCGCGCGGTCCCGCGGTCATCTGTCTGCACGGCTGGCCCTACGACATCCACAGCTTCGTGGACGTCGCTCCGCTCCTGGCCGAGGAGGGCTATCGGGTGCTCGTGCCGTATCTGCGCGGCCATGGCACGACGCGCTTCCTCTCGGACCGCACGTTCCGGAACGCCCAGCAGTCGGCCGTCGCCCTCGACATCATCGCCCTGATGGACGCCCTCAAGATCGAGAAGGCGGTGCTGGCCGGCTTCGACTGGGGCTCGCGCACCGCCGACATCATCGCCGCGCTCTTCCCCGAGCGGTGCAAAGCGCTGGTGTCGGTGAGCGGATATCTGATCACCAACCTCAAGGCCAACCTCGAGCCCATCGCGGCGAAGGCCGAGCACACCTGGTGGTACCAGTACTACTTCGCAACGGAGCGAGGCCGGCAGGCCATGGAGGACCGGACCCACCGCCTCGAGCTGACCAGGCTGGTCTGGGAGACCGTCTCGCCGACATGGGACTTCGACGACGCCACCTTCGAGCGCACGGCCGCGGCCTTCGACAACCCCGACTACGCGGACATCGTCATCCACAACTACCGCTGGCGGCTGAGTCTCGCCGACGGTGAGCGCCGCTACGACGGTTTCGAGAAGCGGCTCGCCGCCCGGCCGTATATCGAGGTGCCCACCATCACCCTCGACCCCGAGCGCGACCCGTTCACCGCGCCGGGCAACGGCAGCACCTACCGGGACAGGTTCACGGGCGCGTACGAGCACCGCACCCTGGAGGGCATCGGCCACAACCTGCCCCAGGAGGCACCCACGGCCTTCGCCCAAGCAGTCGTCGACGTGGACCACTTCTGACCGGATCCGCCCGCCACCGACCGCGGCCCGGCCCGGCCCGGCCCGTACGGCGGCCGTCCGCCGAGGCAATTCATGAGCACTTCCCCACAGGCCCCCCGCCTGGCGCCCCGACGCCGACAGCCCGCGATTCACCGTCGCCGTCATGCCGGACACCCAATACCTCTTCGACGGCGAGAGCATCCACCCGGCGCCGGTGGAGGCGTCCTTCCGCTGTCTCCTCCGCCGCGCACGCGAGGAGAACATCGTCTTCCTGTCCCACCTCGGCGACCTCACCGAATACGGACAGCCCGCCTGGTCGGCCTCGCGGTTGAACTCCACCAGCTCGGTCTCGAAGTCCGCGCATATGCTGCGCCTGATCTCCTCCATGCGCGTCAGTGAACACTTGATGCTGGCACTTCGTCACGAAAGCCAAGTGCGCATGCAAGAGAAAGCGCAATATCTGCCGGTTCTGCTGGATCCGTACTCAGTCATAGATCAACCGTCGTACGGTGATCGGTATGAAGCTTCGGTGCAACGTTCGTGTGTGCCCGAGTGCTTCTCAGCGCGGCAGTCTGGCGCGGGCGTTCGGGTGCGCTCGTGTCGTATGGAACGACGCCCTGCGCGTGAGGCGCGATGCCTATGCGAAGGGCCTGCCGCGCCCGACGGGGGCCGAGCTGTCGAAACAGGTCATCACCGAGGCCAAGAAGACTGTGCAGAGGGCCTGGCTGGGCGAGGTGTCCGTGGTGGTGCTTCAGTAGTCCCTGCGGGATCTTGAGAAGGCGTACAGCAACTTCTTCGCTTCGAAGAACGGCACCCGCAAGGGGCCGGCGATGGGCCCGCCGAAGATGAAGAGGAAGACCTCCCGGCAGGCGATCCGGTTCACCGGGAACGCCCGCTGGTGATCACCGAAGGCGGGAAGCTGCGTCTGCCGAAGATCGGCGACATCGAGGTGCGCTGGTCCCGCGAGCTGCCCTGTGAACCCTCCAGCGTGACGATCGTCAAGGACTCGTCCGGCAGGTATTTTGCCAGTTTTGTGGTCGAGGTGGACAACAAGCCCTGGCCCGCGCTGGATGCGGAGAGAGACGGACACCGGGATCGATCTGGGCCTGTCCTCCTATGCCGTGCTGCGCGGCCGGAAGATCGCCTCTCCGAAGTTCTTCCGCTGTCAGGAGAGGAAACTCAGGCGGGCCCAGCGGGCCCTGTCCCGCAAGGAGAAAGGACCGAACAACCGGCGCAAGGCCAAGCGGGTCGTCGCGAAGATCCATGCCCGCATCGCTGACCAGCGGCGCGACTTCATCGAGCAGGAGACCACCCGCATCGTCCGCGAGAGCCAAGCGGTCTATGCGGAGGACCTGAATGTGAAGGGCATGGCCACCCGGCACGGCCGGTTCGGTAAGAGCGGCCATGACCAGTCCTTCGGTACCTTCGCCCGCACCCTCGAAGCCAAGTGCAAGCGGTACGGGCGGACCTTCGTCAAGGTCGCCCGGTGGTTCCCCTCCACTCAGTTGTGCTCCAACCCCCAGTGCGGACGCCGCACCGGTCCCAGGGGCCGCGAGCAGCTGAACGTCCGCACCTGGACCTGCACGGCATGCGGCACCCACCACGACCGGGACGAGAACGCCGAGGTCAACATACGCGCCGCTGGACGGAAACGTGCTGCTGTGATGCGGCACGAGGCGGAGCGTCGAAACGCCTGTGGAGAGCACGTCAGACCTCGCAAGCAGGGGCAGTGCTCGTCGAAGCAGGAACCCACCCGAAGCCCCGCCGCCGCAGGCGGCGGGGCAGGCGGGAATCACCCACGTCCACGTCGGTGAGGACGTCGGAACACGTACCACACCTTTCTCCCGGGGCCTGCTTCTCCAGCCGACCTGTTGGCCACCGCCACGCGGCGGAACCGCATATCGATACGGGCGCGGAGGTTTCCCTTCCGTATGACTCTTGGCAGGGCGCGCGACACTGTTTATGGTGCAGTGCAATGCTACATGTCACTGGAGGACGGATGGGTCACCAGACCGTGGCGCCCCTGCGGGGCTCACGCGTGCGCATCACCGGGGGGCTGCTGGCCGACTGGCAGCGGCGCAACCGCGAAGCCACCGCGCCGCATACGCTGGAGCAGCTGAGGAAGGCGGGCAATCTCGACAACCTCCGCCGACTGCTGCCCGAGGTGCCCGAGGAGAAGCGGCGGACCACGCCCTATCGCGGGCGGTACCCGTTCCTGGACACCGACCTCTACAAGACCTTGGAGGGGCTGGTCTACGAACTGGCGCGGCCGGACGACGACGGCGGCCGGCAGACGATGCGGGACTTCTACGAGGAGACCGTGGACCTGCTGGAGCGCGTCCAGGCGCCGGACGGCTACCTCAACTCCTTCTTCCAGGACCCCGACTCTGCCAAGGCCCCCTGGGAAGACCTTTCCTGGGGCCATGAAATGTACAACCTCGGCCACCTCATCCAGGCCGCCGTCGCCGCGCACCGACAGCTCGGGGACAGACGGCTGCTGGACGTGGCCGTACGCTTCGCGGACCTGGTGGTCGAGCGCTACGGACCGCGGGGCGAGGATGCGGTCTGCGGCCACCCCGAAGTCGAAATGGCCCTGGTGGAGTTGTACCGGGAGACCGGCGAAGAGCGGTATCTGACCCAGGCCCGGCTGTTCGTCGACCGCCGCGGCCGGGGAACCGTGCCATCGCGGGGCATGGGCTCCGCGTACTTCCAGGACCATCTGCCGCTGCGCGAACTCCCGTCGGTGACCGGACACGCGGTGCGGATGGTCTACCTGGCCGCGGGCGCCACCGATGTGTTCCGGGAGACCGGCGACCGGACACTGCTCGACGCGCTGCGGCGGCTGTGGGACGACATGGTGGCCACCAAGCTGTATGTGACGGGAGGTCTTGGCAGCCGCCACTCCGACGAGGCTGTCGGTGACCGTTACGAACTTCCCTCCGAGCGCTCCTACAGCGAGACCTGCGCGGCCATCGGCACCATGCAGTGGGCCTGGCGGATGTTCCTGGCCACCGGCGACGCCCGCTATCCCGACGTGCTGGAACGCGTCCTGTACAACGCGTTCGCCGTGGGCCTGTCAGCGGACGGACGCGCCTTCTTCTACGACAACCCACTGCAGCGGCGCCCCGACCACGAGCAGCGCAGCGGGGCCGAGGAGAGCGGCGAACCGCTGCGCCAGGCCTGGTTCGGCTGCCCCTGCTGCCCGCCCAACGTGGTGCGCTGGATGGCCCAGCTCGCGGATTTCCTCGTCGCGGAGCGGGAGGGAGAGCTGCTGGTCGCGGGGTACGCCGAGGCCGGTGTGGACGGGGAGGAGGTCGCGCTGGACATGGTGACCGGCTATCCGTGGGACGGCGAGGTGCGGCTCACCGTGCGCCGGGCGCCCGACCGGCCGTACCGGATCTCGCTCCGGGTGCCCGGCTGGGCGGACGCCGGACAAGTCCGGCTCACGGTGGGCTCGGTGGGCGAAGAGGCTGTGGCCGGGGACGTGGCGGACGGCTGGCTGAGCGTCGAGCGGCACTGGCGCCCGGGCGACGAACTGCGGCTGAGCCTGCCCATGCCGGTCCGCGGCCATGTCTCCCATCCCTACCTGGACGCGACGCGCGGTACGGTCGCGGTGGCCCGGGGGCCGTTGGTCTACTGCGTGGAGCAGCAGGACTGCACGGCCGGCGTCGACGACGTGCTGATCGGCGCCGAGCACATCGCGGCCGCCCGGACCGTCGCCGCCCCGGAATCCGACGGTGTGCCGTCGGGAGCGCCGCTGATCCGGATCACCGCGGACGTCGCGCCGCCGCCCTCACCCGAGCTGTACCCCGTGCTCGCGACCGGTCCGCAACAGGACCGGCCCGACACCGACACCGACACCGCCGAGCTGACCCTCGTCCCGTACTTCACATGGGGCAACCGGGAGCCCGGCCCCATGCGGGTGTGGATCAGAAACACCTGATCAACCGCCGCCTGATCAACCCCCCTGCCTGTACATCCCTCCGCCTGTACATCCCCCTGCCTGTATCTCCCCCACGCGTACGTCCCCCTGCGTACGTCCCTTGTCCGTCCTCCCTCACTTCCGGAGAAGGTGCCATGAGAAGAGCCGTCCTGTCCTGCGCCGCGCTGTGTACCGCCATTCCCCTGACCCTCACCGCCTGCAGCGGAGGCGGCCCCGCCGCCTCCGGCCAGGCCAAGCCCACCGCGGACCCCGCCACCGGCGGCACCGTGCACTTCCTGGAGAAGCCCGACTTCTCGCACCTCGACCCGGCACGCGGTTTCGACGGCGGGGTCAACAACTTCTACCGCCTGATCTACCGCACCCTCACCACCCGCGAGGCGACCGGTCCGAACAACGACGGGACGAAGATCGTCGGCGATCTGGCCACCGACACCGGCCGGCCGTCCGAGAACAACAAGACCTGGACCTTCACCCTCAAGAAGGGGCTGTTCTTCCAGAACGGCGCCCCGATCACCAGCCAGGACGTCAAGTTCGGCGTGGAGCGGGCCTGGGACCCCGACGCCGGCATCGGCTCGCCGTACGCCAAGCAGGTCATCGCCGCACCCGCCGACTACAAGGGCCCGTACCAGTCGGGCGATCTGGACACCATCGAGACCCCCGACGAACGCACCATCGTCTTCCATCTCAAGAAGTCCTACCCGCAGTTCTCCAGCGTCGTCGCCCAGCCGAACTTCACCCCCTTCCCCAAGGGCACCGGCGCCAAGGCCGCCTTCGACACCAAGCCGATCGCGTCCGGCCCGTACCAGGTGGCGAGCTACCGGCGGGGCTCCTCGCTCGAGCTGGTCCGCAACAAGCACTGGAAGCGCTCCACCGACACGGTGCGCGCCGCCCGCCCGGACAGTTTCGTGTGGACCTTCGGCCTGGACGCGGCGACCATCGACGAGCGCCTGATCGCGGGGCAGGGCAAGGACATCAACGCCATCGGCCCCAAGGTGCAGCCCGCGACCATCGCCCGGCTCCAGACGCCGCAGCTCAAGCAGCGCACGCTCGCCGGGGTGACCGGCTGCACCACATACATGAGCCTGAACACCACCAAGGGGCCGCTCAAGGACGTCCGGGTGCGCCAGGCGATCGAGTACGCCGTCAACAAGCAGACCACGGTGGACGCGCTCGGCGGCTCCGCCCTGGCCACCGCGGCCACCTCCATCGAGCCCCCGTCGATCCCCGGGCGGGACGCCACGGATGTGTATCCCTCCAAGGACGGCACCGGCGATCCGGACGCCGCCCGCAAACTGCTGGCCAAGGCGGGCCTGGCCAAGGGCTTCACCCTCACCGTGGACACCCGCGCCGCCGCCACCGAGCAGGCGGTCGCGGTGGCCGTCCAGCAGGGGCTGAAGCGGGTGGGCATCAAGGTGAAGATCAACACCATTGACACCTCGACCTTCTACGAGGTCATCGGCACGCCCTCGCAGCAGCACGACGCGGCGCTCACCGGCTGGTGCCCGGACTGGCCGGGCGGCACCACCTTCCTGCCGCCGCTGTTCGACGGACGGCTCATCTCCGACAAGGGCAACTCGGTGCTCTCCATGCTCGACGACAAGAAGATCCAGAAGCGCATCGACGAGATCGCGGCGATGGACGACGAGACGGCGCAGAACGAGGCCTACGGCAAGCTCGACGCCGAGATCATGAAGCTCGCCCCGATCGTGCCGCTCAACTACTCCAAGACCGTGCTGGTGGTCGGCACCAATATCGCGGGCGCCCACACCTCGATCTCGTACAGCGGCGGGATCGACCTGGTCGGCGTCGGCCTCGCGGACCCGAAGAAGTAACCGGCATGGCGACCACCACCCTCCACGAGGCGCAGCCGGGACTGCCCTCGCCCCCGGCCGGCGCCGCGCCGCCCGGGGGCACCGGGCGACGTGTCCTGCGCGAGCTGCGGCGCGATATCGGGGCCGTGCTCAGCACCGCGTTTCTCGCCCTGCTGGTGCTGATGGCCCTGTGCGCGCCGCTGATCGGCACGCTGACCGGGCACGGCCCGGACACCTTCGACAGCGCGGCCGTCGACAAGGACCTGGGCGGGCTGCCCAAGGGATCGCTCGGCGGTATCAGCGGCGACCACTGGCTGGGCGTGGAACCGCAGAACGGCCGCGACATCCTGGTCCGGATCGCCTACGGGGCGCGGATCTCGATGCTGATCGCCGTCTCCGCGACCCTTCTGACCACCGTCATCGGCGTCGTGCTCGGCCTGCTGGCCGGGTTCTACGGCCGCTGGGTGGATCAGGTCATCTCCCGGCTGATGGACTTCCTGATGGCCTTCCCGGCCCTGATCTTCATGATCGCGGTGCTGTCCGCGCTGCCGGCCGGCAACCGTCCGGTGCTGCTGGTGTTCGTGTTGAGCGTCTTCGGCTGGCCGTATCTGGCGCGTGTGGTGCGCGGCCAGACGCTGACCCTGACGGGCCGGGAGTTCGTCGAGGCGGCGCGGTCCTCCGGGGCGAGCAGCCGGGCGCTGATCTTCGCGGAGATCCTGCCCAATCTGCGCAGCACCATCATCGTGATGACCACGCTCGCCGTGCCCGGATACATCGGCACCGAGGCCGGACTCTCCTTCCTCGGCGTCGGGGTCACCCCGCCGACCGCCTCCTGGGGGCAGATGATCGCCAACTCGGTCAGCTGGTACCAGGTGGACCCGATGTACTTCGTGATCCCCGGAACCTTCCTCTTCGGCACCGTGCTCGCGCTGACCGTGGTGGGCGACCGGCTGCGGCACGCCCTGGACGCGGGGGAGGCCTCCTGATGCTCCGCTACGTCGTCGGCCGGCTCTCATGGGTGCTGGTCATCCTGCTGTCCGTCTGTGTGTTCACCTACGTCATCTTCTTCCAGCTCTCACCCGACCCCGCGGTGATGATCTGCGGCAAGACCTGCACACCGGAGCGCATCGACACGATCCGCACCTCCCTCGGCCTCGACCGCCCGTTCCTCCAGCAGCTGTGGGACTTCCTGCGCGGCATCGTGGCCGGACGGGACTACGGCTCGGGCGCCAATCTGGTCCACTGCCCCGCCCCCTGCCTCGGCTACAGCTTCCAGAGCGGCCAGTCGGTGTGGGAGATGGTCCTCGAGCGGCTCCCGGTGAGCGTCACCGTCGCCGTCGGCGCGGCCGTGCTGTGGCTGCTCGGCGGGGTCACCATCGGGCTGCTGAGCGGGGTCAAGGAGGGTACGTGGTGGGACCGCTCCACCATGGCGCTGGCGCTCGGCGGCTCCAGCATCCCCCCGTACGTACTCGCCCTGGCGCTCCAGTACCTGCTGGTGGTCAAGTGGCAAGTGCTGCCGTTCCCCGCGGCGATCCCGTTCGGCGACGATCCGGTGGCCTGGTTCCAGTCGTATCTGATGCCGTGGATCGTGCTCGCCATCGGATACGCGTGTCTGTACGCCCGGATGACGCGGGCCAACGTCATCGACACCCTCGCCGAGAACTTCATGCGCACGGCACGCGCCAAGGGGCTCGGACCGGTCCTGATCCTCCGCCGGCACGCGCTGCGGCCGGCGCTCACCCCGATCGTCACCATCTTCGGGATGGACTTCGCCGGTCTGCTCGGCGGCGCCCTCATCACCGAAACCGTCTTCGGCCTCAACGGCGTGGGCAAGATGGCCTCGGACGCGATCGCGAAGAACGACCAGCCGGTGATCATGGCGGTCACGCTGCTGGCGGCGTTCTTCGTGGTGATCGGCAACGTCGTGGTCGATCTGCTCTATACGGCGCTGGACCCGCGCGTAAGGATCACCGCGTCATGACCGCATCCCCAGCCCACCGGGCTGACTCGGCCGAGTCCGCGGACCTGCTTGCGGTCGAGGGTCTGACCGTGACCTTCCCGACCACCCGAGGACCGGTGGACGTCGTCCGCGACAACACCTTCACGCTGCGGAACAACGAAACCCTGGGCATCGTCGGCGAATCCGGCTCGGGCAAGTCCATGACGGCCCTCGCCGTCATGGGGCTGCTCCCACGGGGCGCGCGCACCAGCGGCAGCATCCGGTTCCGGGGCACCGAACTGCTCGGCCGCCCGGACGCCGAGCTGCGCCGGCTGCGCGGAAACGTGATGTCCATGGTCTTCCAGGACCCGCTGTCCTCACTCAACCCGTACTACACCGTGGGCCTCCAGATCGCCGAGGTCTACCGCTGCCACCGCGGCGGCTCGCGCCGCGCGGCGCGAGCGATGGCCGTCGACGCACTCGGCCGGGTCGGCATCCCGGACCCGGCCGAGCGGGTCGACCGCTATCCGCACCAGTTCTCCGGCGGACAGCGGCAGCGCATCATGATCGCGATGGCGCTGATGTGCGAACCCGCCCTGCTCATCGCGGACGAGCCCACCACCGCGCTGGACGTCACGGTGCAGTCCCAGATCCTCGAGCTGCTGGCCGAGCTGAAGCGGCAGACCGGCACCGGCATGCTCTTCATCACCCACGACCTGGCAGTGATCGCCACGATCGCCCAGCGGGTGCTGGTGATGCGCGAGGGCGAACAGCTCGAATACGCCGACACGGAACGGGTCTTCTCCGCGCCGCGCCACCCCTACACCCGGATGCTGCTGGAGAGCATCCCGCGCATCGACGACGAAGCACAGGAGGAAGTCCGGTGACCGGCAGCCGAGCTGATGTACGGCCCCTGCTGCGCGCCCACGATCTCACCAAGCGCTTCACCACGCGGGGCGGCGGCGGTCCGCTGGGGCGCAAATCGGTGTTCACCGCGGTGGACTCGGTCAGCTTCGAGGTGTTTCCGCACGAGACGCTGGCGCTGGTGGGCGAGTCCGGCAGCGGGAAGTCCACCACCGCGCGGCTGGTGGCGAAGCTGATGGAAGCCACCGAGGGCACCATCGAGTTCGACGGGCGGGACGTCACCCATGCCCGCGGGCCCGACCTGGCCCGCTTCCGCAACGACGTCCAGGTCGTCTTCCAGGACCCCTTCTCCTCGCTCAACCCCCGCCACACCGTGGAGCGCATCCTCACCGCACCCCTGGTCTACCAGGGGCTCCCCATCCCCGGAGGGCGGCGGGCCTTCGCCGGGGAGCTGATGGAACGGGTCGGCCTCAACCCCGACCATCTGCACCGCTACCCGGCGCAGTTCTCCGGCGGACAGGCCCAGCGGATCGGCATCGCCCGCGCCCTCGCGGTCGGCCCGAAGCTGGTGATCTGCGACGAGGCGGTCTCCGCGCTCGATGTGTCGGTGCAGGCCCAGGTGATGGACCTGCTGCTGCGCCTCCAGCGGGAGAGCGGCTTCTCCTACCTCTTCATCGCCCACGACCTCGCCGTGGTGCGCCGGATTTCGCACCGTATCGCCGTCATGAAGCAGGGTGTCATCGTGGAGTCCGGCCCCTGCGCGGAGGTCTTCGATCGCCCCCGGGACCCGTACACCCGCACCCTGCTGGCCGCGATACCCCGTATCGACCCGGAATGGGACCGCCGGCGCCGCGAGGGCGCCACTGAGCACGCGTCCACCACCGCCTCATCCGAGGAGCTGCCATGACCGACGACCTGACAACCCGCTCCCGTACCGCCACCGCCACGGAGGCTCCCGCCATCGCCACGGACACCCCTGCCACGGAAACCCCCGCCACCGCCACGGAGTCCCCCGCGCCGCAGTCCTCGCCGCGGTCCACGAAGCTGGACCCGCGGATGCCCCGGCTGGCCGAGCTGCCCTCCTTCGCGGCGTTCATGGCGGAGGGCTGGGACACCCCCGACCGCAGCGCCCGGACCGTGCCGGGAGCCGCGGACGCCGCCGCACACCACCGGGCGCGGCTCAGCGCCGCCCACCCGGGAGCGGCGATCGTGGTGGCCGCCGGGCGCGCTCCGGTGCGTTCCAACGACACCAACTACGACTTCCGCCCGGACAGCGACTTCTACTGGCTGACCGGGTGTGGCGGGGTG
Organism: Streptomyces sp. NPDC020845; assembly: GCF_044334165.1. Classification (NCBI taxonomy): domain Bacteria; kingdom Bacillati; phylum Actinomycetota; class Actinomycetes; order Kitasatosporales; family Streptomycetaceae; genus Streptomyces; species Streptomyces sp. NPDC020845. Next base: position 354,773 of record NZ_JBIRSJ010000006.1, on the reverse strand, counting down.
GAGCACGGCGTACTGGTGCTGCGCCCCGTACCGGGGGGCCATGACGCGACCCTGCACCTGCCCGCCCCGGCCCGGCCCGGGGAGACGGGGTTCTTCGCCGACGCCGCGCACGGCGAGCTGTGGGTCGGTGGCGCACCCGGTCTTGAAGAGTGGAGCGAGGCGCTGGGCCTGGACGTCCGCCCGCTCGACGAGCTCGACACCACGCTGGCCGGACTCAGCAAGCCGCTGCTGACCGGTGCGCTCGACCCCGACACCGCACACCGCCACGGCCTCACCGCGTCCGCCGATCTGGGCCGTACCCTGTCCGAACTGCGCATGGTCAAGGACGCCTGGGAAATCGAGCAGATGCGGCAGGCCGTGGACCGCACCGTCGAGGGCTTCGCCGCCGTGGTGCGCGAGTTCCCGGCGGCCATCGCGGGCGGCGGAGAGCGCTGGCTGCAGGGCACCTTCGACCGCTACGCCCGCACCCACGGCAACGGCCCCGGCTACGCGTCCATCGTGGGCAGCGGCGCACACGCGGCCACGCTGCACTGGGTGCGGTGCGACGGCCCGGTGGCGGAGGACAAGGCGGTGCTGCTCGACCTGGGTGTGGAGACGAACAGCTACTACACCGCCGATGTGACGCGCACCTTCCCGGCCTCGGGCCGGTTCAGCCAGGCCCAGCGCGACGTGCACGACCTGGTGGAGCGGGCGCACCGGGCGGGCCTGGCCGCCGTCGCCCCGGGCCGGGACTTCGCCGACTTCCACACCGCCGCCATGGAGGTGGTGGCGCGGGGCCTGGCCGACTGGGGGCTGCTGCCGGTCTCCGTCGACGAGGCGCTGTCCCCGGAAGGCCAGCACCACCGGCGCTATCTGGTCTGCGGCATCGGCCACCACCTCGGTCTCGATGTGCACGACTGCGCGCGGGCGGACTACGCCGCGTACCAGGGGGCGAAGATGGCGCCCGGCATGGTGCTCACCGTGGAGCCGGGGCTGTACTTCCACGAGCACGACCGCACCCTCCCGCCGGAGCTCCGCGGGATCGGGATGCGCATCGAGGACGATCTGCTGGTCACCGAGGAGGGCGCGGAGGTGCTGTCCTCGGCGCTGCCGCTGGACGCCACGGGTCTGGAGCGCTGGATGACGACCCGCTGAGCCGCATTACTCGTAACCATCAGTGGTATGTAACATTGCACTGTTCCTAGGAGGAGGATCCATGACCGTCGGCCCCGACACACCCTGGCGCGGTGTCCATGTCGCGACACCGCTGCCGCTGCGCAGCGACCTCTCTGTCGACTACGACGCCTACGCGGAGCACGTCCGCTTTCTCGCCGCGGGCGGCTGTGACGGCGTCTGCCCCAACGGCTCCCTCGGCGAGTACCAGACCCTGTCCGACGAGGAACGCGCCCGCATGGTGCGCACCGCCGTCGAGGCGTCCCCGGAGGGCCACACCGTGATGCCCGGCGTGGGCGCGTACGGCGCGGTGGAGGCCCGCCGGTGGGCCGAGCAGGCGGCCGAGGCGGGCGCCGACTCGGTGCTGCTGCTGCCGCCCAACACCTACCGCGCCGACCGCGCGGGCGTGGTGGCGCACTACCGCGAGGTGGCCGCGGCCGGCCTTCCGGTCGTCGCCTACAACAACCCCCATGACACCAGGGTCGACCTCACCCCCGACCTGCTGGCCGAACTGCACGCCGAGGGCCTGATCGTCGCGGTCAAGGAATTCAGCGGAGACGTCCGCCGCGCCTATGAGCTGGCCGAACTCGCCCCCGGCCTCGACCTGATCATCGGTGCCGACGACGTCCTGCTCGAACTGGGCCTGGCCGGGGCGGTCGGCTGGATCGCCGGCTACCCCAACGCCCTCCCGGAGAGCTGCGTGGAGCTCTACCGGCTCGCCACCTCCGGCGAATCCGCCGACATCGCCAAGGCCCTGCCGCTCTACCGTGATCTGCACCCGCTGCTGCGCTGGGACTCCAAGACCGAGTTCGTCCAGTCCATCAAGCTGTCCATGGATGTCGTCGGGTTGCGCGGCGGCCCCTGCCGCCCGCCGCGCACCCCGCTCCGGCCCGAGATCGCCGAGCGGGTCGTCCGGGACACCGAAGCCGCTGTCGCCAAGGGATACAAGTGAGATCCAGCCGCGTCTTCCACACCGTCGAATCCCATACGGAGGGCATGCCCACCCGGGTGGTGGTCGGCGGCGTGGGCGTCATCCCGGGGGAGACCATGGCCGAGCGCCGCTCGTGGTTCATGGCCAACCGCGACGACGTACGCACCCTGCTGATGTACGAGCCGCGTGGCCACTCGGCGATGAGCGGCGCCATCCTGCAGCCGCCGACCACCCCCGAGGCCGACTGGGGCGTGCTGTTCATCGAGGTCAGCGGCCTGCTGCCGATGTGCGGCCATGGCACCATCGGAGTCGCCACCGTGCTGGTGGAAACCGGCATGGTGGAGGTGCGCGAACCGGTCACCGTCATCCGGCTGGACACCCCGGCCGGGCCGGTGACGGCCGAGGTGGCGGTGGAGGACGGCCGCGCACGCTCGGTGACCCTGCGCAACGTCGTCTCCTTCGCCCACGCCCTGGACCGTACGGTCGATGTGCCCGGCCTCGGCAAGGTCAGCTACGACATGGCGTTCGGCGGCAACTTCTACGCCATCGTCGAGCTGGCGGAGCTGGGCCTGCCGTTCGACCGGCAGGCCGGCGCCGAACTGCTGGCGGCCAGCCTGGGGATCATGGCCGCGATCAATGAGCAGGACGAGCCGGTCCACCCCGAGCGCCCCGACATCCGCGGCTGCCACCACGTCTACCTCAAGGCACCCGGCTCGACGGCCGCCCACTCCCGGCATGCCATGGGCATCCACCCCGGCTGGTTCGACCGCTCGCCGTGCGGCACCGGCACCAGCGCCCGTATGGCGCAGCTCCACGCCCGGGGCGAACTGGCCGTGGGGGCGGAGTTCGTGAACGAGTCCTTCATCGGCACGCGCTTCATCGGGCGGCTGATCGAGGAGACTGAGGTGGCCGGACGACCCGCCGTGGTGCCCACCATCACCGGGCGGGCATGGGTCACCGGCACCGCCCAGTACACCCTGGATCCGGACGACCCCTTTCCGGCCGGATTCCTGCTTTAGAAAGAGGCAACCCAGTTGGACGGCGAACGGCCGGTCACGGAGGAGTCGACGACGCACCTCCGCACCGTGGGAAAGCGTGAAATCCTCCGTGACCGGGTGCGGAACGCCCTGCGCGCCGCGATCATCTCCGGAGAGCTGACACCAGGCACGGTGTACTCAGCGCCGACGCTGGCCGCCAAGTTCGGGGTGTCCTCCACCCCGGTGCGCGAGGCGATGATCGACCTGGTCAAGGAGGAGCTGGTGGTGGCGCAGCCCAACAAGGGCTTCCTCATCACCGAGGTCTCCGAGCAGGACCTGGACGAGGTGACGGCGGTGCGGCTGCTGGTCGAACCGCCCTCGGTGCGGGCCGTGGTGCCGCTGGTCCCGGCGGAGGCATTCCCCGAGCTGCGGGAGCTGGCCCAGCGGATCGTGGAGGCCGCCGAGAAGGGGGACCTCATCGGCTATGTCGAGGCCGACCGGGTCTTCCACCTCGCCCTGCTGGCGCACGGCGGCAACCGGCGGCTGCTGGACGTGGTGTCCAGCCTCCGGGCCCAGACCCGGCTGCTGGGTCTTGCACCGCTGGTCCGCAAGGGCAACCTGGTGGAGTCCGCGGCGGAACACCATCAGCTGCTGGACTTCGTCGAGTCCAGGAACGCCGAGGCGGCCGAGCTGTTCATGCACCGCCACATCGGACACGTACGGGGCATCTGGGCGGGCGGCACATGACCGGGCCCACCGGGCACTCGCCGCGCGCCGAGACCACGGATCTGGTGGTGATCGGGGCCGGGGTGGTCGGCGCGGCCGCCGCGTACTTCGCGGCCCGCGCCGGGCTCCGCGTCACCGTCGTCGACCGTGGCCCGCTCGCCGGCGGTACGTCCAGCGCCGGCGAGGGCAATCTGCTGGTCTCCGACAAGGAGGCCGGACCCGAACTCGATCTGGCCCTGTTCTCCCAGCGGGTCTGGCGCGAGGACCTGGCCGAACACGCCGGGTTGTGGGAGTTCGAGGCCAAGGGCGGTCTGGTGGTGGCCGCCACCCCGGGCGGTGCGGACGCGCTCGCCAAGCTCGTCCTGGAGCAGCGCGCCCAGGGGATCGAGGCCGTCGACGTACCGAAGGACGAACTGCCGGACTACGAGCCCCATCTGTCGCCCGAGCTGGTCTCCGGCGCCTTCTACCCGCAGGACGCACAGGTCCAGCCCATGCTGGTGGTGGCGCATCTGCTCCGGATGGCGCGGCAGGCGGGCGCACGGGTACGGACGGACACCGAGGTCACCGGGTTCCTCCGGACCGGCGACCGGATCACCGGGGTCCGCACCATCCGCGGCCCGCTCAGCGCCCCCGCCGTGCTCAACGCCGCGGGCACCTGGGCCGGCGCCGTCGCCGAACTGGCCGGGGTGCGGGTGCCGGTGCTGCCGCGGAGGGGATGCGTCCTGGTCACCCAGCCGCTGCCGGTCATGGTCCGGCACAAGGTGTACGCGGCCGAGTACGTGGGCGACGTGGCCAGTTCGGACGCGGCGCTGCAGACCTCACCCGTCGTCGAGGGCACCCGCGCGGGCACCGTCCTGATCGGCTCGTCCCGGGAACGGGTCGGCTTCGACCGCGAGGTCCCGCCGTCCGTCCTCGCCGCACTGGCCCGCAACGCGATCGCGCTCTTCCCCTTCCTGGCCTCCGTCCAGGCCATCCGCAGCTATCTGGGCTTCCGGCCGTACTGCCCCGACCACCTGCCGGTGATCGGCCCCGACCCGCGGGCCCCCGGGCTCTGGCACGCCTGTGGCCACGAGGGCGCCGGAGTGGGCCTGTCGGTGGGGACCGGCAAGCTGCTCGCGCAGGCCATGACGGACCGCCCGACCGGCCTGGACCTGAGCCCCTTCGCGCCCGAACGATTCGAACAAGCCCTGCCCGGCGACGAGGTGAGCCCCGATGCCCCCTGACCCGATGCCCCCTGAGATGTCACAGTCCTTCGACCCGTCCTTCGACCTGTCCTTCGACGGGCGGACCATCCACGCCCGGCCGGGCCAGAGCGTCGGGGCGGCGCTGGTCGCGGCCGGGGTGGTCGCCTGGCGCACCACCCGCGGGGAGGGCAGGCCGCGCGGGCTGTTCTGCGGGATCGGCGTCTGTTACGACTGCCTGATCACCGTCGACGGCCGCCCCGACCAGCGGGCCTGTCTGGTGCCCGCGGCCGACGGGATGCGGCTGGAGTCCGGACGTACGGGGAGGGACGCCGATGCACGGGAACGGTGACGTAACGGCAGAGGTAGTGGCAGATGTGGCGGTGGTCGGCGCAGGCCCGGCGGGGATGGCCGCCGCGGTCGAGGCGGCGGCGGCCGGGCTGACCGTGGCCCTGGTGGACGCCGGCGAGCGGCCCGGCGGCCAGTACTGGCGGCACGGTCCGCACGACGAGGGACCCGTACGAGGTCAGCACGGCCGCCGTACGTTCGCCACCCTGCGCGCGGGCCTGGTCCGTACGGGGACCCGTACGCTCTTCGGACACCAGGTGTGGCTCATCACCCGCGACACCGACCGGTTCACCCTCCACCTGCGGCCCACGCACGACGGCCGCGCGCCGGGGACCGGGCCCGGGACCAGGACGCTGACCGCGCGTTCGCTGATCCTCTGCCCCGGTGCGTACGACCGCCAGCTCCCGGTGCCCGGCTGGGATCTGCCCGGCGTCATGGCGGCCGGCGGGGTGCAGGCCCTGCTCAAGGGGAGTGGCACCCTGGCCGGGCGGCGGGCCGTGGTGGCGGGGACGGGGCCGTTCCTGCTGCCGGTGGCCACCGGCCTCGCCGCGGCGGGCGCCGAGATCGTCATGGTCTGCGAGGCCAATCCGCTCCGCGGCTGGCTGCGCGACCCGGGTGGCGCGCTACGGGAACCGGCCAAGGCGGTCGAGGGCGCCCAGTACGCCGCGCTCCTCGCCCGGCACGGCATCCCGTACCGCACCAGGACGGTGGTCACCGAGATCCGCGGCGAGGACCGGGTGCGGTCCGTCCGTATCGCGCCGCTGGACCGCGACGGACGCCCGCGCAGCGGTGTGCGGATCGAGGTGGATGCCGATCTGGTCGCGCTGGGCTGGGGGTTCACCCCGTCGCTCGAACTGCCGCTGATGGTCGGCGCGCGCACCCGGCTGGACACCGACGGCTCGCTGGTCGCCGTGGTCGACGCCCGGCAGCGGGCCGATGTGCCCGGCGGCCCTGGCGTCTATCTCGCGGGGGAGGCCACCGGGGTCGGTGGCGCCGTGCTCGCCGTCCGCGAGGGCCGGCTGAGCGGGCTCGCCGCGGCAGCCGACCTGGGACGGGCCATCGACGAGGGCCGGATGCGCCGGCTCCAGCGCGCGATCCGCAGGGGCCGGCGCTTCGCCGCCGCCCTGCACACCGCCACTCCGGTGCCGCCGGGCTGGACCGACTGGCTCGACGGGTCCACGCTCATCTGCCGCTGCGAGGAGGTGACGTACGGCGATCTGTGCCACGCGGCCCGCGAACTCGGCGCGAAGGACCCTCGGACACTGAAGATGCTGGCCCGGCCCGGTATGGGGATGTGCCAGGGCCGGGTGTGCGGCTTCGCGACCGCCCAGGTGGCGGCGGCGCTCATGGGTGGATCACCCGGCACGCCCAGCGCGCCCGGCACGCCCAGCGCGGACGATCTCCTTCCGCTGGCCCGCCGACCGCTGGCCACACCGGTGACGCTCGGCGAAATCGCCGCCCTGGACGAGGAGTCCTGACGCGCGCGCACTCAACCGTCTGACGCCTGCCGGGTGGCGGCCCGCGCGCGGTCGTTGCTGAGCACCGTCTCCAAGTACTCCGCGATGGCGTCCCGGTTGCGCACCAGACAGCCGATGCGCTCGGTCATCCGGTCGCGTTCGTGCTCCAGCGTGGCGATCATCTCCGGTGTCGCGTCCGAGAAGTGGATGATCCGGGGCTTGTCGAGACAGGGGAGGATCTGTTTGATGATCCGGGTCGGCAGCCCGGCGTCGAGCAACCCCCTGATCTGCAGGACCCGGTCCACGAAGCGCTCGTCGTAGTCGCGGTAGCCGTTCGGGCAACGGTCCGCGGCGATCAGCCCCTGCTCCTCGTAGTAGCGCAGCAGCCGGCGGGGGGTGCCGGTGCGCTCCGACAGCTCTCCGATGCGCATGTGCTCCACCTCGTACACACTCGCTTGACCTTCACATCTGTGTGATGGTTCGAGCATATGCGGCGTGCGCAACGACACCACACCACAAGCCGGTTCCCGCCTCGGAACCGAGGACCAGAACCCGAAACTCCCCCTGCCCGCGCTGCTGGCGCTGGCCACCGCCGTCTTCATCACCAGCCTGACCGAGACACTGCCCGCGGGCGTGCTGCCCGCGATGGGCGCCGACCTGGGGGTCGGCGAATCCGCGATGGGGCAGTCGGTGACGATCTACGCGATCGGGACCGCGCTCACCGCGATCCCGCTGTCCGCGGCCACCGCGGGGTGGCGCCGCAAGCGGCTGCTGCTGACGGCCATGGCGGGCTTCGCGGTCGCCAACACGGTCACCGCGGCCTCGGGGAGCTATCCCCTGACCATGGCCGCCCGGTTCGTCGCCGGGGTCGCGGCGGGCCTGGCCTGGGCGCTGCTGGCCGGATACGCCCGCCGTATGGCGCCCGTCGCCCTACAGGGCAAGGCGGTCGCGGTCGTGATGACCGGCATACCGATCGCCCTGTCGCTGGGGGTGCCCGCGGGCACCTTCCTCGGCGAAGTGCTCGGCTGGCGGGTGACGTTCACCCTCATCACCGCGCTCGCCGCCGTCCTGATCGGGTGGATCGCCGCGCTGGTCCCCGACTACCCCGGGCAGCGGCGGGACGGCCGTGCCCCGATCCTGCGGGCCCTGACCGTCCCCGGCGTGGCGCCGGTCCTGTTCGTCACGCTGGTCTATGTGCTGGCCCACACGATCCTCTACACCTACATCGCCACCTACCTCGACGGGCTCGGCATGGGCGGCTCCACCGACCTCGTCCTGCTGGTCTTCGGCGCCGCCTCCATGGCGAGCATCTGGATCGTGGGCGCCCGCATCGACCGCCGGCTGCGGGTCCTGACCATCGCCGCCACGGTCCTGTTCGCCGCCGCGGCCGCCGTCCTCGCGATCCCGGCCGGCAGCCGCGCCCTGGTCTACCTCGCGGCGGCGCTGTGGGGCCTGGGCTGGGGAGGCGTCCCCACGCTGCTGCAGACCGCGGTGGCCGACGCGGGAGGCGACGCGGCGGACTCCGCGCAGGCCATGCTCGTCACCCTGTGGAACGCGGCCATGGCCGGCGGCGGAGTCGCCGGCGGCATCCTCCTCGACGGCCTCGGCCCCGACGCCTTCCCCTGGAGCGCCCTGGCGCTCTTGGCGCCCGTACTGGCCGTGGTGATCGCCGCCCGCGCGCACGGCTTCCCCGCGGAGCGCTCGCGTACGACCTGAGCGGCGGTTACGGAGCCCGTCGGCGAGCGGCACCCCGGCGGGCGTGGCGCTCCGCGGCGGCATGCCACCAGCCGGGCGGGGACGGTCCCAGGATTGCCGCGGTCGACTGGTCGGGATGGAGCCCGAGGCGTCGCAGCGCGTCGGGGTGGACGTGGACCTGGATCCAGCCGCGCCGACGGCCGTCGGGCCCGACGCCGCACATCAAGTCCCAGCGGATCTCAACCAGCGTGAAGGGCATCCAGTCGATGCCGCGGTCGCGCAGTCAAGCGCGCGTGGCCGCCTGGGGGCGCGGACAGCCGGGCAGGTTCTCATAGGACGCGATGGTGACCCAGGCGTCCGGGGTCGGAGAGGTCATGGCGTCCATGATGCCCGATACGCCACGGAGTTGGCGGCCCCGGTCGTCGGGCGACCGGGGCCGTTTCTGCCGTACGAGGGCTCAGTACTCGTCCACCGTGGTGCCGTCGGGGACCCGGAAGCAGGCGGAGACGAGATGGAACATGATCCCGGGCTCCGCACCGCTCCTCTCGGCGTCCCTCGCGGTCGGGATCAGCAAGGTGGCCTTCAGGGTGAACTTCTTCCGGGTGGAGTCGGCCATCAGGAACGGGGACTGGGCGACGGTCGACTCCCGCCCCTCGTGGACGATCTCCCAGCCGTGCCGGGGAAGGTCCTCCCTGAGGCCCTGCCAGCCGGCCTCGAGGTCCCCGGCCGGCAGGCCGTACAGCGACCACAGATGGCGGATGACGTAGAACGTCTCGGGGTCCAAGTCGCCGCATACGTCCACGCCCGGGCCGGGCGCGGACGTCTTCCCCTTCACCCGCAGCAGGTCGTACAGCTCGCTGGAGAGCCGCCTGGCCTCCTCCCGGAGCGCGGAGACCTCCCGCACCTCCGGCGTATAGCCGAGACCGAGGTCAGCGGAGCCGGAGCCGGAGTCGGATTCGGAGCCGGAGTCGGAGCCGGAGTCGGATTCGGACATCGAAAATTACCCCCGCTACTTCAACTGGACCTCGTCGTAGCGTCCCACCACGACTCTCGCCTGGTTCTCCAGGCTCTCCGAACCGGCCAGCCAGTAGTTTCCGTGGCCCTTGGTGTCGGTGGCCATCTGGTTGGCGCCGAAGATGGGGTCGCTGGGGGTGATGAACTGCGTCAGACCCTCATGGTGTCCATGGGTGGGCGCCCCCCACTTGGGCACCCAGTCGTCCTGCGCCTTCTGGTTCCACACATGCCCTGAGGGCACGTCCAGATCCTCGGCCCGCCCGACCTGGACGCCGGGGCTGCCGCTGAGCATCACGTCATCCGCCTCCAGGGTGCCCTGGCGGGCGGCGGAGCCCACCACCACCGTCCCGTAGCTGTGTCCCTGCACCGACACATGGTCCTTGGCCGACGGGTCGTGGGCGGTGTGCAGCCCAGACAGGAATTGATTGAGATCCGGCCCTGCTTTGTCCGCGTACTTGTCCTTCATGGCTTCCGGGACAAAGCTTTGCGGAGCGTCGTAGCCGAACCAGGTGATGGTCGAGACCTTTGGCTCGCCCGGCATCGCGGTGGCGGCCTGCCAGAGGTTGGTGCCGGCGATGACGGGCTTGTTGATGCCGCCGAGCGTGCCCTTGGTGCCGCCGACCATCACGGCGGTGTGATCGGCCTTGTCCGGGTCGCCGTTGGCGATGATCGCGCGCCCGTTGTTCTCGGGGTCGAAATCCAGCAGATACGCCGGCGGTAGCCCGTCGCCGGTCGGCTTGTAACCGGAGGGCCGGGTGTTGTCGAAGGCGTCGACCTTTCCCGTGTCATCGAAGCGCATGTTAATCCGGGTCATGCCGATGAGAACAGATTTCACGTGCTTTTTCCTGTTGTTCCACTCCGTCCACTCCGAGGTGGGCACCATCGACCGCCCGGCCAGGATGTGACTCGGTTTCGGCTCGGGCGGAGGGTTCAAGTACTCGTTCAGGTACTTTGCGCGCTCCTCAAGGAAGAACACGCGGTTTGCCTCATCACGGGCCTCGGCGGGCAGGCCGTCCAGCTTGCCCACGCTCGCCGGGAAGAGAGAGATGTACTCCGCCTGCTGCTCTTTGCTGAGGCTCTTCCACCAGGCCGCGTTGTCCTTGGGTGACTTGTCCTTCGGGATATCACGCAGATAATCGCCGACGGATTTCTTCACGGCCTTGCGGTCTTGCTCGGCGTCGCTCCACCGGTCTTCGTTCACCAATAGATCGGCTACCGTGATCAGTTTGGCCAGTGTCTTCGCGTACTTGCCGTCCGCCTCCGTGGCGTCTTTGAGCGCGTCACCGATCCGGTCTGCGAAACCCTGCGCCTGCTGCTTCGGCGTGGTGACGACAAACGGTGTCCGGCCGTTCCCGGCCGGCTCGTACTCCTGGCCCGGCAGCAGCACCAACGGGGGCTTGTACTCCACCGAACCGTCTTCCTTGACGGTCATCCCCGCGTCCTGGGCGTCCTGGACGGCGTTGTCCAGTTTCTTCTTCGCCGCGCGCAGCTCCGCGGCCAGCCCGTTCAACGCCGTCAGGATCAGCGCGCACTCCACCTGCATGTAGTGGAAGTTCTCGCTCAGGCGCCTCAGCCGGGCCTCCGCCTGCTTTGCCCCCACGCCCTTCAGCCCGCCGCGAAGCTTCGCATTGATCTCATTGTCCAGCCGGTCCTTCGCAGCGCTGGCGCAGCTGCTGACCTTGTGCCAACCGTCTGCTGCCTGCTCGAATTGCGCGGGGTCGACCGCCTTCAACTGCGCGAAAGTGACCATGACGCGGGTCACCAACTCCCCGACGGGCCGCCTGGCGGGGGTATCGGCCGGGTTTTCTGCGTGTTGAAGAGATCAAATATGGCGTCGTCCTGGTTGGCGAAGTCGGTACCCGCCTTCTTCAGCTTTTCGGACATCTCGGCACATTCGTCGCGTACGACCGTCAGCCGGGCCTCCCAGGAGTTGAAGACCCGCTGCTGCATGGACGTACTCTCCAGCCCCTCGACGCCCTTGCTGGCGACTCCCGCGCCCTCCTGGCCATGCTTGAGGTCACCCAGCGCGGTCGTGGCATTCCGGCGCAGATCGTCCAGGGCGTTTGACGCGGCATTCCACGGCCCCTTCGATGATTTCAGATCGCCATCGGAGCCGCCCTTGCCGTCCCCTTTATTCCCATCCGCACTGGCCAGCCTGGTTTGGACGTCTTTGTCGCCGCTATCCGTTCCGCCCGCCGCGTCGTAATACGCCTGCCAACGCTCAGACAGTCCTGTGTCCCCCATGCTGCCTTCCTCCACCCGTACACCATGTGCTTCATGGCAGAACAAGGAAGGTAACAGAGCGAAATTGCCGGGGGAACTCCTCCCCGGAGTTCGAACTCGAAGGCCCGCGCCGGTGTTCCACGCCGCACGACGAGCCGCGCTCGCCGACGCCCCCGGCGACCCGGCGGCACGCTGCCCTGCCGAGCGGACCGCACGCCGCAGCTCGGCCGAGGTGCGAGGGACGGCCGACGCCGGGATCGCGGCTCGCCGCGCCACGGCTGTTGCGCGGCGCGATCTCTGATGCAGGCGGATACCGAATGTACGGGATTCGCAACGGCGGCCTTCTTGACCGCGACTTTGCCGTCCCTTGACCCTATGGTGTGGGGAGTTGCTCATATGGGCGCCGACCGGGGGGTAAGCGATCATGGGAATCGGGGACTTTATTCCGGACCCGATTGAGGACTGGGCCGAAGACCGGGCCGAGGATGTCGGCGAAATCGTCGATGGTGTGGGGGACTGGACGGCGGACCGGCTGGATGACGTCGGCTGGGAGAGCGGTGCGGACTGGGTCCGGGAGACGTCCGATTCGGCGGCGAACGCGCTGGGCGCGAATGTCGGTGAAATGCAGCTCGGCGAGACCGAGGACCCGAAGAAGCTGATCCACGGCAGCCCCGGAAAGCTGCGTTCCACGGCGGATCATCTGAGTGATTTCCAGACCGCGTTCGACAACGTGGGAAGGGGATTACGTGGCCTGGACGCCGACCACCTCAAGGGCGAGGCGGCAGATGCCTTCCGGGAGAGCGTGTCGATCCAGCCGAGGAAGTGGTTCACGGCGGCGGACGCCTGCGAGCGGGCCGCCGGGGCGCTGGACAGCTTCGCGAGCACGGTGGAGTGGGCGCAGGGGCAGGCCGCGGAGGCCATCGCCCGCTACAAGCAGGGCAAACAGGCGTCGGAGGAGGCCCGCTCGGCGCACAACGATCGGGTGTCCGCGTACAACACGGCGCTGGACGCGTACAGAGCCGCGCCCGCCGGCGAGCGTGACCGTTCGTCGCTGCCGGACAGGCCGGGGGAGTTCCGCGACCCGGGGATCGCGGATGTCGACGTAGCGCAGGAGATTCTGAGCGAGGCGCGGCGGCAGCGGAACGAGGCACACACGCCAGCGAAGGAAGCGGTCGAGACGGCGCGCGACGCGGCGCCCGACAAGCCGTCGTACGCGGAGCAGGTGAACGACGGCTTCACGGGGGTGGCCCTGCACTATTCGCACTTCTACGGCGGCATAGTCAGGGGCACCGCGGGCGTCGTCAGCTTCGCGCGGCAGGTCAACCCGCTGGACCCGTACAACATCACTCACCCTGCGGAGTACGTCACCAATCTCAACAGCACCGCCGCCGGCCTGGTGCGGATGTCCAATGACCCGTGGGGGACGGCGGGCGCCATGTGGGACAGCTTCCAGCAGGATCCCTCGGAAGGGCTCGGCCGGCTGGTGCCGGAGCTGATCGGCACCAGGGGCATGGGCGGTGCGAGAAGGGCCGCGACCACCGCCAGGCGCGTGGCCGAGACGAGGACGCCGGGCCGTGGCCAGCTGCGAAATGACGGGCGCGCCGACCGCGGCAGGCCCGACAGTCGAAAGCCCTGCAAGGGCTCGGACCCGATCGACTTCGCCACAGGCAGGATGTTCCTGCCGCAGACGGACGTCACGCTGCCCGGCGTACTGCCGCTGGCCTTCCGGCGGCGGGTGGAGTCGGGGTATCGGGCAGGCCGGTGGTTCGGCCCGTCGTGGTCGAGCACGGCCGACCAGCACCTGGAGATCGACCCCGAGGGCGTGGTCTTCGTCTGCGAGGACGGACGCCTGCTGGACTACCCGCACCCGGCACCCGGCCTCCCGACCCTGCCCACGGCGGGCGTCGCGCGCTGGCCGCTGGAGCGCACGGCCGACGGCGACTACACCGTCACCGACGTCGACAGCGGCTGGACGTACTCCTTCACCGCGCCCCGGCACGAACTCGACGGGATCGCGCCGATCGAGGAGATCCGCGACCGCAACGGCAACCGGATCGCCTTCCACTACGCCCCCGACGGCACGCCGACCGACATCGTGCACTCGGCGGGCTACCACCTGAAGCTGACATCGAAGGACGGCCGGATCACCGCCCTCCACCTCGCGGGCGCCGCCCCCGACGGCTCGGACCAGGAGATCGTCCGCTACGGCTACACCGACGGCAACCTCACTGATGTCATCAACTCCTCCGGTCTGCCGCTGCGGTTCGAGTACGACGACGAGAAGCGCGTCATCTCCTGGACCGACACCAACGACCGCCGCTACGACTACGTCTACGACAACCGCGATCGCTGCATATCGGAGGGCGGCACCGAAGGCCATTTCTCCATCCGGCTGGACTACCACGGTGTCGACCAGCACACCGGCCACCGGATCACCACCGTCACCACGGCCGCCGGCCACACCGCCAAGTACCTGATCGACGACGCCTGCCAGGTCGTCGGCGAGATCGACCGACTGGGCGCGCACACCCGGACCGAGTACGACCGCCACGGCCGGGTGCTGGCCCACACCGACCCGCTCGGCCGCCGGAGCGAGTGCCGTTACGACGAGTTGGGCCGCCGGGTGGGCCTCATCCGCCCCGATGGCAAGCAGTCGAGCGCCGTCTACAGCCATCTGGGCCTGCCCACCGCGATGACCGGGGCGGACGGGACGACATGGACGCGGGAGTACGACGAGCGCGGCAATCGCGTCGCCGAGACCGGCCCCGTCGGGGCCACCACCCGCTACACCTACGACGACTTCGGCCGTCTGACCTCGATCACCGACGCCCTGGGCGAGACGACACGAGTGCGCTGTGACCCGGCAGGTCTGCCGTTGGAGATCACCGACCCCCTCGGCGCGGTCACCGCCTACCGGCGCGACGCCTTCGGCCGCCCCGTCGCCATCGTCGACCCGCTCGGCGCGACGACTCGTCTGACATGGTCGGTCGAGGGCAAGCTGCTGCGCCGTGTCGGCCCCGACCGGGCAGAGGAGTCGTGGACGTATGACGGCGAGGGCAACTGCACGAACCATGTCGACGCGGCCGGCGGGGTGACCTCGTACGAATACACCCACTTCGACCTCCTCGCCGCGCAGACCGGCCCGGACGGGGCGCGCTACGCGTTCGAGCACGACGCAGAGCTGCGCCTGACCAAGGTCACCAACCCGCACGGACTCACCTGGAACTATGAGTACGACCCAGCGGGCCGGCTGATCACGGAGACCGACTTCGACGACCGCACCATCCGCTACGAGCACGACGCCGCCGGGCAGCTCATCGCGCGGACCACACCACTGGGCCGGCGTATCGCGCTGGGGCGCGATGTGCTCGGACGCGTGGTCATCAAGGACGCCGACGGCCGGACCACCACCTACAGGCATGACACGGCGGGGCGGCTGATCGCGGCCGCCGGCCCGGATGCGGAGATCGTATTCCAGCGGGACCGGATGGGCCGGGTGAAGTCCGAGACGGTGGCGGGCCGGGCGATGACGCACCAGTACGACGCCCTGGGCCGCCGTACCCGCCGGACCACCCCGAGTGGCGCGACCACGACCTACACCTATGACGCGGCGGGCAACCGCACCGCCCTGACCGCCTCCGGCCACGTGCTCGAATTCGAGCACGACGCCGCGGGCCGCGAAACCTCCCGCAGATTAGGCAGTGCCCTCTCCCTCGCCCAGATCTGGGACCGCGCCGGACGTCTCATCGACCAAATCCTGACGGGCCCGACCGCCGACACACTCCAGCACCGCGCGTACACCTACCGCGCGGACGGCTACCTCACCGCCATCGAGGACCTGCGCACCGGCCGCCGCGCCTTCGACCTCGACGCGGCCGGCCGGGTCACCACGGTCCGGGCGCAGGGCTGGACCGAGAGCTACGCGTACGACGAGGCAGGCAACCAGACCCAGGCATCCTGGCCGGACCGGCACCCCGGTGCCGAAGCGACCGGCACCCGCACCTACGCCGGCACGCGGATCACCCGTGCGGGCAGCCTCCGCTACGAGTACGACGACGCGGGCCGCCTCACCCTGCGGCAGAAGACCCGCCTGTCGAAGAAGCCCGACACCTGGCGTTACACGTGGGACGCCGAGAACCGCCTGACCACCGTCACCACCCCCGACGGCACGGCGTGGCGCTACCTCTACGACCCCTTCGGCCGCCGCACCGCGAAGCAGCGCCTCGCGCCCGACGGCGAAACGGTCGCCGAGCAGGTGGACTTCACCTGGGACGGCTTCACCCTGGTCGAACAGACCACCACCACGGCCGACCTCTCCCACCCCATTACCCTCACCTGGGACCACCGGGGTCTCCACCCCGTAGCCCAGACCGAGCGCATCACCGACACGGCCACCCAGCGCGAGATCGACCAGCGCTTCTTCGCCATCGTCACCGACCTGGTCGGCACCCCCACGGAACTCGTCGACGCGTCAGGCGACATCGCCTGGCGCACCCGCACCACCCTGTGGGGCACCACCACCTGGGCCGCTGCCAGCACCGGCTACACGCCCCTCCGCTTCCCCGGCCAGTACTACGACCCGGAAACCGGCCTCCACTACAACCTCCACCGCTACTACGACCCCACCACCGCCCGCTACCTCACCCCCGACCCCCTCGGCCTCACCTCAGCTCCCAACCCCGCCACCTACATCCACAACCCCCACACCTGGGCCGACCCCCTGGGCCTCGCGCCGGAGTACGACGGGGAGGAGACGAGGCTGTATCGGTCTCCCCAGAGGGGAAATCGTGCCTCAGAGGAGCATGGCCTGAACGCGGCAAACCACACGGCAACCGACGCGAATGGGCGCAACTTTGCCTACCTGGGAGATTCTGATTCTGTTGTTCGACAGTATGCCGGACAAGGTGTATATGAAGACGGGTATCATATATTCACGATGAAGCCCGGATTTATGGATGAATTCCATCCAAGTGTCTATCGTCGGTTCCATGATGATAATGGAGGGCTTCAGTGGATCATCGAAGACATTGACTTCGGTGATTTCAATTCCTTCATCGATCACAGCAAGACCGAATGGGTACGCTGGAAACAGGGGGTCGACTTCTAAGGTGGCGAGTCATGGCAGAAGATGACCAGATGTGGCGTGTCAGCGGGCTCCATCGGTTTCAGGTGGTGCGCTGTGTTGTGACGGGGCATCGAGATCGTTTCGGTGTCGAAGTTTCGATCACTGACCCGGAGTCCAGCGTCCCGGCCTTCATCGATTTCGTGATGCTGAGTGACGATATTCGACACCCGAAGCCGGCTGATTTTCCTGAGGTCGGCAGCGTATTCGACGCCGTGACCCTGGACTTCATGCCCGGGGGCGAACTCCGCCTGTCGGCCCGTGCTTCCTCTGTTGCGCGTCAGCGAGCGCGCGACACGGAGAGCTGAGTGTCTTCACGGTGAGCCTGGAAGCCCCGCTGATTCCTTCGGTCGGGGGTCTACGGTGATTGGCAGTGGTTGTGGCTATTGTCTCCGGCTCCCTCGGTCTCGACGTTCACCGGCAATACCGGCTCTCCGCCCCCTCCCTCCTCGCTGCCGGCCTCGTTGGGCCGAGGGTGCGAGACGAAGCCCACCCCAGGGCGCTGCCGTCGCGACACGCCCCCAAATGGCGGTGACACTCCGTCGTATGTCGAATACCGTTGCGTAGCACGGGGGTTCGACCAGGGAGGATGAGGGGGCGTGATGGGCCTGCCGGGGCAGATTGCGACGCGATGGGGCGGTTGCTGTGAGCTCGCTACGCGAGTAGCGGAGCCCAGACCCGCCCTTGGGGTCGCCCTGCCCGGGGAGGGCACCCGATGAGTGGTGGGGGCGGCAGCAAGGAGCCGGACCTCAAGCTGGACAAGGAAGCCTTACAGGACATCACCAAGGGTCTGCGGGCGGCCATCAGCGAGTTGAAGGACATCGGGTCGGCGACGGATGCGGTGATGGGGTCGGGGTTCGAGGAGTTGTCGCTGACGTCGATGGAGGCGGGGCACAACGGCCTTGCGAAGGACTTCGAGGACTTCTGTGAGCGCTGGGAGTGGGGGGTGCGCGGCCTGATCCAGGACGCGAACAAGCTGGCCAAGAAGGTGGGCCTCGCGGCGGGGATGCAGTGGGAGGAGGACCGGTACATCGAGGGCACGTACAAGGTCGTGGCGAACTCGGTGGCCGGTAACCCGCATCTGAGCGAGGAGGAAGTCACCCAGAAGGAGTGGGGTGAGCTGTTCTCGGGGGACACCTGGCGCCCGGACTACAGCAAGGAGTCGTACGAGAAGGCGAGCGAGGAGATCAAGGGCACCTGGCAGGCCACGGGCGACAAGATCGGTGGCACCAGCCGTATCGCCCAGTACGCCGTCCCGCCCGCTGAGCAAGGTGGCGACCAGGCTGGCGGTGAGGGCTGATGGGTGGACTCGACCTGACGCCCGACTGGGTCGATGACGCGGTCGAAAAGGGCACGGAGGTCATCGGCAACGGCATCGAGTGGGGCGGTAACAAGGTCGCCGACGGCCTGGACAAGGTGGGCTTGGAGGGCGGTGCGGACTGGGTCCGCGACAAGTCCCGCTCGGCGGCGAATCAACTGGGTGCGGATGTCGCCGAGATGCAGTTGGACGAGACCGAGGATCCCAAGAAGCTGATCTTCGGCAGTGCGGGCAAGATCCGTTCGACGGCAGGCCATCTGCGGGATTTCAAGAAGGCGTTCAACGACGTCGGGGACGGCCTGAAGCGGCTGGACTCCGCGCACTGGAAGGGCAAGGCGGCGGACGCGTTCCGCGAGGAGGTGGCGGTCGAGCCGAAGAAGTGGTTCAAGGCTGCCGACGCGTGTGAGAAGGCCGCGCTCGCGATGGAGACGTTCGCGGGCACGGTGGAGTGGGCGCAGCTCCAGGCGCAGGAGGCGATTGACGCCTACAAGGCCGCGAAGAAGGCGTCGAAGGACGCGGTGACGGCTTACAACGAGCAGGTCGTGGCGTACAACGCGGCCGTCGAGGACGGCAAGGACGCCTGCAAGCCGGAGAAGTTCCACGACCCGGGCCCGGGCAAGGCCAAGCTGGCGCAGCAGAAGCTGGACGAGGCCCGCCGCCAGCGCAACGAGGCGGCGGACACGGCCCGTACGGCTGTGAAGGCCGCGCGGGACGCTGCGCCGCCCAAGCCGTCGTACTTCGAGCAGGCCGAGGACGGCCTGACCGGCCTGAAGCTGGATGCGACGCATTTCACGGCGGGTGTTATCAAGGGCGGCGCGGGGATCTTCGGCTTCGCGCGCAGCCTCAACCCGCTGGACCCGTACAACATCACGCACCCAGCCGAGTACGCGACGGGCCTGAACAACACCGCGGCGGGGCTGGTCAACCTGGCCAACGACCCCTACGGCACGGGCAAGCAGGCGCTGGACGGATTCGCCAAGGATCCAGCGGAGGGCTTGGGCAGGCTCGTCCCCGAGGCGGTGGGCGCCAAGGGAATCGGCGCGGCCCGGAAGGGTGCCACGGCGGGCAAGTACGCCCGACCGCGGGGCAGGATCCGGGAATCGCTGCGCAAGTGGGGGAGGAAGGCGCTCGGCCGCAAAGAGAAAGAGACCGGAGGGTCGGACCCGATCGACCTGGCGACGGGAAAGATGTTCCTGCCGCAGACGGACGTGACGCTGCCCGGTGTGCTGCCGCTGGTGTTCACCCGCCGCGTGGAGTCCGGCTACACCGAAGGCCGCTGGTTCGGCCCCTCATGGTCGAGCACCACAGACCAGCGCCTGGAGATCGACGCCGAAGGTGTCGTCTTCCTGACCGAGGACGGCATGATGCTGTCCTACCCGCACCCCGCCCCCGGCCTGCCGACCCGCCCTGACACAGGCCCCCGCTGGCCGCTGGATCGGGACGAGCGCGGTGACTACACCGTGACCGACCCGTCTGCCGGTCACGTCCTCCACTTCACCGGCCCGAGCGGCGGAGCTGATGGAACCGCGCGGCTGGAGCAGATATCGGACCGCTTCGGCAACTTCATCACCTTCGAATACGAGGACGATGTGCCCACGAGCATCGTTCACTCCGCCGGCTACCACCTGAAGCTGACCACTCAGGACGGCAGAATCACGGCTCTCCACCTGGCAGCCGCGGCTCCAGACGGCTCGGACCAGGAGCTGATCCGCTACGGCTACGCCGACGGCAACCTCACCGAGGTCATCAACTCCTCTGGTCTGCCGCTGCGGTTCGAGTACGACGACGAGCGCCGGGTCATCTCTTGGACCGACACCAACGACCGCCGCTACGACTACGTCTACGACAACCGCGACCGCTGCATCGCGGAAGGCGGCGAAGCGGGCCACATGGCCCTGCGCGTCGACTACGACCAGATCGACCAGGCCACCGGCCACCGCATTACGACCCTCACGACGGCTGACGGCCATGCCACCCGCTACCTGGTCAACGACTCCTACCAGATTGTTGCCGAGACCAATCCCCTCGGTCACACCGCCCGCACTACCTACGACCGCCACGACCGGGTCCTGACCCGAACCGACCCCCTGGGTCACACCACTGCCTACACGTACGACGAGGCAGGCAACCTCACAAAGATCACGGGCCCGGACGGTCATGAGAGCACCGCCACGTACAACGCCCTGGGCTTACCAACGTCCCTGACCGGCCCGGACGGCGCTACGTGGAGCCAGACCTACGACGGTGCGGGCCACCGCACCAGCGTCACCGACCCGGCCGGCCACACGACCCGCTACGCCTACGACGACCACGGCCAATTGATCGCCGTCACTGATGCGCTAGGGCAAACCACAGGCGTGATGTGTGACCTGGCGGGTCTGCCGGTGGAGATCACCGATCCACTTGGCGCCACCACCCGCTACCAGCGCGACGCCTTCGGGCGCCCGGTGGTCCTCACCGACCCCCTGGGCCACACCACACACCTGCGGTGGACGGTCGAGGGCATGCTGGCCGCTCGCATCAACCCGGACGGGACGACGGAGAGCTGGACGTACGACGGCGAGGGCAACTGCACGCAGGGGGTTGATGCGGTGGGTGGGGTGACCTCGTACGAATACACCCACTTCGACCTGCTGGCGGCCCGAACGGGACCGGACGGTGTCCGCTACGCGTTCGAGCACGACGCCTCCCTGCACCTGACCCAGGTCACGAACCCCCAGGGTCTGACCTGGTCCTACGAGTACGACCCGGCCGGCCGCCTAGTCGCGGAGACGGACTTCGACGGCCGCACCCTGACCTACACCCATGACGCGGCAGACCGCCTCACGACGCACACCAACCCAATGGGTCAGACCGTCTACTTCGAGCACGACGGTGCGGGCCGCGTCGCCAGCAAGAACGTCGAAGGCCGCGTCACCCAGTACACCTACGACCCCGCAGGCCGCCTCCTCCAGGCCACCGGCCCCGATTCCGAGGTGGTCTACCAGCGGGACCGCATGGGCCGGGTCAAGGCCGAAATGATCAATGGTCGCGTCCTGACCCACACCTACGACGCCTTAGGCCGCCGCACCCGGCGCACCACCCCCAGCGGCGCCACCACCACGTACACCTACGACGCGGCGGGCAACCGCACCACACTCACCGCCTCCGGCCACACCGTTGCCTTTGACCATGACGCCGCAGGCCGCGAGGTCAACCGCCGCATCGGGGACGAGCTGTCCCTGTCCCAGATTTGGGACCCAGCTGGCCGCCTCACGGAACAGGCCCTGACGGGACCGACCGTCGGAACGGTCCAGCGCCGCGCCTACACCTACCGTGCCGATGGTTACGTCACGGCGATCGACGACCAGCTCTCTGGCCTGCGCACCTTCGAACTTGACGCGGCAGGCCGAGTCACCACAGTTCAGGCGCTGGACTGGACTGAAAGGTACGCATACGACGAGGCGGGCAACCAGACCCACGCCGGTTGGCCCAGCGCGCATCCCGCCCAGGAAGCAACCGGCACCCGCGCCTACACCGGCACGCGCATCACCCGCGCGGGCAACATCCGCTACGAACACGACGACACGGGCCGTCTCACCCTTCGCCAGAAGACCCGGCTGTCCAAGAAGCCCGACACCTGGCGCTACACCTGGGATGCTGAGGACCGCCTCACCACTGTCACCACACCCGACGGAACGGTGTGGCGCTACCTGTACGACCCTTTCGGCCGCCGCACTGCCAAACAACGCCTCGCGGCCGACGGCGAAACGATCGCCGAACAGGTGGACTTCACCTGGGACGGCCCTACCCTCATCGAACAAACCACCACCACGCCCGACCTTCCTCATCCCGTCACCCTCACCTGGGACCACGACGGCCTGCACCCCATCGCCCAGACCGAGCGCATCACCGAGGCCACCACCCAGCAGGAGATCGACCAGCGCTTCTTCGCCATCGTCACGGATCTCGTCGGCACGCCCACGGAACTCATCGACGAGTCCGGCGACATTGCCTGGCACACCCGCGCCACTCTGTGGGGCACCACCACCTGGGCCGCCACCAGCACCACGTACACACCGCTCCGTTTCCCCGGCCAGTACTACGACCCGGAAACCGGCCTCCACTACAACCACCACCGCTACTACGACCCCACCACCGCCCGCTACCTCACCCCGGACCCTCTCGGGCTAAAACCTGCGCCCAATCCGCAGAGCTACGTTGTCAACCCCACGCATGCAACAGATTCACTAGGCCTTGCAGCGTCCTGCGACGGAGGCAAACCGCAACATGTCACCGACACTCAGCAGGAGCTGGCAAACAAGCGTGTGACGACGGGACGCGGCTTCGATCAGAATGGGAACCCTGTCGCTCCTGAGATAACGAGCGGAAATGACGATTTGGCCGATTCTGTCAATCGGTATCTGGCCCACTCTCCAGATGTTCCCAAGCTACCGGTCCCGGGCGCGAAGTTTGCCTCAGCTGCGCACGTTGAGACGAAATATGCCATGTGGATGAGGCAGAACAACGTCACCGAGATGCAGGTAGTCATCAACAACAACTATGTGTGCGGTCCACCCATGGGGTGTCAGACGATGGTGTCGGCGGTGCTGCCCCGCGGCTCGACCATGACTGTGTGGTACGTAGGATCAGACGTACCGATCGTGCTGAAGGGAGTGGCAGCGTCTTGATCCTCAATGCCGTAATTCATGGGCGGTATCACTACGCCCAGACGTGGGTGGAAATGGAAGAGCTGATCGC
The DNA here is from genome assembly GCF_044334165.1 of Streptomyces sp. NPDC020845. Taxonomy (NCBI): domain Bacteria; kingdom Bacillati; phylum Actinomycetota; class Actinomycetes; order Kitasatosporales; family Streptomycetaceae; genus Streptomyces; species Streptomyces sp. NPDC020845. The sequence goes on along the minus strand of NZ_JBIRSJ010000006.1, from coordinate 331,889 downwards.
CGAGGTTGTCGAGAACTCGATTCCGGAGCAGCCTGGGCCGGGCATCAATCCGGGCGAGGATGCTTGTTTTATGTTTGCCCGCGATCGGCATAGCGCTGAGACGTTCTCGTGGTGGCCCGACAATTACCTGCGCATCGCGGTTAATCCGGAGACCGGTTACGGGGCATTGGTCTGGTTTGTTAGCGCGGAACGCCATGCCGAACCTGACGACGAGATCTCGAAGCACTTCTGGGTGTCGGATAACCCGAATCCCCCGGATTTCGATCCGCGAGTTGTCTCCGACCCGGGTTATCCAAAGTTCCACGATCCGCGGAGCACTCTTCCTATCGCCCAGGTGCGTGCGGCCCTTGAGGAATTCTGTCGCGAGGGCACAGGAAACAGGCCCCAAAGAATCCGATGGGTCACAGGGGAAATGGATGGGCAACGCCACGACATCTCTGCCAACTCCGACTGAGGTTGATCGGTCCCTTCTCGTTGGAGAGTGTGTGAGTTACTGGTCAAATGGGTGGTCGAAGCGGCCCGATTTGGCCGTGCGTATGAAGACGCCGAGGGCGGCGGGGGTGGTGGTGAGGATGATGTCGGGGTCGTCGCTCTCGCGGATCAAGATGGCGTCCGAGGTGGGGGCGGACACATAGAGGCAGTTGGATCCTTCGTGGCTGTAGGACGATTTTCGCCAGGCAGCGAGGGCGGGCATGGCCTCTCCTTGTCAGATACTCCGTGCGATGTGGTGGATGAGGTCGCGGGACGCGTCTTGCTTGAGCGCGTAGCTCTCGAACCGTTCCAGCACGCTTCGGTATTTCGCGAGATGTGCCGTCGCGTCGAGTAGTTGTGCGCCGAGGTCCGTGTCGAGTGAGACGGTATCGAGCTGAGGGACTGAACCGCCGAAGTAGTCAATAGGCTGGCCGGAACCAGGCAGGGGTCCTGCGCCGAATGGGATCACTACTACGTTGATGTTGTCCCGTTCGCTCATGTCGATGAGATGTCGAAGCTGAGCGCGGGCTACGGCAGGGCCTCCATACTCCAGGTGCAGGGCCGCTTCGTGGATGATCGCTGTGAAGGGTGTTGGGTCCTCCCCGTGAAGGATGCCTTGTCGTTTGATCCTGTATGACAGGCGGTGTTCTACCTCGTGTGCCGGAGGTGGCGGCACAGTGGAGTCGAAGAGCGCGCGAGCATGGTCCCTGGTCTGGAGCAGTCCGGGAATGTGGACCATGGTGGCGACGCGTACGAAAGTGGCGTGATGCTCCAGCTCGGCGAGGTCGAGCAGCCCCGTCGGCAGCACCTCCCGGTCCTGCTCCCACCAGCCCCGGGTCTGTCTCCCGGTCATCTGAGTCAGCGCCTCGATCAGCTCCTGATCCCCGCAGTTGTACAGACTGGCCAGTGCTCGGACCCGGTCCGCGCTCACCGCATAGCGCCCGGCCTCGATGCTGCTGACGCGTGACTGGCTTGCGCCGAAGTGCGTACCGGCCTCGGTGGCGGACATGTCCGTACGTTCGCGGAGCCTGCGCAACTCGGCGCCGAGGCGCCGTTGTCGCACGGTCGGTGGGCGGCTGGTCGGGGCCATGAGCGATCTCTCCCTGATCGGTCGAGGCGTACGTTGTCACCCTAACGGGCGTACTTGGGCTCCATTCGCGCTAGGCATGGGATGCAGTCCACATTTCACGCTACGGTGTGACCCAAGCCACTTTCGGCTGGCGATGTCGCGCCACCGTATGTGCACGGCTTCGCCTTGGTCCAATTCCCCTCCTGATCGGGAGACTTCCATGGCCAATGAACCCCCGTTCGACATCGACAAAGAGCTGTGCGAACTCGCCCTGGACAACGCCCCGCGCGTCTTCGCCGTCACCGTCCAGTACGAGGTGGCCCCAGGCGAGCCCGACGCGACCATCGCCGCCTGGGGGCTGGCCTACGGCGACGGAAGCGCCCACGTCGTCACCCTGGACGGCCGACACCGCCTCAGCCTCAAGTCGCCCGACCGCGCCACCTGGTGGTTTGGCCGTCAGGACAACACCACCGCCCGGCTGCTCTGGTTCGCCGCGCCCTCCGCGCCCAGCTTCGAGGCGGCCGAGGCTGCCTGAGACACCGACGGGCCGCGCCACCCCCACGGGGCGACGCGGCCCGAGCCTGAACGCATCCGCTACGCCAGCAGCTCAACCTCCGCCAGCGTCGCCTTCCCCTCCGGCACCAGCCGGTACCGCTCGTACGACCCCGGCGACCGCACCGAGAAGACCCGCGTCTGCTTGTCCCATGCGAAGGACTCGTCCGAGCGCCGGTCCACGTCCGTCCACTTCTCGCCGTCGTGGGAGCCCTGGAGTACCCAGCCCGATGGGGCCTTCGACCGATCCCCGGGTGACGTCAGCGTGTATTGGACCGCCCGGGAGGGCTCGGCCACCGGAAGGTCAACCGACTCGAACGACGCCTCCGTCCCCGACGTGTCATCCAGCAACGCCGAACCCCCGCCCGGCGGCACCGTCACATCGTGGCGCGGCGTCGGGACCTTGTCGTCCGTCGTAATCGATCTAGGCGCTGCGCCCTTCCCCGTGCCCCACTTCGTGGGCTTAGCGCCCATGTCGAAGTCCAGCGTCCCGCCCCGGGCGAGTACGTCATGGGGCAGAGCGGTCGAGTTCCAGGGCTTGCCGTTCACCTTCAGGCCCTGGATGTACACATTCCGCGCGCTGTTCTTCGGGGCCCGGACGACCAGGTCGCGGCCGTTCTCCAGGTGCACCGTGGCCTTGGTGAACAAGGGGGAGCCCACCGCGTACTCGGAGCCGCCCATGACCAGCGGGTAGAACCCCAGGGCGCTGAAGATGTACCACCCGGACTGCTCGCCGTTGTCCTCGTCGCCGTGGTAGCCCTGGCCGATTTCGCTGCCGAGGTAGAGGCGGGAGAGGACTTCGCGGACCTTCTCCTGGGTCTTCCAGGGTTGGCCGGCCGCGTCGTACATGTATGCCGCGTGGTGGGCGACCTGGTTGCTGTGGCCGTACATGCCCATGCGGACGTCGCGGGCCTCGGTCATCTCGTGGATGACGCCGTTGTAGGAACCGGCGAATTCAGGGGAGGCGGTTTCGGGGGTGGAGAAGTAGGTGTCGAGCTTCTTGGCGAGCCCGGACCGGCCGCCGTAGAGGTTGGCTAGGCCCCGGCTGTCCTGGGGGGCCGTGAAGGCGTAGCCCCAGCCGTTGGTCTCGGTGTAGTCGTAGCCCCAGATCCGGGGGTCGTACTTCTCGGACTCCACGCGCCATTGGCCGTCCGCGTCCTTGCCCTGGAAGAAGCCCGCCTTGTCGTCGAAGAGCTTGACGTAGTTCTGGGCGCGGCGCAGGAAGTACTCGGACTCCTCCTTGTAGCGGGCCTTCTTGGTCTTCTCGTAGAGCGCCTTGCCCATCTTCGCGAGGCCGAAGTCGTTGACATAGCCCTCCAGCGCCCAGGACAGGCCCTCGTGGGCCTTGGTCGTGGTGTAGCCGAGGAAGACGGACGTGTCCATGCCCTTGCGGCCGACCCCCGATGAGGGCGGGACGGTGGTGGCGTTCTTGAGGGCGGCCTCGTACGCGGCCTCGGCGTCGAAGCGGACGCCCTTGAGGTAGGCGTCGGCGAAGGCGACGTCCGAGCTGGTGCCGGTCATCAGGTCGGCGTAGCCGGGGGAGGACCAGCGGGAGATCCAGCCGCCGTCCTTGTACTGCTGGACGAAGCCGTCGACCATCTTTCCGGCCCGGGCCGGGGTCAGCAGGGAGTACGCGGGCCAGGTGGTGCGGTAGGTGTCCCAGAAGCCGTTGTTGACGTAGACCTGGCCGTCGACGATCTTGGCGCCGGTGTGGGTCGGGGTGTTCTCGCCGACCGGCTCGGAGAATGCGCTGGCGTATTGATACTTGGGCTTGTCCGTGGTGCCCGTGTTCTCGAAACCGGAATTGGGATAGAGGTACAGCCGGTAGAGGTTCGAGTAGAGGGTGGTGAGCTGGTCGCGGGTCGCGCCCGCTACCTCGATCCTTCCCAGGATGTTGTCCCAGGCCGTCTGTGCATGGTCCTTGACCTGGGTGAAGGACGCGGACGCGGGGATTTCGCGGTCCAGGTTCGTTTTCGCCTGGTCCAGGCTTATCAGGGACGTGGCGATCCGTAGCGTGACCGTACGGTCCGCGCCGGGCTTGAAGCGGAAGTATCCGGTGACGTCCTGCCCGCCCCCGCCGGACAGCTTGCCGCCCGCGCTCACGGGCGCGTCGAAGACGCCGTACACGAACATGCGGCCCGACCCTGGGTTGCGGTCGCTTTTGACGTCGGAGTAGCCGGTGACGACGCCTTTCTCGGCGTCCAGGCTCAGCCCGCCGTCCCCGGTGACGTTGTCGAAGATGACGCTCGCGTCGTCGCCGGGGTATGTGAACCGCATCAGCGCGGCGTGGTCGGTGGGGGTGATCTCCGCCTTGAGGCCGTTCTCGAAGGTCACACCGTAGTAGTGCGGCCTGGCGGTCTCATTGGTGTGACGGAAGGGGAGGGCGCGGGCTGTGCGTCCGGCGTCGGGGGTGCCGGTGGCGGTGGACGGCATCAGCTGGAAGGTCTGCCGGTCGCCCATCCAGGGGCTCGGCTCATGACTGGCGCTGAAGGCCTGGATGGTGGGGAGGTTGTCGTCATTGTTGCCGCGGGCGTACTCGTACAGCCAGCTGCGTGAGCCCGCGTTGGTCATCGGGGTCCAGAAGTTGAAGCCGTTCGGGACTGCGGTGGCCGGGAAGTTGTTGCCGCGGGAGAAGCTGCCGCTGGAGTTGGTGCCACGGGTGGTGACCGCGTAGTCGGAGAGGTGCTTGAGGCGCTTCTCGGGGGCCTTGGCGGCGATGGAGATGTCGTCGACCCAGCCCCGGAACTTCGCCGGGCCCTTGGGCGAGTCGTACGCGACCAGGACGCGGTCGATCGTCTTGCCCGCCGCGACCGCGCCGATCCGCGACTCCTTGTGGTTCCACTGGTTGACGTACAGCGTCTTGGAGGCGGCCTGGCCCTGGGGGCTCAGCCGGGCGCCGTGCTGGTCGACGGCGCCGGGCAGGTCGCTCAGGTAGGTGCCGTCGGTGAAGGCGAGGTCGACGGAGACGTGGGTGGCCGGATAGTTGAGGTCGGTCTCCGGCATCGAGGGGAAGATCCGGTACGAGAGCAGGGTGTCGCGGGTGACGGCCGTGTTCACGTCGAAGATCTTGTTGTACGAGTACGCCCGGCCGTCCGGCTTGTGGGTGCCCGCGTAGAGGAGGGCGTGGGTGCCGGTGAAGCCGGCGTCCGCCTTGGCGGTGGGGGAGCCGGCCGGGCCGCTGTCGACCTGCGTGCGCATATCGGCGGGGGCGGGCGGGGCGGTGTCGGCGGTGGCGAGCTGCAGCTCGGCGAGTTGCACGATGTCTTCGCCGGCGTTGCGGGTGATCTCCAGCCGGTAGTGCTGGTACGCCGTCTCGTTGTCGAAGGCGAACTCGCGGGTCTGCTGGCGCGCGGAGAAGGTCTGGTTCTCGCGGGTGTCGAGGGTCTTCCAGTCGGAGCCGTCGGCGGAGCCCTTGAGGGTCCAGTCGGCGGGGTCGCGGCCGGGGACGTCGTTGGCGGAGGTGAGGGCGTAGCGGACGGCCTTGACCGGGTCCTTGAGGTCGAATTCCAGCCAGGCGGTCTTCTCGAAGACCAGCCACTTGGTGCTGGACTCTCCGTCGACGAGGTTCTCCTTCACCTCGCCGCCCTCGCTGTTCTCCCCGTTGGCCCGGACCGCGGTCACCTTGTCGGTGACATTGCCGGGGATGCCGTTGCTGTAGCCGCCGTCGACCCCCGAGGCCTTCTTCTCGCCGTCGGGGCCCGTCTCCACCGTGTTGCGCCAGTCCGGTTGCGGGTCGTTCGATTCGAAGGACGACGCGAAGGATGACTTGGCGGACGACTTGGCGGACGTGGCGGTGGGCTCGGCGTGCGCGGCTGCCGCCGCGCCCTGGGCCGTCAGCGTCAGCACAACGGCCGCCACCAGGGCGGCCGGTCGTCGGGGTGCGTGCCATGGTCTGGGGCTGGGGCGTCTCAGTCGCATGCTCCGCCTCTCCACGAGCTAGACAACGTTGTCAGTTGCGTCGGGCAGAGTTAAGTAGGGAGGCTGCGCCCCAGCGGTGTCAAGGCGGTGTCACGGATGTGTGGGGGAATCCGAACCGGGGTGCGTGGGTGAGCGGGTGGGTGGGTGAGCCGACGGGGTGGCGGGGCGGGACCGGCCGCGGTGGGGGTGGGGCCGCTCCCGCCTCCCGTGCTCATCGGCGGCTCACGGCGCGGTCGTCCGCGGCTTCGGGCACGGTCACCGGTGCTCATCGCGCCACGGCCATCGGTGGCTCAGAGCACGGTCATCCGCGGGCGGGACCCGGGCCTCCGCCGCTCAGGACGCCGTCTTCGACTTGGTGCCCAGGGTCAGCCTGCACTTCTTCGCCTTCTTCGACGAGTCCGCCAGCAGCCCGAGCACCTTGATGGTCTTGGTGGAGTTTCCGGCCACCGGGGCCTTCGACTCGAAGCCCGACGTCACCGAGTCGTCATTGGAGTCGACGAAGCTGACCATCAGCGAGTAGTAGGACGTGGTCGAATCGGAGTTGGTTATCTTCACATTGGCGTACGGGATGCCGGTCGAGCCCCATCCGCAGGTGCCCATCTTCGCGTCCGCGGTGACCAGTGCGGAGCCGCCGGTCGGCGTGTCCGTGGGGTCGTCGGTCGGGTAGTCCGTCGGGTCTTCGGTGGGGCTGGGGGACTCGGTCGGCTCGACCGGGAGCTCGGCCATGCCCTTTCCGAGTGCCGCGCCGCCCTTGGCGTCGCCGGCGGAGGACCCGCCCCCTTCGGAGCCGCACGCCGATATCGACGCGAGTGTCGCGACCACGACAAGCGCGGTGGCGAAGGGGAATTGCTTCCGGACCACAGGGGCCGCCTTTCTTGTTGGTTCACGCGCACGGCGGCGTGCCGTACGGGCTGTGTCCCCTACGGTATGTCGGACAGGTCTCAACTCGGGAAAGACTGTGGCCCAATGACCATTCGATCTTGCCCACTTGAGGCCCAGTGGACTATACCTGTCGCCCCGGGGGGAGGCCGCTGTGCGGCCCCACGTCGCGCCCGCCTTAGCGGGCCTCCGTGCTCCCCGGCGCACACTCAGCAATACTCCGTTTCACGCTTCAACTGACCCGCGGTGTCGGGCCCCTCGCCGGAGGCGAGTATGTACGGGAAACCGCTACACCGCCTGAGTCCTGACGAAGGCGAGGACTTGAGCATGGGATCCACCCCAGATTTCGGCCGTCGCGACCTGATCAAGCGGTCCGCGGCGCTCGGACTGGTTGCCGTGCCGTCCATCAGCACCCTGACCGCCTGCGCGAGCGGTGGTGACGACGACGGGAACAAGGTCGACAAGGGCAAGAAGAGCGACAAGAACCCGCTCGCCGTCAATGAGAGCGCCGCGCTCGACGTCGTCATTTTTGATGGTGGTTTCGGCCAGAAGTACGCAAAGGACGCCGAGGCCGAGTACGAGAAGGCGTATCCAAAGACGGCCGGCAAGGTCAAGCACTCCGCCACTCAGAAGATCCAGACGGTGCTGCAGCCGCGGTTCAACGGTGGCACCCCGCCGGACCTGATCGACAACTCCGGCGCCGAGCAGATGGACTTCGGCACCCTTGTCGCCAAGAACCAGCTGACCGACCTGACGCCGCTGCTGGACGCGCCCTCCGTGGACGACCCGAGCAAGAAGGTGCGCGACACGCTTCGCCCGGGTGTCGTGGAGATGGGCCAGTTCGACGGCAAGCCGGTGTGGATCCTGTACTACGCCTACACCGTCTACGGCGTCTGGTACTCCAAGACCAACCTGGAGAAGCTGGACGCTGAGTACCCGGAGACTTGGGACGACATGCTCAAGCTCTGCGAGAAGGCGAAGAAGAAGGGCATCGCCGGCTGGACCTACCCGGGCAAGTTCCCGTACTACCTGCCGTTCAGCCTCTACCCCTTCATCGCGAAGATCGGCGGTCCCGAGACCCTGATCGCGATCGACAACCTGGAGCCGAACGCCTGGAAGCACCCGGCCGTCAAGGCCGCCTTCGAGGCGTACTACGAGCTCTACAAGAAGGGCTACATCCTCAAGGGCAGCCCCGGCCTGACCCACATCGAGTCGCAGACCGCGTGGAACCAGGGCAAGGCGCTGTTCATCCCGAACGGCTCCTGGGTGGAGAACGAGGCGAAGAAGACCACGCCGAAGGACTTCCAGATGTCCGTCGGCGCGCCCTCCAGCCTGGACAGCGGCGACAAGATGCCGTTCGGCACCATCTGGGCGTCGGGCGGTGAGCCCTTCATCGTGCCCAAGGCGGCGAAGAACCCCGAGGGCGGCATGGAGCTGCTGCGGATCATGCTCGGCGAGAAGTCCACCAAGAACTTCGTCAAGCAGGTCTCCTCGCTCACCTCGCTCAACGGCGGCACCGACGGCCTGAGCCTGCCGCCGGGCCTGGCGTCCGCCCAGGAGGCGCTGAAGAAGGCCGGGACGAACGTCGTCAACCCGCGCCTCCAAGACTGGTACGTGGCGCTGCAGAAGCAGCAGATCGGCGTCAGCGCGCTGGGTGAGATGATCGCGGGCCGGATGACCCCGGCCGAGACGATCAAGAAGATCCAGCAGTTCGCCGATGACACGGCCAAGGACAAGGCCGTGAAGAAGTACAAGCACGCCTGATGAGGTTCGAGCGTCACCAGCGGCCCTGTGCGCAGGGAAAGACCGAGGTCGGTAGAGATGCAGCACGGTAAGCACCAGTCGGCTACGGCGGTGGTCGCGAAGGTCCCGGGCGGTAAACACCCGGGCGTCAGGCAACCGCGCGTCAAGCTGTCCACGCGGCAGAAGATCGAGCGTGCCTATCGGCAGTACGGGTTTCCCCTGGGATTCCTGGCCCTGCCGGTGGTCATTTATGCGATCTTCGTGATTTCGCCGTTCATCCAGTCCATTTATTACTCCTTCACGGACTGGACGGGACTGAGCTCCGACTTCAAGATGGTCGGGTTCGAAAACTACGACTGGCTTCTGCACGACGACCTGTTCTGGACAGCGGTGGGGCACAATGTGCTCCTGCTGCTGGTCGTGCCGCTGGTGACGCTCGGCCTGGGCCTGTTCTTCGCCTTCATGCTCAATGTCGGCGGCCGTAGCAAGAAGAACGCGGCCGTCTCCGGGGTGCGCGGGTCGAGCATCTACAAGGTGGTGTACTTCTTCCCGCAGGTGCTCTCGATCGCGATTGTCGCCCTGCTGTTCCAGTTCACGTACAACCCGCGGAACGGCGCGCTCAACGCGTTTCTGGGGGGCATCGGGCTGGATTCGCTGCAGCAGGAGTGGCTGGCCGATCCCAAGCTCGCGCTGTGGTGCCTCATGGTGGTCATGGTCTGGTGCAACGTCGGCTTCTATGTCGTCCTGTTCTCCGCCGGAATGAGCGCCATTCCCAAGGACTTCTACGAGGCGGCGCTGCTGGACGGCGCCAACCGCATCACGACCTTCTTCAGGATCACCCTGCCGCTGCTGTGGGACACGGTCCAGACCGGCTGGATCTATATGGGCATACTCGCCCTCGACGCGTTCGCCGTCGTGCAGATCATGACCGTGGGGCCGGGGGGACCCGCGGACTCCACCCAGGTGCTGGGCTACATGGTCTACACGAAGACGTTCCGCGACGGGCAGGCCGGGCGTGCGACGGCGATCGGCGTCGCGATGCTGATCGTGACCCTGATCTTCGCGGTCATCGTGGGCAGGCTCGGCCGGCGCGAGCGGCTGGAGTACTGATGGCCAGGCTCTCTTTCGCACACCGGAACCGCCGTATCTCCGCTGACCTGGGGGTAGCACAGTGACCGCGCAAGCACAGCCCTCGGAGCTCCCGGGCGCCACCAAGACAGACGAGGCGCCCGGGGCGGCGGGCAAGGTGCCGGGCACGGGAACGCGCAAGGTGCCGGACTTCACCCCCAAGGGCCGCATCGGCGCCGAGGGGAAGGTCCTCAACGTCTTCTCGCACGGCATGCTGGTGCTCTGGGGACTGCTGGTCACCCTGCCGCTGCTGTGGGCGGTGATGAGCTCGCTCAAGACCGACAAGGAGATCTTCACCTCTCCCTGGGGTCTGCCGTCCAGCCTGCACTTCGACAACTGGTCGCGGGCCTGGAACAAGTCGAACATCGGCGACTTCTTCCTCAACACCGTTCTGGTGGTGGGGTGTTCGCTCATCGGTACGATGCTGCTGGGATCGATGGCGGCATACGTCCTGGCCCGCTTCGAATTCCCGGGCAAGCGGATCATCTACTTCATGTTCGTGGGCGGAATGAGCTTCCCGGTCATTCTGGCGCTGGTGCCGCTGTTCTTCGTCATGCGGAACATGGACCTGCTCAACACCTTCCACGGGCTGATTCTGGTCTATATCGCCTATTCGCTGCCGTTCACCGTCTTCTTCCTCACGTCCTTCTTCAAGACGCTGCCCTCATCGGTGGCCGAAGCGGCGCTGATCGACGGGGCCTCGCAGACCCGGACCTTCTTCCAGGTGATGCTGCCGATGGCGAAGCCGGGCCTGATCAGCGTCGGCATCTTCAACTTCCTGGGGCAGTGGAACCAGTACATGCTGCCCACCGTGCTCAACACGGAGGAGGACAAGCGGGTGCTGACGCAGGGCCTGGTGCAGCTGGCGGCCAGCCAGCAGTACAAGGGAGACTGGTCCGCGCTCTTCGCTGGACTGGTGCTGGCGATGCTGCCGGTGCTCGGCGTGTACATCGTCTTCCAGCGTCAGGTCCAGGCGGGTCTGACAGCGGGGGCGCTCAAGTAACCCGGCGTTCCAGGCGTTCCAGGCCCCGCTCTTCCCCAGCACGGGGAGGGCGGGGCCTTGGTCTGTCGCGGTGTCACTGATTTGCCGATGATGTTGCTGCCAATCCCTCTCACCCGCGCGGTACGCGCCTGTATGGTGCCCGTAGTTTCCCGGCGCTGACCCGGGCGACAAGTCGCCGTTTCCGGGCGGCAATTCCTCAATGGCGGCATTGCGCGTCCTGTGGCGGAATCCCCGGGCGACGGGGCATTCAGGCGACGAGGCTTACAACGGGGAGGAGCCGCGGTGTCCATGGGGCTGTGCGAGGAGATCGCGAGCCGGATCGCCGATCCGGGCCGCGTCGCCGTCGGGGAGCAGGCCGGTCACACCTGGAGCTGGGACGGGCTGCTCGGGGCGGCCGAGGACCTGGCCGAGCGCCTGCGGCCGCGGGGGCCGCAGGGGCCGCTGCGGCTGGCGGCGGTGCGTACGGGCAGGCCCGTACAGACCCTCGTCGCGACCCTCGCCTGCGATCTGCTCCAGGTGCCGCTGATGCACCTGGACTCCGGCCAGCCGGAGGCCGAGTACGCCCGTGTCACCGCCGCCTTCGGCCCCCATCTGCTGCTGGCCGACCCCCGGCCCGACGACGCCGAGCCCGGGCCTGTGTGGGAACGTTACGGGCTCTCCTTCGCCGTCTCCGCCTCCGGGGGCGACGGCGGGGGCGCCGCCTTCCCCTCCCCCCGCTCGGGGATCTTCCTCACCTCCGGCTCGACAGGCGAGCCCTCGGGCGCCGTACGGTCGATGCGCGCCCAGATCGTGGACTCGCTGCGGTGCGCCGAGGCCATGGGCTACGGCCCCTCGACCCCCGTGGTGTGCGCGGCGCCGGTCTTCCATCTGTACGGACATACGCTCGGCCTGCTCGCCCCGCTGCTCAGCGGCGCGCCGGTGACGCTGTGCGGATCGCGCGTGGTGCCCTCCCAGATCGCGGCCGCGGTCCGGGACAGCGGGGCGCGGGTGCTGATCGCCCTGCCCTTCCACTACCGGCTCATGGCGGCCGACACCACCTCCCGCTTCGACGGCCTGGAGCGCGCGCTGTCCGCCGGCGCCCCGATTCCCAGCGGCGCCGCGGCGGCGGTGATGAAGGAGCACGGCTTCGCGCTGCTCAACATGTACGGATGCTCGGAGGCCGGGGCGATCACCGTGAAGCCCGTCGACCCGGAGGCCGACCGCCCGGGGGACGTCGGGCAGCCGCTGCCGGGGATCGTGGCGACCCTCCGGGAGGCGGACGAGGAGGACGGCGCGGGCGAACTCCAGCTGGCCACGGAGACGTTGGCCGACGGCTACGCCCATGTCGACGGGGTGCGCCCGCTGTCCCTGAACGGGGACCTGCTGCGCACCGGGGACCTGGCGAAGCTGGGCCCCGACGGCTCCATCAAGCTGATCGGCCGGCTCGCCCGGATGATCAACGTCGGCGGGAAGAAGGTCAATCCGGTGGAGGTGGAGCGGGTGCTCGCCGAGCACCCCGCCGTCACCGACGCGCAGGTCTTCGCGGAGGCGGACGGCGGCCGCGGCCAGGTGCCGGTGGCCCGGGTCGCCGCCCCCGGGCCGGTGACGGCCGACGAGCTGATCCGCTGGTGCCAGGAGCGGCTGATGGAGCACAAGATTCCGCGGCGCATCCAGGTGACCGCCGAACTGCCCCGCTCGACGACCGGCAAGGTCCTCGCCCCGCGTCCCGCCGCGCCTGGGCCCGAGGCCGGGCCGGAGTACGACAAGGAAGGAAGCGCGTGATGGACCGCGAGAGCCTGGTCGAGGAGATCGCCCGGCAGATCACCGTGGTGGTGCCCGCGCTGGCCGAGGCCCCGCCCGGCCCCGGCACCAACCTGCTGGAGATCCCCGACTTCGACTCGATGGCCATGCTGGAGCTGCTGGTCTGGCTCCAGGGGAACTACGGAATCGACGTCCCCGACGGAGAGATGTCGCCGGACAACCTCTCGACCGTCGGCCGGATGGCGGACTTCGTGCTGAGGCAGCGTTGATGACCGGCGCGGAGTTCCCTGGCGAGGAGGTCGTCGAGTTCGGCGGGCTGCGCGCCGTACGCGCCCCGCTCACCTGGGGGCAGCAGGTCATCTACCGCGCGCTGCAGAGCCGTGCCCAGCGGGCCCACTACGACTACAACCAGCGCATGTCGCTGCCGGTGCCCGAGGGCCGCTCCCTGCGCGAGGTGATCGACGCCGTACGGGAGTTGGTCACCGCCCACGAGAGCCTGCGCACCGTGTACCGCGACGGGACCGCCGACTCCGCCCCGTACCAGGAGGTGCAGGGGGAGGGGCGGCTGACGGTCCGGGTGGTCCACGGCGACGATCCGGCCGCGGCGCTCGACGCCCTGGCCGTGACGGACTTCGACCTGTCGCGGGAGTGGGGCATCCGCGTGGCGGTGCTGACCGGGCCCGGCGGCGAACCGCGTCGGCTCGCGCTGTACGTGTCCCATGTCGCGGTGGACGGCTGGGCGATGGGCCTGGTCGTGCGCCGGCTGAAGGGCCTGTTGGCGGACGACGCCGCCGTACGCGCCGAGGCCGTGGCCGGCGAGGCTGCGCCTGCTGGGCCCGCGGCCGCCCAGGGCGCGTCCGCCGAGGCGGCGCGAGGCGAGGGCGTGTCCGCCGGGGCCGTGCCCGCCATGGCTGCGCCTGCCGGGGCCGCGCTCGCCGTGCCTGCGCCTGCCCACGCCGCGTCCGCCGAGGCCGTACGCGCCGCGCCCGCACCTACCCCGCCCGCACCCACCGCGCCCGCACCTACCCCGCCCGCACCCACCGCGCCCGTACCGCAGCCCGCCGACCTCGCCGAGACCGAGCGTTCGGAGATCGGGCGGACCGCGGACCGGCGCGCCGACGCGTATCAGCGCTCGCTGCTGCGGCGCGCGCCCCGGACCATGTTTCCCGCCCGCCCCTCGACGCCTCCCACGACCGCGACCGCGACCGCGACCATGACCACGACCGCGACCACGACCGCGCCCGCCGGCACCGCGGGGCCGCAGGGGTGGGCCCACGGCGAGTTCCGGTCGGGGCGGCTTGAGGCGGCGGCGCGGGAGGTGGCCGAGCGCTGCCGGGCAGGCGAAGAGACCGTGTATCTCGCGGCCGTCGGCACGCTGCTGGCGCGTCGGGCGGGCCTCTCCCACTGCGTACTCAAGACGATCTTCGCGAACCGGATCGGCGCCGAGCGGCAGGCGATGGTGACCCCGCTCGCCTCGGATGTGCTGCTCTGCTTCGATGTCTCCGGGCCCTCGTTCGACGACTGCGTCCGCGCCGCCCACCTCGCCAAGCTGCGCGGATACGCCCGCGCCCAGTACGACCCCGCCCGTCTGGAGCGGCTGGTCGCGGAGGTCGGCCGGGAGCGCGGTGAGCAGCTGGACCTGTCGGTGCTGCACAACGACCTCGGCGCCCTCGCGCCCCCCGCGGAGGACAGCGGCCGCCCGGCGCGCGGCTCCGCCGCGGCGGAGACCTCCTTCCGCTGGGCCGAGCCCTTCCGGCTGCCCTCGGTCAAGCTCTACTGCAGCGTACGCACCACGGACCGCGGCGAGCGGGTGATCAGCCTGGCCGCCGACACCCGGTATCTGCCCGCGCCCGACCTCCGCGGGCTGCTGTACGGCGTGGAGGAGCTGGTGGTGAACGGGGCGGCGGGCGGCGGGCCGGGTGAGCGGCGAGGAGAGGCGCGGGACCGGGACGTCGACGAGCGGCTGTCGGCTCATGTCTCGTAACACCGTCGGGGTGGTGATCGCCGCGATGAACTCCGCGGCGTTCATCGACCAGGCGCTCGGCTCCCTGGCCATGCAGACCACGCTCGCCGACCAGGTGGTGGTGGTCGACGACAACTCGGGGGACGACACCGTACGACTCGTCGAGCGCTGGCGCGCCATCCTGCCGCTGACGCTGCTGCGCAACCACGGCCCGCGCCGCCTGGGGGTGTGGGGCGCGCGGCGGGCCGCGATCGAGGCGCTGGAGACGGATCTGGTGCTCCAGCTGGACGGCGACGACGTCGTACTGCCGCACCATGTGGCCGCGATGAGCGAGACCTACGCGGCCTCGCCCGGCCTGATCAGCCCGCGCCCGCTCACCTGGACCGGCCAGGGCCCCTTCCGCCCCGCCACGTACACCAAGGGCGGGCTCCCGGTCCCGGGCGACCAGTTGATCCAGCTGCTGGCGCAGAACTATGTCGTCGTGGGGTCGTTGTTCGCGCGCGAGCTGTACGAGCGGATCGGCGGCTACCGCCATGTGGCGTACGGCGAGGAGTGGGACCTGTGGCTGCGGCTGGTGGCGGCGGGGGCGCGGGTGAGCAAGCCGGACGAGCCG
Organism: Streptomyces sp. NPDC020845; assembly: GCF_044334165.1. NCBI lineage: Bacteria > Bacillati > Actinomycetota > Actinomycetes > Kitasatosporales > Streptomycetaceae > Streptomyces > Streptomyces sp. NPDC020845. The sequence goes on along the minus strand of NZ_JBIRSJ010000006.1, from coordinate 316,810 downwards.
TCGTATGTCTACCGGGTGCGGGCCTCCAGCTATGCGGGGGGCTTCGCCCGGAACGAGGCGGAGACCGAAGTGCTGAATCGATTCCTTGAGGAAGCCGAGCACCCCGTCCACCGGCAGGCCGTGAAGGTGGCCCTGCTGCAGCGGACGGGCCTCGCCGCGCTCGGCGCGCTCACGCCGGTGAGCGGCCCGCTGCCCGAGCCCGTACGGGCCTTCGCCGCGGGGCATGAACGGCCCCTGACACGGGCGTACCGCGATCAGGACCTGGGCTGGGTCCTCGCCTTCGACTCCGAAGTGGCTGTCACCGACGACCACGCCCGGGTGATCGTGCACGTGGTCGAGAAGGACGGGAACTACGAGGCCGTGGAGATAGCCGATCCGCTGATGCGGCGCGACGCGTCCTCGCTGCGCGACATCCTGCGCGGCGAGCGCGGCGAGCGCGGCGAGCGAGGTGAGCGATGAGCCGAGAGCAGGCGGTCAAGCAGGTGTTGGAGCGGGCCGCGCGGGTCCCGGACCGCTTCCGGCGGTTCGAGGTGGGCGCCGAGACCGCGGCCCGGGTGCACCGGATCGACGGGGCGCTGTTGGACGAGGCGCTGGACCTCGGCCTCGCGTACGAGGGGAGCGGCGCGGACCGCCGCTTCGACGACTTCGATCTGAAGAACCTCGGCCTCGGCCTGCGCATCCCGTCCCCGGCCTGGCTTCAGGTGCGGCTGTCGGCCCAGCCCTTCAACGCGGAGGCGGTCGCCACGACCACCTACCGGACGCGGTTCCAGGGGCGGGTGGGCGGCGCGGTCCTGGAGCCCTCGTCGCAGCTCGCCTCCGGGGTGGTGGACGGCACGCTGCGGCGGATGGGGCCCGATGTGTTCGAGGCGGACCTGCATGTGTCCGCCGGCGAGAACGCGCCGGACGCGGACAAGGGCGCGGACAAGGGCGCGGACGAGGGCGCGGACGAGGGCGCGGCCGACTGCGCGCGGGAACTGGGGCCGGTACTGCCGGAAGCCGCACGGCTTGAGTACTACCTCGTGCCCGACGAACTCCGCGACGACGTCGGCTTCGTACGGGAGACCCGGCTGGCCGACTGCCGCGCCGGCACCACCTATCTGGCGCGCGTCGCGGAGGACGCCGGGGCGGCCGTGCGGCCGGCCGGCGGGCTGCTGCTGGCCGGCGCGTTCCCGCTGCCGCACGCCTGGCTCGAGGTGCGCCGCGGCGATCGCTGGCTGCCCGCCGATCCGTACTACCTCATCAGCATGGCCGGATACGGGCTGCTCGACGGCGAGCGATGGCCGCCCCACCGGTCGGTCGCGGGGACGGTGTGGAAGATCTGCGGCCCCTACGCGGATCTGTGCTTCCTGGCGACGGCGAGCGACGGCCGGCCCGTGAAGACCTCCGTCAGGATTCTGCGGCGATCGACCTGAGCGCCTTGCGATCCGTCTTGCCGTTGCCCGTGAGCGGCAGCTCCGGGACCACCAGACAGCGGGCCGGGACCTTGTACGCCTCGATCTCCGCTTTGAGCGCGGTCAGCACCTCGCCGGGGCGCAGCGAGGAGCCCGCCACGCACAGCACCGCCTCCTCGCCGTCCCCCGACGGCGGCAGGACGGCCGCGCCGCGCACCCCGGGCACCCGGCGGGCGGCGGTCTCCACCTCCTCGGCGCTCACCCGGAACCCGCGCTGCTTGTACAGATCGTCGTGGCGCCCGGAAAAATACAGATAGCCGTCCTCGTCCAGCCGGCCGAAGTCCCCGGTGCGCAGCTCGGGGAAAAGCCCCTCGGCGCGCGGGAACCGCTGTGCGGTCTGCTCCGGCCGCCGCCAGTAACCCGCCATCACATGCGGGCCGCGTACCACGATCTCGCCCACGGTGCCCGGCGCCACCCGCCGCCCCCGCTCGTCCACCACCAGGACCTCCGTACCGGGCAGCGCCCGCCCGCACGCGCCCGGTCTGCGCAGATCCTCGTCCGGCGGCATGATGGCCACCCGCTTGCACTCCGTCAGGCCGAACATCAGCTGTACCCGCAGCCCGGGCAGCGCGGCGCGCAGCCCGGCCAGCACCTGCGGGGGCATCGCGGAGCCGGTGTTGGTGAGCAGCCGCAGCCGTACGCCGTCGGGGCCGTAGCGCGGCAGCATACGGGCCAGGCCCTGCGCGAGCGACGGGACGACGGGCAGCACGGTGGCCCCGGAGCGGCGGAGGTTCTTCAGCAGGACCAGTCCCACGTCCGAGGTGCCGCCGAGCCAGAGGTGGGCGCCGGCCAGAGTGCTGAGGAAGAGCTGGTAGAGGCCGTAGTCGAAGGAGAGCGGCAGCGCGCAGTAGACGACGTCGTCGGTGCGGTACGCGAGCTCGCCGTGGATGGCCCGGGCAGCGAACAGCAGTTGGGCGTGGGTGGATACGACGGCCTTGGGCGGTCCGGTGGAGCCCGAGGTGTAGATGAGGCAGACGGGGTCGACGGACAGCGGGCCGGTGGTCTCCCACGGGTCCTCGCCGTCCTCGTCGTCCTCATCCAGCAGCGGTGGGCCATCGTCCGCGGTGACCAGGAGGGCCGCCTCGCTGTCCTCGCGGACATGGGCGAGGGCGGGGCCGCGTACCTGCTCGTGCAGTACGCAGAACGCGGCCCCCACCCGCGAACAGCCGTACACCAGGGCCGCCATGGCGAGGCCGGACGGCAGGGCCAGCAGCACCCGGTCGCCGCGCCCGACGCCCCGCTCGCGCAGCCACGCGGCGGCCCGCAGCGAGGCCGTGCGCAGCCGGGCGTAGTCCCAGGTCAGCTTGGCGTGGGTGAGGGCCGGGCGGGTGGGGTGGCGGCGGGCCGCCGCGTCGAGCAGATCGTGCAATACGGCCGGCTGCCGGGAGGCGAGTACGTCGTGCGGTACGGCCGGCTGCCCGGAGTCGGGCAGGTCGTGCGGTACGGCCGGAGGCCCGAACTCGGGTTCGCCGGCGGGCAGGTCACCGGCGGGCATCCCGCCCTGCCTCCTGCGCGGCCTCCGCGGCCAGCGCCTTGCGGTCGATCTTGCCGTTGGCGTTCAGCGGGAACCGCGCCACCTGCTTCAGGACGCGTGGAATCGCGGCCCGGGGGAGCAGCTTGCCGAGTTCTTCGACGACCGGCCCCCGCTCGGTGGCGGCCCCGGTGTAATAGGCGTGCAGGGCATGGCTGTTGCCCGCGGGCACCGCCACCACCACCGCCTCGTCCACCCCCGAGCAGCGCCGCAGCGCCCATTCCACCTCCGGGATCTCCACCCGTACGCCCCGGATCTGCACCTGGTGGTCGAGCCGGCCCGAGTACAGCAGGGTGCCGCCGGGGGCAGTGGTGACCAGGTCGCCGGTGCGGTACCAGCGTTCGCCGTCGAGGTCGAGGAAGCGCCCGGCGTCGTCCGCCGGATCGAGATAGCCCGCGAACATCTGCGGCCCGGTGACGCACAGTTCGCCCCGTTCCGGATGCCGGTTCCCCTCCGCGTCGAGGAGCGTGGCGCGCATCCCGGGGTGGAGCCGGCCCATGGGCACGCCGCCGTGTGCCTCGGGGTGTGGGACGTCCGTCGCGCGCCACTTGTGGACGGTGACGTTCATGGTGACTTCCGTGGGCCCGTACAGGTTCACCACGGTGGATCCGGGGGCGGCCCGCTGCCAGTCGGCCGCGTCGTGTTCCATCAGCGCCTCGCCCGCGAAGAAGCTCCAGCGCAGGCCGGGCATGGCCGCGTCGGTGAGCCGCCGGGTCCTGCGGACGACGGAGATCGTGCTGGGGGCGGAGAACCAGACCGTAATGCCGAGCTCGTTCACCAGCGCGGGAAGATCGGCATAGCCGAGGCCGGGGACGTGGGCGACGCACGCGCCCGCGCTCCAGGCGCAGAACAGATCGAAGATCAGGGGGTCGAAGGTGATGTCGACCGTCTGTGAGAAGACGTCCTGCGGCCCGAAGTCGTAGAGGTCTCGCACACACCGCAAAAAGTGCTCGCCATTCGCATGCGAGATGGGCACGCCTTTCGGGCGGCCGGTGGAGCCCGAGGTGAACATGATGTACGCGCGGTCGTCCGGTTCGACGCACCACGGCTCGAACGGCGCGGTCGCGCCCGGATTTTCCGCCGGGCCATTTCCGGCCGGGGCGCTTTCGCCGCTCTCGGCACGATCTCCGGTATTCACACCTCCGGTATTGATGCTTCCCGCATGCACGACCGGCGGGTGATCGGTCAGCTGATCGAGGATCCGCGCACCCTGGTCGTCCACAAGGACCAGGGCCGTGTTGGCGGCCCGCAGCATGGCGTCGGTGCGCGCCGCGGGGAATTCCACATTCAGCGGCATCGCGGCGGCGCCCGCGTACATCGCGGCCAGGATGCCGATGTACGCCACCTCGCCGCGCGCCGCGAGGACGCCGACCGTGGTCGGCCTGCCCTTGGCCGCGTCCACCAGGGCCGAGGCCCAGGACAGCGCGGTCCGGTGCATCTCGTCGTAGGTCCAGGTCCGCGTGGACACCCGTAGCGCGATCCGGTCCGGATGGGCCCGTACCGAGGCCAGGAAATGGCCGTGCATACCCTGTCGGCCGACCGGCCCGCCCCCGTCGGCCGGATGAGCGCTAGCCATGCGAGCTCACAAACTCCGTAAGTGTTCCCACGGTGGCGAAATGCTCCAGTTCCAGGCTTTCCGTATCGAATTCGGCGCCCGTCTGTGTCTCGATGAGCATGAGCAGTTCAATAACCGAGGTGGAATCGAGCCCGAGGTCCTCGAAGAGCCGGGTGCCGGTGTCGACGCCGGGCAGCTCGCCGCGTCCCAAAACTTGTCGCAGCGCCGCTAGAACGCTCTGCTCGGCGGAGGACTTTCGCATGGTCCGGATCGAAGTGGATACGCCATCAGGTGTCAAGGTCTTGACGTGGATCTTGGTGGCTCCTAGGGTCTTGCCGCACGATTGACCATCACCGGGGGCCGGGGTATATGGGGTTGGGGGATATGGCGGCAAAAGCTGCGGAATTGTCCTCCGCGGACCCCGAAGTGGACCCAGGAGCGGACCCCGGAGTGAACCCGGGAGCGGACCCCCTCTCCGCCGCATTGGACGTCTTGCGCACCGCCCGCGAGAGCGGTCTCTCGGCGGCTTTGGCGGCCGCCGTGCGACACCTGGATTTCCTCGCACCCTGCTCCGACAAGGGCTTCTGTGTCCTGCCCGACGGGTCGGCGGCCAGTTCCCCGGAAATACGCGGCTGGCTGATGGCGGGGCGCGTGGTGCCCGGCGAGCGGGTCACGGTACGGCCGGGCCCGCGCCATGAGTTGGCCGAGCGCGAGGGTCTTGAGGTCCTTCAGGTCGTTCCGCGGGAAGGTCTCGATGACGCCGTCGGGCCGGGGCCCGACCAGCACGACCGGCTCGCGTTCGCCGGGACCCTGTTCGCCGCGCTGCGCGCCGGGCTGGCCGAGGCGCTGCTGGAGCGCGCCGTGGCGCATGTGGCGGGGCGGCGCTCCGGCGAACGGCCGCTGATCGAGCGGCAGTTGGTGCGCGCCAAGATCGCCGACTGTGTCGCCGCCGTCCGCGCCTGCGAGCTCCTGCTGACCACGTCCGGGGCCGATTCGTACGCCGCACCGGAACTGCACCGGCGCCTCGACGCGGCCGACGCCGCCCTGACGAACCTCTTCGGCGGCGCCGGCTATCTGGCCGACCACCCCGTGCGCTCCCTGTACGTCGCGGCGTACGTCGGCAGCCTGTGGGTGGCGCCGCCGCGGGACCCCGAACAGGAGTGGTCGTGACGGCCCTGGCCCTGGACGCCGAGGACCCGGTCCTGGACGCCGCGCACAGGCGTATGCGCGCCCGTGCGCGCGAGGTCGCCCCCGCGCTGCGGGAGGCCGCGCTCGCCATCGACGCAGACCCGTCCCGTATGGACGACCACCTCGACAACCCCGCCTTCCGCCTCTTCCGCGCCATGGGCATCCCCGAGCGGTTCCAGGACGAGCGGTACCGGGCCGAAGTGAAGGGCCTGCCGCGGGACTTCCTCGCGCAGATGATCTGCTCCATGGAGCTGGCGCGCGGCGACGCGGGCGCCATGTTCGCCGGCCCCGCCCCCGCCCTCGCCGGCGTGGTCGTCCGCACCCTCGGCGACGAACGGCAGCAGGCCGCGTTCTACGAGCGCGTCGCCGACGGCGCGACCTGGGCCTTCTGCGCCATCACCGAACCACAGGCGGGCAGCGACGCCACCCGGATGCAGACCGCGCTCACCCCCGCCGACCCCGCCGACCGGAGCGGCGACTGGCTGCTGAGCGGCGCCAAGAAGCACGTCGGGAACGGCTCGCGCGGCGGCGTCGGCGTGGTCTTCGCACAGACCGGCAACTCGCCGCTGAGCGTGCGCGCCGCGCTCCTGGAGCTCCCGGCGCCCGGTGCGCACGGCGAGGCGCTGGACATGATCGGGCTGCGGGGCGCGCGTATCAGCGAGATGACCTTCCGCGAGGTGCCGATCGCGCGGGACCGGCTGCTCGGCGCCCATCTGCCCGCCACCCGCCGGGGTATGTGGGGCGCGGTCACGGCCTTCTACGGCGCGCGCGTGCAGATCTCCGCGACCGCCGTCGGGCTCGCCGCGGCGGTGTACGACTACGTACGCGCCGAGCGCCGGACGCCGGCCCCGGCCGCCGAGCGGCGGGTGCTGGAGACGGCCGCGCTGCGCATCGCGGCCGCCGCCCGGCTCGTCCACCGCACCGCGCTCCTCGTCGAGGCGGACCAGGGGCGCGGCGACGCCTCCGCCCTGTGCAAACTGGAGGCGGTCCGCCTGGCCGGGGACGTCACCCGCCGGCTGCCCGCGCTCCTCGGGCGCGGCGCGCTGCTGGACCATCCGCTGCTGGAGAAGTGGGTCCGCGACGCCGCCGCGCTGGAGCTCATGGAGGGCACCAGCGATATCCAACGGCTGCGGCTGGCCCAGGACTACGCCCGGTCGGGCGCCGTGCCCGCGGGCAGCGATCCGGTGCCCGCGGTCGGCGACGGCGTGCCCGTGGTCGGCGATGTCGTGCCCGCGGGCGAGGGCGGGTGACGCCGATGCGCCTGGGGCCCGTCGGCACCTTCGTCCCGCACACCGCGCTGACGGTCGCGGACGTCACCGCGGGCGCCGGGCTCCCGGACGCCAAGGCCCGCTTCTACCGCGACTATCTCGGCTTCCGCGATATCCCCCGAAGCACCGGCCATTCGCTCGCCGACATGCTCACGGCGGCGGGCCGCGAGGCGCTGCGCGGCACGGACCCGCGCGAGATACGCCAGGTGCTGTACGCGCGGATCGGCGAGGAGGCGGGCCCGCGACAGGGGCCGGCGGGGGCTGATTCCGCCGGGGCCGACCCGGCGGGGGCCCAGCTGCTCGACGGCGTCTGCACCGCCCTCGGCCTCGACCACGCCCCCGCCTTCGCGGTCGGCCAGATGAACTGCGCCGCCGGGCTGTTCGCGCTCTTCCTGGCCGGACAGCTGCTCACACCCGAGACCGGCGGGAGCGCGCTGCTGCTCACCGGCGACCGGGTGGCCCGCCCGGAGCGGGGCGTCATCCCCGGGATCGCGGTCGTCGCCGACGCCGCCGCCGCGTGTGTGGTGGGCCCGCGGGTGCCGGGCGATCTGCTGCTCGGCTCCGCGTTCCGTACGTACGGGCGGTTCTACCGCAGCCTCGGCGGCCAGGACCCCGACCGGGAGCGGGAGTACACCCGGTTCTACGCCCCCGCCCTCGCCGCCGTGATCCAGGAGGCGCTGGGGGAGGCGGGCACCGGGCTCGACGGCGTACGGTGGATCGTCCCGCACAACGTCAACCGCCTGTCCTGGAAAGGCGTGGCCAAGGAGCTGGGCATCCCCTTCTCCCAGGTCTTCCTCGACAATCTGCCTCGCCTGGGCCACGCCAACTGCGCCGACCCGTATCTCAACCTGGCCTCGCTGCGCGCCTCCGGGCGGCTCGCGCCGGGGGACCGGTATGTGCTGGCCACCGTCGGCCTCGGCGCCACCTTCGGCGCCGCGGTCCTGCAACGAGAAGGCGGGCGAGGGAGCGAGGGAGGACGCGATGGAGAGCTTTGAGGCCGTCCAGGGGATCCGGGCCGCTGATCTGGCGGACCACTACGGCACTCCGCTGTATGTCTACGACGGCGAGCTGCTGGCGGGCGCGGTCCGGTCGCTCGCGGAGGCGCTGCCGCGCCCCATGGAGATCTTCTACTCCCTGAAGGCCAACCCCAACAGCAGCGTCTGCTCACTGCTGTTCGCGCACGGCGCCCACGCCGAGGTCTCCTCCCTCGTCGAGCTGCGCACCGCCCGCACGGCGGGGGCCCGCCCCGAGAACATCATCTTCCTCGGCCCCGGAAAGAACGCCGAGGACATCCGCGCCTGCGTCCAGGGCCGGGTGTACGCCATCGTCTGCGAGTCCTGGGAAGAGCTGGAGCTCATCGAGGCGACGGCGCGTCAGGCGGGGCTGCGGCAGCGGGTGCTGCTGCGGATCAACCCCTCCTTCGGCGGGGCCGGTTCGCGTCTTGCCATGGGCGGCAAGCCCCGGCAGTTCGGCATCGATGAGGAGCAAGTGCTGGCCGGAAAGGACCGGTTGAGCGCGCTCACGCACGCCGTGCCCCTGGGCGTACACGTCTATCTGGGCACCCGGATCCTCGACGCGGCGGCGATCGTGGAGAACACCGCCCAGGTGCTGGCGCTGGCCGAACGGATCGCGGCGGCCACGGGCATCGAGCTGGAGGCGGTGGACGTCGGCGGCGGGCTCGGAGTCGCGTACTTCGAGAACGAACAGGACCTCGATCTCGACGCGCTGCGCGCGGGGCTCACGCCCGTCGTGGGCGACTTCGCGCGCCGCCATCCGCGCACCCGGCTGCTGCTGGAGTCCGGGCGCTTCCTCACCGCCCGCGCCGGGGCCTACCTGGTGCGGGTTCAGTACGTGAAGGAATCCCGCGACACGTGGTTCGCCGTCACCGACGGCGGTACGCACCACCACATGGCGGCGGTCGGCGTCGGCTCGTACGCCCGCCGCAACTTCCCCGTCGCGGCGGTCGCGGGTGACGGCGCGGGCGACGGCGCGGGGCCCGAGCGCCGCTGGCACATCACCGGCCCGCTGTGCACCCCCGAGGACACCCTCGCCCGCGGCGTGCCCCTGCCCGGCCTCGCACCGGGCGATGTGCTGGCCGTGCTGCGGTCGGGCGCGTACGGCCCGACGGCGTCGCCCGGACTCTTCCTCAGCCATGGATTCCCGGCCGAGGTGCTGGTCCACGAGGGTCGCCCGCTGCTGGTCCGCGACCGGGACACCGCCGACGACCTGCTGCGCAAGCAGCGACACCACCAGTTCGTTCAGTAAGTGACACGGGAGGCCCGGGATGGACCGCGCACAGATGGTCGAGACGATCGGCAAGGCGGTGGCCGCGATGGTGCCGTACTCCGACACCCCGGTGGACGAGGGCAAGCGGCTCTTCGAGGACCTGGGGCTCGACTCCACCAGCATCGTCGAGCTCATGATCGACCTGGAGGACAACGCGGGGGTCGTCGTCGACACGGACGCCATCGAACCGGACGTCTTCGAGACCGTCGGCTCGCTCGTCGACTTCCTGATGCGCGGCCTCCCGGCCGAGCGGTGAGGGATGGCGGATACGGGGGTGGCGGACGCGGGCGTGGCGGTCGCGGGGGTGGCGGGGCTGCGCCTGGGCGCGACCTGGGGGCTGGACTTTCCGGGGCCGCCCGGCGAGCGCTCCTTCGTCGCGATGGGCGGCGAGCTGCTGGCGGGAACGCCCGGTGGCGGCGACGGGCAGTACGTCCCTGGGGCATCGGGGCCATGGCCGGGGCTGTCGCGGTCCCTGGACTATCTGGTGGTGGCCCACGAGGCGTATGACGCGGCCCCCGCCGGGCTGGCGGCCGGCTTCCTCGCCGAGGCATGCCCCGGCGAGCCGCGCGCCTTCTCGATCGCCGATCAGGGGATCGGCGCCCCCTTCAGCGGTCTGAAGGTGCTCGACCGTATCCACCGGAGCGGGGGCCTGAGCGATGCCGCGCTGTTCGTGCTCGACCCGGCGGCCGGGGTGGTGCTGGCCCTCGGCGGGACAGGCGGCTGGGCCCTGGAGACGGTGGCGGAGGAGCGGGCCGGGGAGGCGGCGGACTGCCTGTCGCTGCTCGGGCCTGCCGCGCGTACCTCGTACGTCCTGGGCGACGGGCTGCGCGACCTGGCGGGGCCCCTGGAGGCGGCGGGGGCCACGGTACGGACCGCCGAGGCGGCGCACGGCTGCGCCGGGGTGTGGCGGGCGCTGCGCGATGCGTCGGCGGACGCGGCGGGGGAGGGCGCCGAGCGGCTGGTGATCGCGGACCGCGACCGGGGGCTGGGCCGGCTGCATGTCGCGGTGTTCGTCGGGGCATGATCGCCCGATCGCTCAGGTGCTGGACGCCCCCTACCGCCTGGCGGCGCCCGTCGTACGCTGGCGCGATATCGAGATTGTGGGTGCAGGGCACGGGAAGCCTCAAGTCACACTGACGCGGCGGAGCGCAACCGTCCGGCCTGGTACACACCAATCGATCAAGGAGTCGTCTTGGCTCCGTCATGGTCTGTCAAGGACTTGACGGGGGACAACCGAGGCGGCTCAGCTTAGAGTTCACATGTTGGAGACAAGCCGGGCCTCATTGCTGCGGCCCGGCCGGCGGAGCGGCGGTCGTGTCGCCCGTGGAGGCGTGGAGACAGGAGCGGATAGGCGTGGAGACTCCGGGATCGCAGTCGTCGCTGCACCGGGCCAACCTCGAGCGGGTGGTCCGCGCGGTGCGCATGGCGGGTTCGCTCACCCAGGCGGAGATCGCACGGACCACCGGGCTGTCCGCGGCCACCGTCTCCAATATCGTCCGTGAGCTCAAGGACGGCGGCACGGTCGAGGTCACCCCGACCTCGGCGGGCGGCCGCCGGGCGCGCAGCGTCTCGCTCAGCGGGGACGCGGGCATCGTGGTCGGCGTGGACTTCGGGCATACGCATCTGCGTGTGGCGATCGGCAATCTGGCCCATCAGGTGCTGGCCGAGGAGTCCGAGCCGCTGGACGTGGACGCCTCGGCCTCGCAGGGCCTGGACCGGGCGGAACACCTGGTCAGCAGGCTGATCGCGGCGACCGGCATCAGCCAGGACAAGGTGGTCGGGGTCGGCCTCGGCGTACCGGCCCCGATCGACGTCGAGACCGGCACGCTCGGGTCGACCGCGATCCTGCCCGGCTGGGCGGGCACCAATCCGCGCGACGACCTGGCCCAGCGCCTCGGCGTGCCGGTGCATGTGGACAACGATGCCAACCTGGGCGCGCTCGGCGAGCTGGTGTGGGGGGCCGGGCGCGGGGTGGCCGACCTCGCGTACATCAAGGTCGCCGACGGTGTCGGCGCGGGCCTGGTGATCAGCGGGCATATCTACCGCGGGCCCGGCGGTACGGCCGGTGAGATCGGCCACATCACGCTGGACGAGTCGGGCCCGGTGTGCCGCTGCGGCAACCGCGGCTGTCTGGAGACGTTCACCGCGGCCCGGTACGTGCTGCCGCTGCTGTACTCCAGCCATGGCGCGGACCTGACCGTGGAGCGCATGGTGCAGCTGGCCCGGGACGGCGACCCCGGCTGCCGCCGGGTGATCGCGGACGTGGGGCGGCACATCGGCAGCGGTGTGGCGAATCTGTGCAATCTGATCAACCCGAGCCGGGTGGTGCTGGGCGGCCATCTCGCCGAGGCGGGGGAGCTGGTGCTCGGCCCGATCCGGGAGTCGGTCGCGCGGTACGCCATCCCGAGCGCGGCCCGCCGGCTGTCGGTGATGCCGGGGGCGCTGGGCGGCCGGGCCGAGGTGCTGGGCGCGTTGGCGCTGGTGCTGAGCGAGATGGGCGACTCGACGCTGCTCGACGGCGCCCTGTCGGCGGGCACGCCCGCCCTCACCTGAGCCGGGCCGCCGGCCTGACCGGCCTCACCGCCGCCGCGGGCCTGGCCACTTGACCCGCTTCACCGCCGGAACGAGCCGGGGCTCCGGGCACTGAATGTGCCCGGAGCCCCGGCTTTTCTGCCTGGTCTGGACCGGATCACGCTGCGTTCACTCAGATAACGAATGGCACCGTTGCCATCTCGTTAAGGATTTACTTCTTGACGTCATGCGGGCGGCCGAGTTGACTTCCAGCCACCTCGGCCGCAACGACGCGGCCTCGTCAGGGAGGTCACCCCCAACATGAACGCAACGATGCGTCGCGTCGTCGTCGCCACGGCCGCCGTCTCGATGGCCGTCTCGCTCGCTGCCTGTGGCTCCGCCAAGGAGGCCGGCGACAAGAGCAAGGACGACAACAAGAAGAAGACCGGCCCCCTCACCATCGGCCTGCTCCTGCCGGAAGACCAGACCGCCAGATACGAGGCGATGGACCACCCCCTGATCGAGAAGGAGATCAAGGCGGGCTGTGCGGACTGCAAGATCGTGTACGCCAACGCCAAGTCGGACACCTCGGTCCAGCAGCAGCAGGTCGACTCGATGATCACCAAGAAGGTGGACGTGATCATCCTCGACTCGGTGGACTCCAAGGCCATCTCCAGCTCGGTCAAGAAGGCCGACGAGGCCGGAATCCCGGTCGTCGCCTACGACCGGCTCGCCGAGGGCCCGGTCTCCGCGTACACCTCGTTCGACAACGAGACGGTCGGCAAGGTGCAGGGCGAGGCGCTGCTCAAGGCGCTCGGCAGCAAGGCCAAGTCCGGCAAGGTCGTCATGCTCAACGGCTGGGAGGCCGACCCGAACGCGGCGCTGTTCAAGAAGGGCGCGCTGTCGGTTCTGGAGGGCAAGGTCGACATCGCCAAGAAGTACGACATCGACCGCTGGCTGGCGGATGAGGCCAACAAGGCCATGACCGGTGCGATCAACTCGCTCGGCAAGGACAAGATCATCGGTGTCTACTCGGCCAACGACACCATGGCCGGCGGCGCGATCTCCGCGCTCAAGGCAGGTGGCGTCGACCCGCTGCCCCCGGTCACCGGGCAGGACGCGGAACTCGCGGGCGTCCAGCGGGTCCTGGCGGGCACGCAGTACATGAGCGTGTACAAGCCCTACGGCCAGGAGGCGGTGGCCGCCGCGAAGATGGCCCTCGCGCTCGGCCGCGGTGAGAAGGTCCCCGCCGAGGCCACGGCCGACAGCCCGACCAAGAAGGGCATCCCGGCGACGCTGATCCCGCCGGTGTCGATGACCAAGGACAACATCAAGGACACCGTGGTCAAGGACGGCCTGTACAAGGTCTCCGACATCTGCACGGCCAAGTTCAAGGCCGAGTGCGACAAGCTCGGCATCAAGTAGTGCGCTCAGACCGTCCGGGAGTAGGGAGCGCGGGTGAAGGAGGGAGTACCTCCCAGGCCCGCAGGGCCGAGGGGGAGGGTCGAGGGGCAAGCATGGGCGTGCCCCGTGAGGAGAGCTCCGCGGCTCCCCCGGCTACCGCTGGGAGGTGCCCCCTGCGTGCGACGAGCGGGTTGCGGCTGGGGGCACCTCCCGTGCGGAGCTACGGGGGAGCCGCCCATCGGCACGCGACGCCGCGGGCCCTACTGCCGGATGGTCCAATGCCGCCCGTGAGCCACGGGCGGCCCGCCGCTGCTGTCGGCACCACCACAGCCCCCACAAGAAGGCGAGAGGAGAGAGCGTTCTCTCCTCCCCGTAACACCGCAGGGGTCCACCCCTGCTCAGATCGGAGATGGCCATCGTGCCGAATGAACCCGTGTTGGCGTTGCGCGGGATCTCCAAGCGGTTCGGCGCCGTCCAGGCGCTGACGGACATAGACCTGGAGGTCCGCGCCGGTGAAGTGGTCGCCCTGGTCGGCGACAACGGTGCCGGTAAGTCGACCCTCGTCAAGGCGATCGCCGGAGTCGGCCCCGCCGACGAGGGCGTCGTCGAGTGGGAGGGCAGGCCGGTCCAGGTCAGCCGCCCGCACGACGCCCAGGAGCTGGGCATCGCGACCGTGTACCAGGACCTCGCCCTGTGCGACAACATCGACGTGGTCGGCAATCTCTTCCTCGGCCGCGAGATCCTGCGCGCCGGGGTGCTCGACGAGGTCGAGATGGAGCGCCGCTCCCGCGAGCTGCTGCAGACCCTGTCCATTCGGATCCCCAGTGTGCGGATCCCGATCGCCTCGCTCTCCGGCGGCCAGCGGCAGACCGTCGCCATCGCCCGCTCGATGCTCGGCGAGCCCAAGCTGGTCATCCTCGACGAGCCGACCGCGGCCCTGGGCGTCGAGCAGACCGCGCAGGTCCTCGACCTGGTCGAGCGGCTGCGCGAGCGTGGCCTCGCGGTGATCCTCATCAGCCACAACATGGCCGACGTCAAGGCCGTGGCGGACCGGGTCGCGGTGCTGCGGCTCGGCCGTAACAACGGCACCTTCGATGTGAAGACCACCTCTCAAGAAGAGATCATCTCCGCCATCACCGGCGCCACGGACAACGCCGTGACCCGCCGCAAGGCGCGTAACGCGGAGGTCGCCAAGTGACCACCAAGATCGACGAGACCAATGGCGGCGACACCGAGGACGTGGCCCCGGTCGCCAAGGACGCGGTCACCGCGGTCGACCCCCGGCTGCTGGTGCGCCAGGAGGGCTTCAAGGGCTACCTCCAGGAGTTCGGCCGCAAGCTGCGCAGCGGTGAGCTGGGCGCGCTCCCGGTCATCGTGGGCATCGCCATCATCTGGGCGGTCTACCAGATCAAGGACGACGCCTTCCTGTCGCCCAAGAACCTCTCCGACCTGTCGATCCTGATCGTCGGCACCGGCCTGATCTCGGTCGGCATCGTCTTCGTGCTGCTGCTCGGCGAGATCGACCTGTCCGTCGGCTCGCTCAGCGGGCTGGCCGCGAGCACCATGGCGGTGCTCAACATCAGGCACGGGGTGCCCGAAGTGCTCGCCGTGGTCATCGCGCTGGCCCTCGGTGCCGCCCTCGGCGCGCTGCACGGCTTCTTCTTCGCCAAGATCGGCACCCCGGCCTTCGTGGTCACCCTCGCCGGTCTGCTGGCCTGGAACGGGCTGATGCTGCAGGTGCTGGGCACCACCGGCACCCTCGACCTCGACGACGACGGCTTTGTGCAGACCCTGTCCGGTCACTACTTCTCACAGCTGATCGCCGCGTACGGGGCGGCCACGGTCGCCGTGGCTGCGTTCTTCCTGGCCCAGTTCCTGGACGCCAGGCGCCGCAAGGCGGCCGGCATACCCTCCCGGCCGCTGAGCGAGATCCTGGTGCGCACCGCGGTGCTGGCCGTCATCGCCTACGCCGCGGCCTGGCGGCTCAACGAGTACAAGGGTCTGCCGCTGGCGCTCGTCATCTTCGTGGTGGTGCTGCTCGCCCTCGACTTCGTGGTGCGCCGCACCTCGTACGGGCGCAAGGTGATCGCGCTGGGCGGCAGCGTCGAGGCGGCCCGCCGCGCGGGCATCAATGTGGCGGCGGTGCGGATCTCGGTGTTCGCCCTGTCCGGGCTGATGGCGGCGTTCGGCGGAATCATGATCGCCTCCCGGATCGGCTCCGCGAGCCAGCAGGCCGGCACCGGCAACCTGCTCATGGAGGCGATCGCCGCCGCGGTCATCGGCGGCACCAGCCTCTTCGGCGGCCGCGGCTCGGTCTGGTCGGCGCTGCTGGGCATGCTCGTCATCGGCTCCATCGCGTCCGGTATGGCGCTGCTGGGCGTCGCCAACTCCGTGCAGTACATGATCACCGGTGCGGTGCTGCTGGCCGCGGTCGTGATCGACTCGGTTTCGCGGAGGACCCAGCGCTCGGCGGGACGCGGCTGAGCCAAGGGGCCTCGTACGCGCGGAGCCCCGTTACCCGCTGTGCCGTTTCTCACGTGCCCGGCACCGCCTCGCGCAGGCGGTGCCGGGCACGCGTGTTCTGCCGCCGAACGCGTGACGCGTATCGCACGGACCGGGCCTTCGCCCGCCGGACAGAACATTAGACTCAGGCGGACCGGCAAGGCTCGACAGGCACAAGTGCAAAGACGCACGACGGCAAACTCGACAGCAAGGAGGCACGGGTGCTGCTGACCCACATCAGGGGACCGCGTGATCTGGACCGGCTCACTCTGGAGCAGCTGGATCAGCTGGCCGCGGAGATCCGCACCTTCCTCGTCGACGCCGTCTCCAAGACCGGTGGCCATCTGGGCCCCAACCTCGGCGTGGTGGAGCTCACCATCGCCCTGCACCGGGTCTTCGACTCGCCCAGGGACAAGGTGCTCCTGGACACCGGCCACCAGAGCTACGTCCATAAACTCCTCACCGGCCGCCAGGACTTCTCCAAGCTCAAGAGCAAGGGCGGGCTGTCCGGCTACCCCTCGCGCGCCGAGTCCGAGCACGACGTCATCGAGAACAGCCACGCCTCCACCGTGCTGGGCTGGGCCGAGGGTCTGGCCAAGGCCAATGAGCTGCTGGGCAAGCAGGATCATGTGGTCGCGGTCATCGGTGACGGTGCGCTGACCGGCGGTATGGCCTGGGAAGCGCTCAACAACATCGCCGCGGCCAAGAACCGCCCGCTGGTCATCGTCGTCAACGACAACGAGCGCTCGTACGCGCCGACCATCGGCGGCCTCGCCAACCACCTGGCCACCCTGCGCACCACCGACGGCTATGAGCGCTTCCTGGCCCGCGGCAAGGACCTCCTGGAGCGCACCCCGGTCGTCGGCCGGCCGCTGTACGAGACGCTGCACGGGGCCAAGAAGGGGCTGAAGGACTTCATCGCGCCGCAGGGCATGTTCGAGGACCTGGGCCTGAAGTACGTGGGCCCGATCGACGGCCATGACATCGAGGCCCTGGAGTCCGCGCTGCAGCGCGCCAAGCGCTTCGGCGGTCCGGTCATCGTCCACTGCCTGACCGAGAAGGGCCGCGGCTACCAGCCCGCCCTCCAGGACGAGGCCGACCGCTTCCACCAGGTCGGCAAGATCCACCCGGACACCGGTCTGCCGATCTCGGAGTCCGGCGCCAACTGGACCTCGGTCTTCGCCGAGGAGATGGTCAAGCTCGGCCATGAGCGCGAGGACATCGTCGCGATCACGGCGGCCATGCTCCAGCCGGTCGGTTTGGACAAGTTCGCCAAGGCGTTCCCGGACCGGGTCTACGACGTCGGCATCGCCGAGCAGCACGCGGCCGTCTCGGCGGCGGGTCTGGCGACCGGCGGGCTGCACCCGGTCTTCGCGGTCTACGCCACCTTCCTCAACCGCGCCTTCGACCAGGTCCTGATGGATGTGGCGCTGCACAAGTGCGGGGTGACCTTCGTCCTCGACCGGGCCGGGATCACCGGTACGGACGGCGCCTCGCACAACGGCATGTGGGACATGTCCCTCCTCCAGGTCGTCCCGGGGCTGCGGATCGCCGCCCCGCGCGACGCCGACCAGGTCCGCGCCCAGCTGCGCGAGGCCGTGGAGGTGGACGGGGCCCCGACGGTGGTGCGCTACTCGAAGGGCGCGGTCGGCCCGGCGGTCCGGGCGGTGGGCCGGATCGGCGGCATGGACGTGCTGCGCGAGCCCGCCCCGGCGGACGCGGACCGGCCGGATGTGCTGCTGGTCTCGGTCGGCGCGCTGGCCCCGATGTGTCTGGAGGTCGCCGACCTTCTCGACAAACAAGGCATTTCCGCCACGGTGGTGGACCCGCGCTGGGTCAAGCCCGTGGACGAGGAGCTGCCCGCGCTCGCCGAGCGGCACCGCGTCGTGGTCACCGTCGAGGACAACATCCGGGTCGGCGGCGTGGGCTCCGCCATCGCGCAGGCGCTGCGCGACTCCGGAGTGGACATGCCGCTGCGCGACTTCGGCATCCCGCCCCGCTTCCTCGACCACGCCTCCCGCAAGGAGGTCATGGCGGAGATCGGGCTGACCGCCCCGGACATCGCCCGCCAGGTCACCGGCCTGGTCTCCAGGATCGGCGGACGATACGAGGACGAGTCGGTCGACCCGGCAGCGTCGGCCGCCGCGGCCGAGCCCGCCGGGACGGGGGCGGCGGCGCAGTCCACCGCGGCCGAGCCCGTACGGGACTGATCCCCCCCGCACCATCACCTCCGACCCGGGCCGGTCGGGGCCGCCGCGCGACACGCGCGGTGCTCCGACCGGCCCAGTCCTTTTCCCGCCGCCGCGCCCCATCGGGTGAATCGGGAATGCCGGAGAGTGTGCATACATCCCGCATGCCCGGTAACCACAACGATGGCGCGCACGGGCAGGCGTGGAGGTGGCGCGGTGAACGGACAAGAACCAGACAGCGGAGGCGCCGGGAACAGGGCCGGAGGCAGGGGACCCAAAGGACTCTTCCGGACGAAGTCCGTGGAACAGTCCATCCAGGACACCGAGGAGCCCGAGCACGCCCTGACCAGGACGCTCTCCGCCCTCGACCTGACCGTCTTCGGCGTCGGCGTGATCATCGGCACCGGTATCTTCGTGCTGACCGGAGCGGTGGCCAAACAGCAGGCGGGGCCCGCGACCGCGCTCGCCTTCGTGGCCGCCGGGGTCGTCTGTGCGCTGGCCGCGCTGTGCTACGCCGAGTTCGCCTCCACCGTGCCGGTGGCCGGATCCGCGTACACCTTCTCGTACGCCTCGCTGGGCGAACTGCCCGCCTGGATCATCGGCTGGGACCTGGTCCTGGAATTCGCCCTGGCCACCGCCGTGGTGGCGGTCGGCTGGTCCGGCTATGTGCGCTCGCTGCTGGACAACGCGGGATGGCATCTGCCGGATGTGCTGTCGGGCCCCGATGTGGCCCACGGCTTCGGCTTCGACATCCTCGCCTTTCTGCTGGTGCTGCTGCTGACGGGGATTCTGGTCCTGGGCATGAAGCTGTCCGCGCGGGTCACGGCAGTGGTGGTCGCCATCAAGGTGACCGTGGTGCTGCTGGTCATCATCGCCGGATCCTTCTTCATCCACGGCGAGAACTACCACCCCTTCATCCCGCCGGCCCGGGAGACGGCCACCAGCGCCGGGCTCAAGGCCCCGCTGATCGAGGTGTTGTCCGAGTATCAGCCGACCTCCTTCGGCGTCCAGGGCATCTTCACCGCCGCCGCCGTGGTCTTCTTCGCCTTCATCGGCTTCGACATCGTGGCCACCACGGCCGAGGAGACCAGAAACCCGCAGCGGGACATGCCGCGCGGCATCCTCGGCTCGCTCTTCATCTGCACCGTGCTCTACGTCGCGGTGTCCATCGTCGTCACCGGCATGCAGAAGTACACCGAGCTGTCGGTGGACGCCCCGCTCGCCGACGCCTTCAAGGCGACCGGACACCCCTTCTACGCGGGCCTCATCAGCTTCGGCGCGGCGATCGGGCTCACCACCGTCTGTCTGATCCTGCTGCTCGGGCAGACCCGCGTCTTCTTCGCCATGAGCCGGGACGGGCTGCTGCCCAGGGTCTTCTCGAAGGTGCACCCGAAGTACGCCACGCCGTACCGCTCGACGGTCGTGCTCGGCGCAGTCATCGCCGTCGTCGCCGGGTTCACCAGCATCTCCGAACTGGCGGCGCTGGTGAACATCGGCACGCTCTTCGCCTTCGTCGTGGTCGCCCTCGGCGTCATCGTGCTCCGCCGAACCCGCCCCGACCTGCCCCGCGCCTTCCGCGCCCCTTGGGTGCCGGTGCTGCCGATCGCCTCGGTCGCCGCCTCGCTGTGGCTGATGCTGAACCTGCCCGCCGAGACCTGGGTGCGGTTCGGGGTGTGGATGGCGATCGGCTTCGTCGTCTACTTCCTCTACGGGCGCCGCCACAGCCGGATGGGCCAGGCCGCCGAGGCGGGGCGGAGCTGAGGCCCCGCCCCGGCCCGCGCCATCGCAATGCGGTGAGGCGCTGCTCCGTGGTGAGGCGTTGCTATGCGGTCAGGCGCTGTTCCAGGTCCGCCACGACCTTGTCCGCGGCCATCACCCCGAGGCCCAGGTACCAGGTCTCGTCCGGGACGTCGGTGGCGTGACCGGCCTTGACCGCTTTGAGGTTCTTCCACAGCGGGTTGCCCTGCGCCTTGGAGCGGTCCGTGGCCTTCGGGTCCCCGTAGACGCCGGTGAAGATGTAGTCGGCGTCGGCCTTGTCGATGTTCTCGGCGCTGATCTCGGTGGCGAGGTCTTCGACGTCCTGGTTCTTCGGCCGCGGAATGTGCGCGTCCTTCAGGATCGTGCCGATGAACGAGGCGTTGGCGTAGAGCCGGATCACACCGTCGGGCATGAACCGGACCATGGAGACGGTCGGCTTCTTGGCACCCAGTCTGGTGTCCAGCGCCTTGACCTTCTTGTCGTAGTCGGCGAGTTCCGCCTTGGCCTCGGCCGTCTTGTCCAGCGCTGCGGCGTTGAGGAGGTAGTTCTGCTTCCAGGTGAAGCCAGGGCGGATGGAGAAGACGGTCGGCGCTATCTTCGACAGCTCGTCGTACTTGTCCGCGGCGCGCAGCTGGCTGCCGAGGATCAGATCGGGCTTGAGCCCGGCGATCGCCTCGAGGTTGAGGTTGTTGATGGTGCCGACGTTCTTCGGGTCGCCCGCCTCCTTCTTCAGGTACGACGGGAGCTCCGGGGAGCCCTCGGTCGGCGCCAGGCCGACCGGCTTGATGCCGAGCGACACCACGTTGTCGAGCTCGCCGACGTCCAGTACGACGACCCGCTTGGGCTGGGCCTTCAGCTCGGTCTTGCCCATGGCGTGGGTGATGGTGCGCGGCCACTGGCCGGCCTTGGCGTCCGTACCCATCGCGGCGGTCTTCTTGGCCGCGCTCGCGAAGTCCTTGCCGTCCTTGGACACGGACTTCTTGTCGCCCTGCCCGCCGCTCCCTTCCTTCTCGCCGTCGGAGGAGCCGCCGCAGGCCGCGAGGGACAGCGCGGCGGCGACAGCGAGGGCGACGGCGGCGGTACCGCGGCGTCGAGGGGACATGGCAGGGCTCCTGTCACAGGCAGTTCTTAGGCGAGGCTTACCTTATGTTGCGTACGGGTGCGGCGGTAGCGCCACCCCCGGTAGCACCGCCCCCAGCCGCCGCCCACGGAGTGCCCGGGACCACCAGCGGATCGCCCGTCACCGGATCCGGTACGACGACCGAGGCCAGCCCGAAGACCTCCTGCACCAGCTCCGCGGTGACGATGTCCCCCGGCGCGCCCTCCGCGACGATCCGCCCGCCCCGCATGGCGATCAGGTGGTCGGCGTAGCGCGCCGCCTGGTTCAGATCGTGCAGCACCGCGACCACGGTGCGGCCGCGGTCGTGGTTGAGCTGCCGGACCAGGTCGAGCACCTCCACCTGGTGGGCGATGTCGAGATAGGTCGTCGGCTCGTCGAGCAGCAGCACATCGGTGTCCTGAGCGAGCGCCATGGCGATCCACACGCGCTGCCGCTGGCCGCCGGAGAGCTCGTCGACCGGGCGCTGTGCGAGCTCGGCGGTCCCGGTGCGCTCCATGGCCTCGCCGACGGCCCGCTCGTCGTCCTCCGACCACTGCTGCCACCACTTCTGGTGCGGCTGCCGGCCGCGCGAGACCAGATCCGCCACCGTGATCCCCTCCGGCGGCACCGGGGTCTGCGGCAGCAGCCCGATGGCCTGGGCGATCCGCTTGGTCGGAAGGCGGGACAGCTCGGCGCCGTCCAGCAGCACCGACCCGCGCCGCGGCTTGAGGAGACGGCCGAGCGCGCGCAGCAGGGTGGACTTGCCGCAGGCGTTGGGGCCGACGATCACCGTGACCTTGCCGTGCGGGATCTCCAGATCGAGGCCGTCGACGACCGTGCGGTCCTCGTACGCGAGGGTCAGCTCCCGCGCGGTCAGGCGGTTGTCGGTCACGCGGTGCCTCCGGAACGGCTACGGGTGCGGATGAGCAGCCACATCAGATACGGGGCGCCCACCAGGGCGGTGAACACGCCGACCGGCAGCTCGGTCGGCGAGAAGAGCCTGCGGGCCAGCAGATCCGCCGTGACCACGACCAGCGCCCCGGTCAGCGCCGAACACAGCAGCGGCGGCTGCTCGGTGCGCGCGACCCGGCGCGCGATCTGCGGGGCGAGCAGTGCCACGAAGTCCACCGGACCGGCGGCGCCGGTGGCGACAGACGCGAGAACCACCCCGAGGCCGCTCAACCCCAGCCGGACCCGGTCCAGCCGCACGCCCAGCGCGGTGGCCGTATCGTCGTCCAGCGACACCCCGCGCCGCGCCCGGGCCGCCCACAGCAGCGGCACCAGCAGGAGCAGCAGCGCCGTCGCGAGCGGCGCGGCCTGGTCGTAACCGCGGCCGTTGAGCGACCCGGTGAGCCAGACCTTGGCCTGCTGGGCCACCAGATAGTCGCCCTTGGTCAGAAACAGCCGGGACAGCGAGCCCAGGGCCACCGAGATCCCGATGCCGATGAGGACGAAGCGCGAGGCGCTGAGCCCCTTGCGCCAGGCGAACACGTAGACCAGCGCGGCAGCCGCGAGACCGCCGCCGACCGACACATACGGCAGGGCGGTGTACGAGGTGATGCCGAAGGTCATGGCGGCGACCGTGGCCGCGCCCGCGCCATGCGTCACCCCGATGACATCGGGGCTGGCGAGCGGATTGCGGGCCATGGTCTGGATCAGTGCTCCGGACAGCCCGAAGGCCACGCCGACCAGCAGCCCGGTCACCAGGCGCGGCAGCCGGAGGGTGCCCACCACCAGCTCGTCGGGGCTGGGCTGACCCAGCAGCACCCGTACGACCTCCGTCGGCGACACGAACGACTCGCCGACGCACAGCGACGCCACAACGGCCACGGCCAGCGCGGCGGCGAGGACGACGGCCGCCACAACGGCCCTGCGGTGGACGAGGAAGCTGCCCCGCCCGGCCCTGACCACGGTGTACCCGGCGGCGTGCACGGCCCGGATGCTGCTCACGCTGTGACCGCCTTCCTGCGCACCAGAGCGATCAGGAACGGCACGCCCGCCAGGGCGGTCATCACGGACACCGGCACCTCCGAGGGCGGGAAGACGATACGGCCGATGACATCCGAGGTGAGGATCATCACCGGGCCGAGCAGCGCGGCCATCGGCAGCAGCCAGCGGTGGCCGGTGCCGACGAGGGCGCGCGCGATATGCGGAACGGCCAGGCCGGTGAAGGCGATCGGGCCCGCGGCGGCGACCGCGACACCCGTCAGCACGGTCGCGCCCACGGTGCCCGCCATCCGCAGCAGCGCGACATTGCGGCCAAGCCCCCGCGCGACGTCGTCGCCGAGGGCGAGCGCGTCGAGCCCGCGGGCCATCGCCAGCACCAGCAGCAGCCCGGCGGCCAGGAACGGCCAGGTCTGGCCGGCGATCGTGGCGTCACGCCCGCCGAGCGAGCCCACGTCCCAGAACCGGAACTCGTCCAGGACCCGGGCGTTGGTGGTGACGATCGCCGAGACCACCGAGGCGATGAACGCGTTCATCGCGGCACCGGCCAGGGCGAGTTTGACCGGCGACGCGCCCCCGCGTCCGCTGCTGGCCACCGCGTACACGCACACCGCCGCGAGCGCCGCGCCCGCGAAGGCGAACCAGACGTACCCGTTCAGCGTGTGCACCCCGAAGAACGCGATCGCGCAGACCACGCCCAGCGAGGCCCCCTGGCTGATGCCCAGGATGCCGGGCTCGGCGATCGGGTTGCGGGTGATCCCCTGAAGTACGGTGCCGGCCACGGCGAGGGCCACCCCGACCATGACGCCGATGACGGTCCGCGGCACCCGCAGGGACCGTACGACTTGGGCGTTGTCGCTCGTACCGCCGTGCAGCAGGGCGTCGTACACCTCGCCGATGGCGATCTGGCGGCTGCCGACCGCGAGGCTGAGCACCACGGCGGCCAGGAGCAGCAGCGCCGCCGCGGATATCCAGCCGACGCGGCGGCGCGCGACTCCCGACATTCGCCCCTTCTCTCTTCCGTGCTCTTAGCCAAGGCTTGCCTAAGAGTACGTGGGGCCGGCGGGCCGCTCAGTCGGCGGGGCGGACCGAGCGCGGGCCTGTGACCTCGGCCCCCAGCGCCCGTACCCGCGTCCGCAGCTCCCGGTCGGCGGTCACCGCCAGACACGGCCGCCCCGGCTCGCGGGCCGCCACCACCTCCACGATCCGGTCGTCCCCGCTGCCCGGCGCCCGCTCCACCCGCACCCCCGGCACGGGCGCCACATCGCGCGCGGCGCCCTCGACCACGAGCACGATGTCCACGGGCGGCCGCCCGGCCCACTCCGGGACCCCGGGACGGGGCGGCAGCCCGCTCTCGGCGAGGGCGGCGAGCCGGTCCCGCAGCCGCTCGGCCGCGCCGCGCCGGTCCCGCCACCAGCCGTCGGGCACCGAACCGATGACATTCGCCGCGTCCACGACGACAAGACCTTCCATAAGGGAGGCAAAATACTATGGGTGGCATCGCGTCAGCAGGGGTGACGCGCAAGCCTCGTGGACCTCGTGGAGGCCCACCCGGGCTCACCCAGGGGGAACGACGTCAGGGAAGGGTTGCAGCGGGCCATGGCGTTGCGGTTGCTCCGCGGCAAGGACGGCAGGCTCACGGCCTACGCACCGGTGGCGGGCGGCATCGCCCGCTGGACCGAGGAGCGGCCCGGGGGCCCGCGGTGGACCGGGCCGCGGCTGATCGAAGTGCCCGGCCTGACCGCGCTGACGGTGGCCCAGGGCGCCGACGGCTATGCCCATCTGCTGGGGCTGCGGCACCGGCAGGGCGGCGGCGACGGCCCGGACGTGGACATCGTCCACGCCACCCAGTTCCAGACCGCCAGACCCTTGACGGCCTGGCACTCCCTCGGCACCCCGCACCCCAAGGACCGGGGCAAGGCACAGCGCACCGGGGCCCCGGCGGCGGCCGTGGACTCCTCGGGGGCCGTGCACGTCTTCGTACGCAACGCCGGACGCGGGGTCAGCGCGCGGCGGCAGGACGGCAAGGGCAAGTGGGGCGGGTGGACCGACCTCAAGGGCGTCGGCGTACTGGACGGGCTGTCCGCGGCCGCGACCGCCGACGGGCGCGTCGAACTGCTCGCTCCGGCCGGCGGCGGTGCCCTGCGCTGGTACCAGCCCGAGTCCGGCGCCGCGTACGAGCGCGCCGAGGACATTCCCGCCCGCCCCGAGGCCGCCTCCGCCGCCGCCCTCGCCAGCGGCCGCGACACGGTCACGCACTACTGGCGCGACGCGGAGGGACGCGGCGTGCTGGCCTGGCGGCCCGGTGCGGACGAGGCGGCGCCGCTGGGCGGGGAGTCGGGCACCGGGCCGGTCGCGGTGATCCGTACCACCGTGGACGGCCACGACTGCACGGTGCTGGCCCACCGCGACGCCAAGAGCGGACGTCTCGGAGTCGCGGCGCACCCCACGGAGGACGAGGCGGCGGGGGTGTGGTGGACGTCCTCGGGCCAGCCGGGCACGGGATGGCCCGCGCTGGCCCTGGACGGCCTGGGCCTGGTCGTACTCGCCGCTCTCGCGGGCGACGGCGCGCTGCTGGTGGCCCGCCAGAAGACGGACGAGCCGGGGCTGGCGCTCCGGGCGTGGGGGCGGGTGGGGGAGTGAGGCGGGCAGCCGCCCACCCCACCCGTGGGCAGCCGGGTTCGTACCTCAGCCGATGGGGTTGAGATCGCCGATGGTCCAGGCGCCCACCTCGGACAGCGGCACCCGCAGCAGCCCGTAATCGTCGATGGGGACGGCGGGGCCGCCGGTGACGATCCGCGCCCAGGTCAGATGTATATGGGTGGTCTCGGGCTCATGGCGCAGCATATCCGCGGCGAAATCCTTGGCGAATTCGGTCAGCGAACTCTTCTCGGACAGCAGGCTCATGTGCTGCCTGAGCCATTCGTCCCGGGGGAGAATGGCGCCGGTGATGATGACGCCGCCCACCATGATGGTGATGGGGAGCGGGGCTTCGCAGTCTTCGTCGTCGGCCCGGCTGACGAGCTTTTCCAGCAGTGCGTCTTCGTACATCATGAAATGCTCCAGGTTTTCGGGGTGGGCTAGCCGCGGCCGTCGCAGGCCTTGCAGTCGCCGCTGCCGCGGCAGCTGTCGCACTTCCATACGCCGCGGTATCCGGAGCCGCCGCAGGTCGTGCACTTCCCGTCGCCTTTGCATCGCCGGCACATGGTGGAGGTCCTTCCGTTCGGGTCCGGGGTGGTCGGCGGTGCGAACCGCGCCGACGGAGACCACCGTGCACCGGTCCGGGAGGGTGGGCACGTGGTGCAACGGCGTGGCTCGTTGCACTGCCATGTGCACCGCTCTGACCTGCGGACCCTCGCGTTGCGGTGCAACCGGAACCGGCTCGGCCGCCGCTGACTGGCCCGCGATGAAGTGGTGTTCTATAGTTAACGGCATTCACTGCGGGGGTGTTCATGGGGGAACCGACCGAGCTCTTCAGGGACTTGGCGCACGCCTTGGTCCAAGCCCTCGACGCATGGGCGGCCACGGTCGGCCAGGTGACCGACACCGCGCGACGCCCCACCCGGGCCGGTCTGGTCGCGGAGCTGACGCGAGAGCGCCTGGAGTTCGAGCGTGCCGGTCGGAGCCGTAAGAGAATCGATCTGCCTCTGCTGTCGTACTGGCTCAAAGGCCGCGATCAATTGCTGCCCGGCAGCAAGAAGAACCGACTGCCCAGCCAGGAGGACTGCGAAGCAATCGCGCGGGCGCTCGCGCAAAAGGCGCCGCGCAGCGCTCAGGAGCTGCCGAAGATCGGCGTCGAAATCGCGGACCTCGCACGGCGGTTGAAAGAGGAGGCGGGTCCCGGCTGGAGGGATGAAGTCCTCGCCTGTCTCGCCCCCGCGGCCACCGTCGCGACGCACGCCGTTTCTGAAACGAACACCGCTACCGAAACAAACACCGCCACCGAGTCAAACACCGCCCCCGAAACGCAGGCTCTTCCGAAGCGGAGAGGATGGCAATTCGCCGTGGCGACGGCGATCGCCGTGGGGCTGATCACCGGCACCATGGCGCTGCGCAGCGGCGCCTCGGAAGGAGACGGGGCATCGGGCGGCGGGGACGTCGCGCGGATGGCCGATCTGAAAGGCAATCACCGCTGCGGACCTGTGCGGGCGGTGGGCGCCGTGTCATGGCGGCCCTGCACCAAAGTCGGCAAGGACTCCCTGTCCTTCGTCGTCCAGTTCAGCAACTCCTCGACCCGGGCGGCCACGGTGAAGGCCAGGATCGCTTACGTCCAGGCCGGGGCCCAGCACGACTGCCCCGCGCCGTGGGGCACCGCGCGCGACGTCACCGTCCCGGCCGGTGCCACCGTGACCAGCCCGCTCGACGGCTGCGCCGCACCCATCGTCGCCGCCCAGGCATTCCAGGCAAGGGCCTGGGTGGCCGAGGCGAACGCTTCCGCGTGGGGGTACCGGGAGCACTCACCGACGCTGCACATCCAGGCCGACGGCCGTCTCCTCTGGGCCGACCAGGTGTGAGCTTGTTCTCCAACGTCAATGCCGGTGGATTTGTGGTGGGTTTTTTTAGGGGGGCGCCCCCGGCCCCGCGGGGGGGGGCGGGCGCACAAACACACAAAAACCACACCACGGCGCCGCCGCCGGGCCGGGGGGGCCAACCCCGCGGC